>JALXAG010000060.1 GCA_026992315.1 Sneathiellales bacterium | reverse complement strand
CGCGCAGCTCCGCAACCTCGATGAGGCGCTGCCGCTCTTTGCCCTGGCCATCAAATCGCGCCTGTTGCGCGAGATCGGCGAATCCCTGCTGCAGACCTATCTCGGGCGCGATGCGGGCAGTCGCGTTTTCAGCGGTGAAATCACCCGTGGCAGCATTTCGGAAATTCCTGCGGTGCTGATGATCGCCGATCTGCGCGGCTTCACCGGAATGGCCAACGATATTCCCCTGCCCGAAACCGTTTCCTTGCTCAACCGTTATTTCGACATGCTGGTCACGCCGATCGAAAGGCACGGCGGGCAGGTGCTGAAATTCATGGGCGACGGGTTGCTGGCAATCTTCCCCTATGAGCACAAGGGCAGAAGGGCAACACGCGCCGCCATCGCCGCCACCCTCGAAGCACGGGCTGCCATCGACCGCTTCAATGCCGCAAGAGAAGGGCAACCGTCGATGTCCGCCGATATCGCCCTGCATCTGGGAGATGTCTATTACGGGAATGTCGGTTCTGAAAACCGCCTCGATTTCACCGTGATCGGTCCGGCCGTCAACGAAGCCAGCCGCATGGAAGGGCTATGCAGGCAACTGGGCATCGACACGGTGATTTCAGGGGCCTTCAGAAACGCCTGTCCCGACCTTGATCTGCGCTCCCTGGGCAGGCATGCGCTGCGCGGCATTCCCGGCAAGCGGGAGATATTCACCCTGCCGGCCGGCGGCGATACCGCCTGATGGGCAAAATGACCGCAGCAGAAACCGCACGCCCCGCCCAGGTCGCGCCGGATTATTTCATGCCGGCCGAATGGCACCCGCACGGTGCCTGCTGGATGGCATGGCCCTGCCGCCGCAGCCTGTGGGGTGAAAACTTCGCCGCGGCCTGCCGCGCCTATGCGGCGGTTGCCAATGCCATCGCCGAATACGAAACCGTGCATATGCTGGTGCCGGAACAACGGCTGCAACAGGCACGGCGGCTGTGCGCGGAAAGCATCCGGATAGTCCCTATGCCCCTCGATGACAGTTGGCTGCGGGATACGGGGCCGCTGTTCACGATCGATGGCAAGGGCGGTATCCGCGGCACCGATTGGGCCTTCAACGGCTGGGGCGGCAAATATCGCCCCCATGACAGGGATGCGGCCAGCAGCGGCGCCATATTGCAGCTTCTCGGCATCGAGCGCGTATCGGTGCCGATGGTGCTGGAGGGGGGCGCAATCGATGTCGATGGCAGCGGCCGTCTTCTGGCAACCGAGGAATGTCTGCTCAATGTCAACCGCAATCCCGGATGGAGCCGACAGCGGATCGAACGAACCCTCGGCACCTTCCTGGGCATCCGCCAGGTCGTCTGGCTGGACAGGGGGCTGTGCGGCGATGAAACCGACGGCCATGTGGACAACATCGCCCGCTTCACCCCCGAAGGGGCCGTGCTGCTGCATTTTCCGCAGGATCCGGCCAGCCCCAACCGTCCGGCAGCGGAAGAAAACCGCCGTCGTCTGCTCGCCGCCGGGCTGGAGGTGCGCCCGCTGCCCGAACCGCCGATTGCAATGAATGAAACGGGGGGCCTGCTTCCCCGCTCATATGCGAATTTCTATATCGGCAACGATGCCGTCTTCATGCCGGTTTTCGCCGCTTGCGCCGACGATCGTGCGCGCGCCATCATCGGGGAAATGTTCCCGGGCCGGCGCATCGTCTGCCTGCCGGGAGAGGTTCTGGTCACCGGCGGCGGCAACATCCACTGCATCACCCAGCAGCAGCCCGTCCCCTGACGGGCCTTTGCCGGCAGGTTCATTCAGCGGCAAGACAGGGGCGTTTGCCCTTTTTGTTCCGGTACATCGCCTTGTCGGCCTCGACGATCAGCGCAGCCGACTGGCTGTCGGCGCCATAGGCGACAATGCCGCTACTGGCACTGACCGGCAATTGCCTGCCGTTATAGCTGACGCCGCCATCCAGGGCATTGGCCAGCATGGTGCGCAGGCGGCGGCGGCCGTTTTCCAGATTGGTCCGGGTGAGGATGACAATGAATTCATCGCCGCCGATGCGACCGATCAGATCCGTCGCCCGGATGTTGGCGCTGAGGCGCATGGCCACATGGCGCAGAACCGCATCTCCGGCATCATGGCCGAAATGATCGTTGATCGTCTTGAAATGATCCAGGTCGATAAAGGCCAGAACGCCGGTTTCGCCATAGCGCCGCGCCTCGGCCAGGACACGTTCCAGCCCCTGCATCAGGCCGCGGCGGTTGTTCAGCCCCGTCAGCTCGTCGGTAACGGACAGGGATTCCAGATAGGCAATGCGCTGCTGCTGTTCGATAAGCTGCTGTTCCATGCGCGATGCATAGGCAAGCACCTGGCGCAGATTGTCGTCATCGGCCCATTTCCAGGCCGCTTTCCGCCATCCCTGAAGAAAAGGCAATGCCTTTCCCATTCCGTTTTCCTGCCCTTCGCCGAGCCGCAGATCCATCATCGCAGAAGGAGGAGTCATGGCCACCTCTATTACCTGTTATCAACGATAGCGTGCAAGTTCTTGCCGTATCGCTTTTTTTCAGCCATCGCATTTTACGCCGGCACCTGCAGGGGTACATGCAACGCGCATGCCATCAATTTGTGTGAATCTTGGTTAAAATTTTATGAAAAACAGCCGCTTAGCCGGTAAATCCAAGTATGAAAGGGCCTTCGGAGCAGGAAAAAATTGCCCGGCGGCAGATTTCGCCGGGCAGAAACGGCCGCTTCCGCCGTCAAACGATCTGGCCGTTCAGACTGTTCGGGCATGGGCGCCCGGCAAAATAGGCATCGAGATTATCGCAACAGCTGTATCCCATGGCATCGCGGGTTTCAACCGTGGCACTGCCCAGATGCGGCAGCAGGAAGGCATTGTCGAGTTCGCGGTAACGCGGATCGATCGCCGGTTCGCCGCGGAATACATCCAGCCCCGCGGCAAACAGGCGCCCCGATTGCAGCGCCGCGATCAGGGCATCGTCATCGACGATATCGCCTCGGGCCGTATTGATAAGAACAGCCCCTTCCGGCAACAGGGACAGACGGCGGGCATCGATGCTGGAACGGGTTTCATCGGTGGACGGGCAGTGGATGGAGAGGAAGTCGCTCACCTCGAGCAGACTGTCCAGACTGTCGTGATAACGGGCGCCGAGCGCCGCCGCTTCCGCCACGGGCCGGCGGTTGTGATAATGGATTTCCATATCGAAGCCCCGGGCACGCCGTGCCATTGCCTGACCGATCCGCCCCATGCCATAAATGCCCAGGCGCTTGCCGGTGACGTGCACCCCCAGCAGCATCTGCGTGTGCCAGCCCCGCCACCTGTCGGCACGGACCAGCGCCTCCCCCTCATGGGCACGGCGGGCGGCGGCAAGCAGCAGCAGCATGGCGATATCGGCCGTGGCATCGTCCAGCACGCCCGGCGTATTGGTCACCACGATCCCTTTTTCAACAGCCGCCGGAACGTCGATATGATCGTAGCCGACCGAAAAGGTGGCGATGATCCCGATCGTTTCGGGTAATTCGGCAATTGTTGCGGCATCGAGGGTCTCGCTCGGCGTCACGATCAGCCCGTCGAAACCGGCAAGCGCCTCGCACAGCTCCCTGCGGCTGTAAATACGATCGCTTTCGTTCAGGCGCACGTCGTAATCGCGGCTGAGACGCGCCTCCACCGCCGGGGGCAGCTTGCGGGCAACGAGGATTTTAGGCTTTCCCATTCTTCGCTCTCTTCATTACTATCGAAACGGCTCTTCGGGGGCGTCCGGCTGCCTTCATTGTATAAGGAAGAACATCCATGAAATCGAGCATCCGCACCATTTTCACAGGCTTCGCTGCCGCCGCCGTCGCCATGGTTCTGCTATCCGGTGCTGCGGCCCGGGCGGCCGTACCGCTGGCCTCCCACCGCGTGGTCTATGACCTCAGCCTGGGCAAGGTGCGCAACAATGCCACCATCGCCACCGCCAGCGGGCGCATGGCCCTGGAATTTCAGGATGTCTGCGACGGATATATCTACCTGCAGCGGGTGCGCACCCGCATCCTTTATGCCGAAGGCGAGCAACTGGTTACCGATTACAGCCTCTCGAGCTGGGATTCGCGCGATGGCAGCCAGTTCCGCTTTTCCCTCAACCAGGCGGCCAATGGCAACGAGCTCGAGCGTTTCGAAGGCACGGCAACAACCGGCCCCGATGGCGGCAAGGTCGTTTACAAGATCCCCGAAGGCAAGGAGCTCGACCTCCCTGCCGGCGTGATCTTTCCCGTCACCCACACGAAAAGGATTCTGGAACAGGCGCGCAAGGGCAACCGGCTGCTGACCGTTTACATCTTCGATGGCGGCGGCGAGGACGCCCTTTCCACCGCCACCGCCTTCATCAAGCCGACCGACAGCCGCAATGCACCGGAAGGCATGGAAAACATGGCGGCCTGGCGCATCCGCATGGGTTTCTTCGATATCGAAGGGCGCGATTCCCTGCCCTCCTTCGAGGTGAGCTTCCGCCTGTTCGACAACGGCGTCGCCGACCGGCTGGAAATGGATTACGGCGATTTCACCCTGAAGGGCAAGATCATCTATTTCAAGCTGCTGGACGAACCCGAATGCTGATGCGCCGAGCCCCGCGATCGCTCTGCCGGGACCGGCGCGAAACGCGGCCCCGGCAGCGGGCATGTCAGGCTTCTTCCGTCAGCAGCGGCACATGCAGCAGGGCCCGCCGCTTCAGCCACGGGCTCGGCCGGTAGCGGGGATCGCCGTAGAAATCCTGCATCTCCTCGAGAATGGCGAGAATACGTTCCGGCCCAAGCGCATCGCCAAAGGCCAGCGGCCCCTTCGGATAGCCGAGACCCAGCTCCACCGCCCTGTTGATGTCGGCAGGGCGGGCGATGCGCTGCTGGGCGATGTCGCTGCCGGTATTGACGATGCAGGCAAGGATGCGCTGGGCGATAAAGCCGGGGCTGTCATGGATGAAGGTCACCTTGCCGCCATCGGCCAGGAACAGCCGCCAGGCCAGATCGCGATAATCGGACGCCGTCACCGGGCTTGTCATCAGGCAGCGCCTTTCCTTCAGCCCGAACAGCAGGTCGATGCCGACCGCATGACGGGCATCCAGCCCCCGGCGCAGGGCAATCGTCGTGACATCGGCGCCATAAGGGGCAACGAGGCACAGATCCTCCGCCCCCGGTTTTTCATCGCGGTTGGCGACGATACCGATGGAATCGAGATATTCCGCCAGCATGTCGGCCTCCGCCCCCTGCCCGACCCAGACCGGATGTTCGATCAGGCTGCCTTGCGGCGGCGCCGCCTCGGGCGGCATTTGCTTGCGCCCGTCCTTATAGGCATAGAAACCCTCTCCGCTCTTGCGCCCGAACAGCCCGGCGGCGAAACGCTGTGCCGTCAGCGGCTGGGGCCGGAAGCGGGGTTCTTCGTAATACTGGTGATAGACCTGCTCCATCACCGTATGCGAAACATCCAGCCCGGTCAGATCCATCAGCTCGAACGGCCCCATGCGGAAACCGGCGATCTCGACCATCACCCGGTCGATATCGGCAAAGGTCGCAATGCCTTCGCTGACGATGCGCACGGCCTCGGTGCCATAGGCGCGCCCGGCGTGATTGACCAGAAAGCCCGGCGTATCCGTAGCCCGTGCCGGGAAATGGCCCATGCGCTCGGCCAGGGCGCACAGCGCATCGAGGACGGCAGGATCCGTACGGGCGCCGCCGATCACCTCGACGATGCGCATCAGCGGCACCGGATTGAAGAAGTGAAACCCCGCCACCCTTTCCGGCCTGTCCGCAGCAGCGGCAAAGGCCGTCACCGACAGGGAGGAGGTATTGGTGGCGATGACGCAATCGGGACGCACCGCCGCCTCGACCCCCTTGAGCACGGCATGTTTGATGTCCATGCGTTCGGCGACCGCCTCGATCACCAGATCGCAATCGGCAAAGGCCGCATAGCCGGCATCCGGCCCGGCATCGGTTGCCACCAGGCGGGCGCGGGCGGCATCGGCCTGTTCCTCGCCGATCTTGCCCTTTTCGGCCAGACGCCCGATCATGCCGGCAGCGAAATTCAGCCCTTCCTCCACCGCCTCGGCCCGGGCATCGGCCAGCAGCACCCGCAAGCCCGCCAGCGCCGCGATCTGGGCGATGCCGCGGCCCATGACACCCGCACCTACCACGCCGAGGGTCAGATCCCCGGCCTTCGCATCGAACACAGTCATAGACGATTACTCTCCCTTGAATACCGGCTTGCGTTTTTCGATGAAGGCCTGCATGCCTTCCTTCTGATCCTGCGTATCGAACAACAGCTGGAATGCCTGTCTTTCGATCAGCATGCCCTGTTCCAGCGGCAGATCGGCGCCGTTGAGCACGGCTTCCTTGATCTTGCGTGCCGCCAGCGGCGGCATGCGGGCAATGCGCGCGGCCATCTCCATGGCCGTCTCCACCACCTTGTCATCGGCCACTACCAAGGAGACCAGTCCCATGCGCTCGGCATCCCCGGCGGCAACAGGCTGGGCGGTGAGAAGCATCATCATCGCCTTGAACTTGCCGACGGCCCGCGTCAGCCGCTGGGTTCCCCCGGCGCCGGGCATGATGCCGACGCGAATTTCCGGCTGGCCGAACTGCGCCCCTTCGCCGGCAATGATGATATCCGCATGCATTGCCAGCTCGCAGCCCCCGCCCAGCGCATAACCGTTGACCGCGGCGATCAGCGGTTTGGGAAAATCCTGAATCGGTCGCCAGAAACGTTCGTTTCCCCCGCGCATCAACTCGCCAGGGCGGGCATCGGCCATCGCCTTGATATCGGCCCCGGCGGCGAAAGCCTTTTCATTACCGGTCAGCACGACGCAACGTACCGAATCGTCACCGGCCAGCACGCGGAAATGTTCCGCCAGTTCCTTGCGCAGGGCAGGATTGAGGGCATTCAGCGCATCCGGCCGGTTCAGATGCAGCAAGGCAACGCCGTTATCGAATTTTTCCAGGATCGTCAGGGCATCCGCATGGGCCTCCCTGGCCTTCATTCCGTCGGCTTCATGTTCATCCATGCCATCCTCCGCCGTTATTCGTTTCTGTTGCAACCATTATCACAGCATCGCCGTTCGCCTGAAAAGCGCCATATCGCCGCAGAAGAATAATCCGTTATATAACGTCGATCCGCCGGGCGGGCGAACGATATTCAACATCGCCTTTTCGCCTGAACGCAATTCGGGTTACCAATCCTTAAACACCCCTGCATAGGATGACGCAAACCAGAAACCGGGACAGGAAATCATGGCAACTCATCTGCGTATCGCCGTTATATCGCCCTCAAGATCGAGCGAAGAACTGAAATCGGCCTTTCCCGCCGATCTTGCCTGGCTGGAAACCTTCTCCTTGGACATCTCCCCCGATGTTCTGATCGGTCACCGCCCGGATATCGTCGTTATCGA
>JALXAG010000059.1 GCA_026992315.1 Sneathiellales bacterium | reverse complement strand
TCGATGCAGAATCCGGCCTGTCGCAGATCATGAGCCAGTTTCAGCGCCCTGACGGCAGCATCCGCGCCGACAGGCACGATGGCTGCCGCCCGCGGCGGCGGCGGCGCGCCGACAGCCAGCATCGCCAGCCGTTCGATGCCGCCGGCCCAGCCGATCCCCGGTGTCGGCGGCCCGCCCATCAGCTCCATCAGCCCGTCATAGCGGCCGCCGCCGATCACCGTGCCCTGGGCGCCGAGTGCCTCGGTCACGAATTCGAAGGCCGTATGGGAATAATAATCCAGCCCGCGCACCAGGCGGTCATTGACCCGATAGGCAATGCCCAGCCGGTCCAGCCCTTCGCGGACATCGGCGAAAAACGCCCGCGAATGATCGTTGAGATAATCGCCGAGCGACGGTGCGCCTGCCACCACCGCCTGATCGCCCTTGTCCTTGGAATCGAGAATGCGCAGGGGATTGCGTTCCAGGCGCAGCAGGCTGTCTTCGGAAAGGCGGTCGCGGTGCGCGGTGAAATAACCGACCAGCGCCTCGCGATAGGCCTTGCGGCTCTCGGCATCGCCCAGGGTGTTCAGCATCAGCACCGTATGCTCGAGAATGCCGAGCGCCTGCAGGCAATCGGCAGCCATGGCGATGGCCTCGACATCGGCCAGCGGCTCCGGCGCGCCGATGATCTCGGCATCGATCTGATGAAACTGACGCTGGCGCCCCTTCTGGGGACGCTCGTAGCGGAATGTCGGACCGTGGGCGAACAGGCGCACCGGCACCTGCTGCTTCAGCCCGTTGGAGAGGAAGGCCCGGGCAATACCGGCCGTATGTTCGGGGCGCAGGGTCAGGCTTTCGCCGCCGCGATCCTCGAAACTGTACATCTCCTTGACCACCACGTCCGAGCTTTCCCCCATCGAACGGGCAAAAACGCCGGTGAATTCGAAGATCGGTGTCGCGATTTCCTCGAAACCGTAACGCCGCGCAATATCGCGCGCCGTATCGATCACGAATTGCATCTGACGGAAATCATCCGCCAGCAGATCGCGGGTACCGCGAACCGGTTGCAGCTTCAACACGCTCACTCCTCCAGATAATCCGTTCAGCCCTGCGCCGCCATGTCGCCGTCGCCCTCATCGGCTGCCGCGGCCTCGATCTCCCGGGCCCGGGCCTCCACCAGCGCCACGATGTGATCGACCAGCCCTTCATCGTCGATACGGTGATCGGTCACGCCGTTGAGATAAATCATATGATTGCCCTTGCCGCCGCCGGTCAGGCCGATATCGGTTTCGCGCGCCTCGCCCGGGCCATTGACGACACAGCCGATGATCGACAGGGTCAGCGGCGTGCGGATATGCGCCAGCCTCTCTTCCAGCACCTCCACCGTGCGGATGACGGGAAAGGCCTGCCGGGCACAGGACGGGCAGGAAATGATGGTCACGCCGCGGCTGCGCAGCCCCAGGGTCTTCAGCAGTTCGAAGGCGACTCGGACCTCCTCCACCGGATCGGCGGAAAGGGAGACGCGGATCGTATCGCCGATCCCCGCCCAGAGCAGCGAGCCGATGCCAAGGGCCGATTTCACCGTGCCGCCGATCAGGCCGCCGGCTTCGGTGATGCCCAGATGCAGCGGATAATCGCAGGCCTCGGCCAGCCCCTGATAGGCGGCGCAGGCCAGAAACACATCCGATGCCTTGACGCTGATCTTGAAATCGAAAAAGTCGAGATCCTCAAGGATGCGCGCATGGCGCAGCGCGCTTTCCACCATGGCCTCGGGGCAGGGTTCGCCATATCGTTCCAGCAGATCGCGCTCCAGACTGCCGGCATTGACGCCGATGCGGATCGAACACCCGTGATCGCGCGCCGCCCTGACTACCTCGCCGACCCGCTCCTTCGAACCGATATTGCCCGGATTGAAACGCAGACAGGCCGCGCCGGCCTCCGCCGCCTCGATCGCGCGGCGGTAATGAAAGTGAATATCGGCAATGATCGGTATCTTCGCCCCGGCGACGATGCGCGCCAATGCTGCGGTCGCCTCCTCATCCGGGCAGGAAACGCGCACCAGATCGGCGCCGGCCTCCTCGATCGCGCGGATCTGCGCCAGGGTCGCTTCGACATCGCCGGTCACCGTGTTGGTCATGGTCTGCACCGCGATCGGCGCACCGTCACCGATCGGCACATCGCCGACATGGATGCGGCGCGATGGGCGGCGCATGATATCTCTGTAAGGTCGGACGCTCATGACATTTTCCGTTCAGATCGACAGGACGCGCAGGGCTGTATATCAAGAAGCCCCGGCCGTCGCCATGGTTTGTTTATGCAGAAGGAGATGTGGCCGGACGGCAGGGCGGTTGCCTTGGCCGCCCCCGCTAACGCCGTGCCAGCAGCTTGGCGGGCGATAATTCCACGCCGCTGATTGCATTGCCGACCGCGGCCAGGGGCGGAATACGCTGCCCGTCAACCCAGATTTCAAGCCCGCCGGCATTTCCCGTATCCAGGCGCAGCCCCTTCATGTCAGGCACGCGGAACTCATCGCCCGGACGCAGCACCCGGGTCAGCAGCGTTCTGTCGGGCGATGTCACCTGCACCCAGCTTTCCTGGCGGGCGCGGATGACGATACGACCGCCCTTATCGCCCAAAACCTGCCCGCCGGCCCTGGAATCGGCCGTGGCCAGATTGACCGGTTCGCGCTCCGGCAGGGCGGGTGGCGGCACCACGGCCTCACCGGGCCGGGCCGACGAAGAAGAAGCGGCAGGAGCCGCCTCACTGGCCGAAGCGTCGTTTTCACCGGCCGCGGCCGATGGCGCGGCCATGGCGGAAGAAACGACACCGGCAGCCGAATCCTCTGCCGTTTGCGCCGTGACGGCGGCATCGGTTTGTGCCGCTACGGTATCCTGTGCCGTGGCGCTGTCTTGCGTCGCTGTTCTATCGGCGGTTTTTTCCGCCGCTGCAGACGGGCTTGCAGAAGGCGGTCTTGCCTCCGCTTCTGTCGTTAATGCCGCATCCGAACCCGCCCGGGCAGAGGAGACGGCATCGCCACCCTCTGCACCTTCGGCGGAAAGGGGCGCCACGGTCACGCCGCCTGCCGCCATAGCGTCAGCCGATGGTCTTTCGTCACCGGGCTGGCCTTTCCCATCCGCTGCCAGGCCGGTTCCGCCCGCCGGCGCGGTCTCCGGCCCCGCCGGTGGCGAAACCTGTGCCTGCTGCTGCGTCATGCTTTCAGTGCCAGGCGGGGCGGCAACGGTTTCCACATCGATCTGGCGGGAACGGTCATATGTCTGCCAGCCGGCAAAAATCGCAACGGCGGCGCCCACCGCCACCAGCATGATCCATTTCTTCGGCAGGCCGGAGGATGGCGGCGGCACCGGAAAATTCAGTTCGACCGGCTGGATGGAGATATCGTGCTCGCGTTTGTAGCGGGCGACGGCCTCGGCCCCGTCCAGCCCCAGAAACTCGGCATAGGCGCGGATAAAGCCCAGCGTATAGATCCGTCCGGGAAGATTGTCTTCCTGCCCTTCTTCCAGGGCGGAGAGAACCGATGCCTTGATCTTCAGCCGTTCAGCGACATCTTCCAGCGACAGGCCGCGCGATATGCGCATGGACCGCATTTCGCTGCCCAGCGTCCATATGTCGCTTTTCGCTTCATCCTGCTGAATATTTTGCGATATTTCCATCGGCTGTGGTGCCAACCCCGATTGCCGGCTCCCGCCCCGCGGGAACCCCATCCGCAATGTATCGCATGCCTGCCTTCGCTTCGCCTCTTTTGCCCCGCCCGCTGTTTCGTGTAACACCGAAACGGCAAGACCCTGCGATTAAGAGAGCATTCTCCGCCCGGCATAGGTCATGAAACGATTCCGCCAGACCCGGGAAGGAGGCCATGCGCCTTCCGGTCATTATGGGGTTTTTTTTAATATGTTGCCATAATGCCGCAGGGGGAGATTAAACCCGCATACCCCCCTTGGCAATGGAATTTTCATGACCTTTACAGGGCAATCCCGTGCTTTTCGGCGTATTCCCGCATCCGTTCGCGCAGGCTGCGTTCGCCAAGGGAAAGCATCGGACGCAACTCCGCCGCCAGGGCGCCGACATCGAGGCTGAGCAGCATTTCCTTGACCGGACCGACGGATCCGGCATTCATGGACAAAGACCTGTAGCCGAGCGCGGTCAGGCACATCGCCTCCAGCGGCCGCCCGGCCATTTCGCCGCAGAAGGAAACCGGCTTGCCCGCCTTGCGGCATTGGGCATTGATCCAGTACAGCAGCGACAGCGCCGAAGGGCTGAGCACATCGTAACGATGGGAAACACGCTCGTTCTGGCGATCGGCGGCAAAGAAGAACTGCAGCAGGTCGTTGGAACCGACGGAGACGAAATCGACCTCCGGCAGCAGCGTTTTCAGTTGCCAGACCAGCGAAGGCACTTCGAGCATGGTACCGACCTTCAGCGACAGCGGCAGCGCCTGACCGCCGGAAGCGGCGCGGCGCACCTCCTCGCGCAGGATGGCGCGGGCGCGGCGGAATTCATCGACCTCCGCGACCATGGGAAACATGACATTGAGACTGCGCCCCGCCGTTGCCCTGAGCAGGGCGCGCAGCTGCAGTTTCAACAGCGCCGGGCGGTCCATGGCGATACGGATGGCCCGCCAGCCCATCGCCGGGTTCTCCTCGCGCTCATCGGCCTGATAAGGCAGGATCTTGTCGCCGCCGATATCCAGGGTGCGGAAATAGACCGGCCGCCCTTCGGCCCGATCGAGAATGCGGCGGTAGATCTCCACCTGCTCGACCACCTTGGGCATCGAGGCATGAACCATGAAATGCAGCTCGGTCCGGTACAGGCCGATGCCGTCCGCCCCCGTATCGTCAAGCTGGCGCAGATCCACCAGCAGCCCGGCATTGATGTTCAGGGAAATCCGCTCCCCGTCCCTCGTGATCGCCGGCCTGCCCCGCAGGGCAGCATATTTCGCCGTCTGGCGTTCACGCTGGGCTAGGGTCTGACGGAAGGCTTCCAGCACATCCTCGGTCGGGCGGATGAACACCTGCGCATGTTCGGCATCGACGATGACCGTATCGCCGGGATCGACCAGATCCGTCGCATCCTCGCAACGGCCCATCACCGGCAATTGCAGGGCCCGGGCCACGATCGCCACATGCGAGGAATGCGATCCCTCCTCCAGCACCACGCCGCGCAGCTTGCTGCGGTCGTAGTCGAGCAGCTCGGCCGGCCCCATGTTGCGGGCGATGAGAATGGCATCATCGGGCAGGTCCTCGGCAGCGGGCCCCTGGGCCCCCGAAAGATGTTGATACAGGCGGTGGGTCAGGTCATCGAGATCGGCCAGACGTTCGCGCAGATAGGGGTCGGTGATCTCATGCATGCGCGCACGCGTTTCCTCCTGCACGCGGCGTATCGCCGCCTCCGCCGTCAGGCCGGAATCGACGGCAAGGCGCAGCTTTTCGATCCAGCCGCGGTCATGGGCGAACATATGGTAGGTTTCGAGGATTTCCCGCGATTCCCCGCCCATGATCTCGTGAGAGGTATCGAGAAGGCGATCGACGGAATTGCGCAACGCCTTGACCGCCGCATCGAGGCGATCCCTTTCCTTGCCGATATTTTCGGCAATGCTGCGCTTGACCTCGATACGCGGCTCATGCAGCACTGCGGTGCCCAGCGCATAGCCCGGTGACAGGCTCCGCCCCTCCAGCCGCTGCGGCAGGGTCGCGGCGCGGTCCACCAGACCGGTGGCATCCTGCAGGGCGCCGGAGGCGACCATCTCCGTCAGCACCATGGCGACGGTCTGCAGGGATTCGACCTCTTCCTCGGTATAGGTGCGCATGGTGCGGTTCTGCACCACCAGAACGCCGAAGACGCGTCCGCCGCGCACCAACGGCACGCCAAGCAGCGAATGATAGACCTCTTCGCCGGTTTCGGGCTTGAAGGCGAACAGCGGATGGGCCTGGGCGTTCTGCAGGTTCAGCGGCCGGGCATGGGCGGCAATATCGCCGACAAGCCCCTCGCCGATTTTGAGCCGGGTTTTATGGACCGCTTCCGGGTTCAGCCCCTCGGTCGCGGCCAGTTCGAGTTCCTCGGCATTGCAGCGCAGATAGATGGAACAGACCTCGGCAACCATATTGGCCGCGATCAGACGCACGATCCTGTCCAGCCGCTTCTGGGCATCCCCCTCCGCGGCCATGATTTCGCGCAGATGACGCAGCAGCACGCGCGAAGAATCGGCAGAACCGGCGATGGCCATCATTCCTCACCCATGCCGCATGACCGTCAGGCCGCGTCCAGTCCGAAAGCCGTGTGCAGGGCGCGGACCGCCAGCTCGGTATATTCAGAGGAAATCAGCACGCTGATCTTGATCTCCGAGGTCGAGATCACCTGGATGTTGATGTTCTTGGCGGCCAGGGCATTGAACATCGTCTGGGCGACACCGGCATGGCTGCGCATGCCGACACCGACGATCGAGACCTTGACCACATCCGGATCGGGCAGCAGGGCCTTGTAGCCGATTTCATCGCGCGCCCCTTCCAGCACCTTGACGGCGGCATCGAGATGATTGCGCGACAGGGTGAAGGTCAGATCCGTCGCCGAGCCGTCCTCGGAAACGTTCTGCACGATCATGTCGACATTGATATGCGCATCGGCCAGGGCGCTGAAAATGGTCGCGGCAACGCCGGGACGGTCGGATACGCCGACCAGGGTCAGCTTGGCTTCATTGGGCGAATAGGTGACACCGCTTACGACCTGATGTTCCACAATATCTTCCTCATCAACAACGACTGTTCCGGGCGTATCGCTAAAACTGGAGAGAACCTGAACCTTGACGCCGTGGTTCATCGCCATTTCGACCGAGCGGGTCTGCAGCACCTTGGCCCCGAGCGAGGCCAGCTCCAGCATTTCCTCATAGGTGATCTTATCAAGCTTGCGCGCCGTGGTCACGATTCGCGGATCGGCCGTGTAAACGCCGTCCACATCGGTATAGATATCGCAGCGCTCGGCCTTCAGCGCCGCCGCCAGGGCAACGGCGGAGGTATCCGAACCGCTGCGCCCCAGCGTCGTGATCCGCCCGTCCGGCCCCAGCCCCTGGAAACCGGCGACGACGGCCACCTGCCCTTCGCCGAAACGGCGGATGATTTCACTGCCGTCGATCGACTGGATGCGCGCCGCCGAATGCACGCCATCGGTGACCACCGGGATCTGCCAGCCCAGCCAGGACCGGGCCGAAACCCCCATATCCTGCAGGGCCAGCGCCATCAGCCCGACCGATACCTGCTCGCCCGCCGCGACGATGGTGTCGTATTCGCGCGCATCGTGCATCGGCGCCATGGTCCGCGCCAGTTCGTCAAGACGGTTGGTTTCACCGGCCATGGCCGAAACCACCACCGCCACTTCGTTACCGGCATCGACCTCGCGCTTGATGC
>JALXAG010000058.1 GCA_026992315.1 Sneathiellales bacterium | reverse complement strand
ATAGCCCTGACCGATGCCGGTGACCAGGGTTTCCCCCTGCTGCCAGCGCCGACCGATGGAGGCCAGTTTCCAGGCCCGTGTCGGTATCAGCCCCGCCCGGGCCGCAGGCAGGTTGATTTCCGGCATTTTCCCTAAACCGAAGCGATTGGCCATTTCGGCAATGCGGTCGACACCGACCTTGCGGGCGATTTCATAGAAATAGACATCGCAGGATTGGGTAATCGCCTCCAGCAGATTGACCCGGCCGTGCCCGCCGCGCTTCCAGCAGTGGAACAGGCTTTTCCCCAGCCGCAGATAGCCGGGGCAGAAAAAGGTGGTTTCCGGCGTCACCACACCGGCTTCCAGCGCCGCCATCGCCACCACCATCTTGAAGGTGGAACCGGGCGGATACAGCCCGCCCGCCGCCTTGTCCGCCAGAGGCTTGCGCGGATTGCTGATCAGTTCATGCCATTCCTTGCTTGAAATACCGCGATTGAAGACGTTCGGATCGAAGCTGGGGTTTGAGGCCATGGCCAGAATCTCGCCGCCGTAAATATCCATGACGACGGCGCCGCCGCTTTCCTCGCCCAGGCGCTTCATGGCAAATTCCTGCAAAGCGATATCGAGGGTCAGGCGAATATCCTCCCCCCTGCCACCCTCGCGGCGCTCCAGTTCGCGGATCTCGCGCCCATAGGCATTGACCTCTACCCGGCTGTTGCCGGCGGTTCCGCGCAGGCGCTTGTCATAAGCCTTCTCGATACCGGTCTTGCCGATGCGGAAACCAGGCAATTCCAGCAGCGGATCGCCGCCGCCTTCGGCCAGATCGCGTTCCGACACCTTGCCGACGTAACCGACCACATGCGCCGCCGTTCCGACATAAGGGTAGTAACGGGTATCGCCGACGGAAAGCTGCACGCCGGGCAGTTTCTGCAGATGAATGCCGACGCGGGCGAACTCCTCCCAGCTCAGATTATCGGCAACCGTGGTCGGCAGATAGGAGCGGCGCTTGCGGATCTCCCGATGCAGGCGGGCCAGGTCCCTTTCGGTCAGTGAAAACAGGCGCGACAGACGCAAGAGGGTCTTTTCCAGATCGTCGACCTGTTCAGGGATGATCACCACCTGAAAATTGGGGCTGTTGGCGGCAAGTTCCGCGCCATAGCGGTCCAGAATGCGTCCCCGCGGCGGGGCCAGCAGTTTGATATTGATGCGGTTCTTGTCCGCCATCAGGCGGTAGCGATCTCCCTCCACCACCTGCAGGTAATACATCCGTGCCGCCAAGGCGCCCAGAAGCAGGCTCTTGCCGCCCGCCAGCACCATTGCCCGGCGGGTAAAGCTCTTCAGCCGCACCTCTTCGCCGCGCCGGTTCATGTTTCCACCGCCACATCGACGCCGATCCAGGACTGCAGTGCCACCATCGGCCAGGCCAGCAGCGGAAACAGCACCACGGTCAGTGCCGCGCGTACCAGCAGAGCATGCGGATCGATCAGGGTTTCGTAATAAACCGAGGCCAGCGGCCAGCTGAAAACTGCAACGCCAAGCGCCACCGCAGCGAAACCGAACCAGGTGACAAGCAAGGATTTACCGACAAAGGCACGGCGCTGCGACAGACAGGCCAGGCGCACCAGCAGCAGCAGAATGGCGCTCATCCCCGGCGGGCCGCCGCCAATGGCATCCGACAGCAGGGCCAGCAGGAAAATCACCGGCGCGGGTAACAGTTCAGGGCGGTAAATGCTCCAGTAGAAAACGATCATCAGCAGCCAGTCGGGTGCCACCGGCGCGAAGCCCTCGATACCGAGGGGAACGGCCCCCAGCAGCACCGCGGCCAGCCCCAGCAGGCTGACAAGGGCACGGCGCGGATGATATTTGCGGCTCTGTACCATGGTCCTATGGTTTCCGCGCCTTTTTATCCGCTTTCATGGCGGCGGAACCCTTCTCCGCCCCGTCATCTTCCTGGGGCAGCGGCACCATAGGCGGCATGCGGTAACGCAGCAGGGTCACATATTCCAGGCGGTTCCAGTCGGCAAAGGGCTGGACCCGCGCCACGCCTTCATGCAGGCTGGCGACGATACCCACCGGCCAGCCCGGCGGCAAAACCCCGCCATCGCCGGAGGTCACAACCCGATCCCCCGGTGCGATCTGCGCCCGCTGGGCCAGAAAGGCCAGAACCGGCTGGGGGCTGTTGTCCCCGGCCAGGATCGCCCGCTGCCGCGAACCTTCGATCACGACCGGGATGCGGGCGTTCAGATCGGTGATCAGCAGAATGCGCGAAACCCGCTCACCGACCTCGGCGACCATGCCGATCAGCCCATCCTCGGTCACGGCGGCGAAACCTTCGCTGACCCCGTCGCGGGCCCCGGCATTGACCAGCAGGGTCCGGACGAACGGCCCGCCCTTATCGGCGAAGACACGGCCGGTGATATAGGTTGTGCGCGGCTCGGGACGGACCGCGAGCAGACGCCTGAAACGGGCATTTTCCTGATCCAGCTTGCGGGCCAGTTGCTGCCAGTGCAGCAGACGGCGGTTTTCCTCGCGCAGGCGGGCATTTTCGGCGTAAAGATCGCTCAGGCTCTTGATGTTGCGCACCGTTTCGCTGACGGCCGCGACAGGGCGGGACAAGACATCGATCACGGGAGAAACGGCATCGACAATGGCGATGCGTGCACGTTCAACCAGCAGGATATCGGCTTTCCCCGCCGCGAAAATAACGGCGGCGCCAATCATCAGCAGGATGAAGGCAAAGCGGTGCAGCCAGGCCTTGAGCGGCACTGCCAAGCGACTGATCCGTCCGCCCGTTCGCGGTCCGAGCGCCATGCTCCATCACTCCGAATAAATGCCCCGGCCGCCATGACGGCCGCGGACATAACCGCTCCCCCATCCCTGTGGCGCGGATGCGCCCCGGTCCCTATCCTTCCCTGTCCTCACCCGCACACGCCGGCGCAACGGCAAGGCGGCTGGCTTATATCGCTTCCTCCAGCACATTGCGCAGGGTCGCCGTTTCCTCCAGCGCCCGGCCGGTACCGAGAGCGACACAGGACAACGGTTCCTCGGCAATCGAAACCGGCAGGCCGGTTGCATGGCGCAGCACATAGGCCAGATTGCCAAGCAACGCCCCGCCGCCCGTCAGCACGATCCCCTTATCGACGATATCGGCCGCCAGTTCCGGCGCCGTATGTTCCAGCGCCACCTTGATCGCCTCGATAATCGCGCCGACCGGCTCGGCCAGGCTTTCGGCCACCTGGCGCTGACTGACCACCAGTTCCTTGGGCACGCCGTTCATCAGGTCGCGCCCCTTGATTTCCATCACATCGCCGTCGCCGTCCTCCGGCGGGCAGGCGGAACCGATGGTCTTCTTGATCCGTTCCGCCGAGCTTTCGCCGATCAGCAGATTATGGTTGCGGCGGATATAGGCGATGATAGCCTCGTCCATCTTGTCGCCGCCGACACGCACGGAACGCGAATAGACGATGCCGCCCAGCGACAGCACCGCCACCTCGGTCGTGCCGCCGCCGATATCGACCACCATGGACCCCGTCGGCTCCGTCACCGGCAGGCCGGCGCCGATGGCCGCCGCCATCGGTTCCTCGATCAGATAGACGCGGCGGGCACCGGCATGCAGGGCCGCTTCGTGAATGGCGCGGCGTTCCACCGTCGTCGAACCGGAGGGCACGCAGATGATCACCTGCGGCGAAGCGAAGGAGCGCCGGTTATGAACCTTGCGGATGAAATGCTTGATCATTTCCTCGGCGACATTGAAATCGGCGATAACGCCGTCGCGCAGGGGTCTGATGGCCTCGATATTGCCGGGGGTGCGCCCCAGCATCAGCTTGGCCTCTTCGCCGACGGCCAGAACCTGCTTCTTGCCATCGTGATTGGCGATCGCCACAACCGACGGTTCGTTCAGCACGATCCCCCGGCCGCGTACATAGACAAGGGTGTTGGCGGTTCCCAGATCAATGGCCATATCCGCCGATAGCCAACCGAAAAGCCGGTTAAACATGAAAACTCCGTCTTATCATTCCGCCATGGCCGCCGGTGAAGCGGCACTTTTGCAACCACCCTGCGGAACCGTCAGCCAGCCCGCTTTCTGCTTTTAACATTCCCCCCGCCAGGATTAAAGACGTGGCGGGGGGATTTTTCAGATATCGCGGGCATCTGGCGAATTTTCTTCACCCTCTGCCCGCAAAAATGCCCTGCCCTCAGGCACTCAATGCCGAGGGGGCCTCCTTCTCGCGCTTGACCAGCAGCTTGTTCAGGGCATGCACATAGGCCCGGCAGGATGCCACCAGCGTATCCGTGTCGGCCCCTTCGCCGTTGACGCTCTTGCCGTCTTCGCTCAGACGCACCGTCACCTCGGCCTGGGCATCCGTGCCTTCGGTCACCGCATGCACCTGATAGAGCTGCAATTCGGCATCATGGGGGAAAATCTTGCGGATGGCCCTGAAGCAGGCATCGACCGAACCGTTGCCTTCGGCCTCCGCCGTCTTTTCCTCCCCCTCGACATTCAGCGTCAGCCTGGCCTTCTGCATCTGCCCCGCATGGATCACGATTTCCAGATCGCTCAATTTTATGACGTCATTATGGCGAACCACCTCGTCATCGACCAGGGCGATGATATCCTCGTCATAGACATCCTTCTTGCGGTCGGCCAGATCCTTGAAGCGGCGGAAGGCATCCTGAATGGCGTTATCGCCCAGATCGTAGCCCAGCTCCTTCAGCTTGACCTTGAAGGCATGACGCCCAGAATGCTTGCCCATCACCAGCGAGGAACGGTTCACGCCCACGGATTCCGGGGTCATGATTTCATAGGTTCCGGCATTTTTCAGCATGCCGTCCTGATGGATGCCCGATTCATGGGCAAAGGCATTGGCGCCGACGATGGCCTTGTTGTTCTGCACCTGAAAGCCGGTGACGGTGGAAACCAGATGCGAGGCGCGCATGATCTGTTCGGTATTGATGCCGACATCGAAGGGCAGACGGTCGTTGCGGGTGCGAATGGCCATCACCACCTCTTCCAGGGCGGCATTGCCCGCACGCTCGCCCAGGCCGTTGATGGTGCATTCGATCTGCCGCGCGCCGGCCTGCACCCCGGCCAGGGAATTGGCGACAGCCAGCCCCAGATCGTTGTGGCAATGGGTGGAGAACACCGCCTTGTCGGCATTCGGCACCCGGTTCAGCAGCATCGCGATCAGGGCATGGAATTCATCCGGCGTGGCATAGCCGACCGTATCGGGAATATTGATGGTGGTGGCCCCGGCCTTGATCGCGCTTTCCACGCAGCGGCACAGGAAATCGTGCTCCGTCCGGGTGCCGTCCTCCGGCGACCACTGCACATCGTCGATGCGGTTGCGGGCATAGGTGACGCTGTCGATCACCGCCTGATGCACATCCTCCGGATCCATCTGCAGCTTGTATTTCATATGCAGCGGGGATGTGGAAATGAAGGTATGCACCCGGCCGCGGCGGGCGGGTTTCAGCGCTTCGACGGCGCGGTCGATATCCTTTTCCGATGCCCGGGCCAGACCGCAGATAACGGCACTGTCGCTGGCCTTGGCCACCTCATGCACGGACTCGAAATCGCCGTTGGAGGCAATGGGAAAACCGGCCTCGATCACATCGACGCCCAGCGCCTCCAGCACTTCGGCGACACGCAGCTTCTCGTCCAGCGTCATCGAGGCGCCGGGGGATTGCTCGCCGTCGCGCAGGGTCGTATCGAAGATCACCACGCGCTGACTGGATTCGTTCATATCGGTATTCACGGTTTTGGGGGCGGTCATTTCTCGCTCCGGAAAATTAAGGTTTCACTTAGGACACAATCGATCACGATTCCCCTGAACGCCCGCCGGACATGCGGCCACTAACGCGTCAGGGGTGTCTAAGTCGCACCCCAAGGCCCCCGAGACCGAGAAGAAGCGCGGTTTCATCACCGGGAATGGCAGGCAGGGCAACCGTCGTGTCACTCATGCCGCGGACAGCAAAAAACCGGCACCGGATGGCTGCATCCGCGCCAGAAATCTCATGCTGTATCACCGCTGCCGACACTCCCGGCCCCATTCTCAAATCCGGCCCATCAATCCGATCCGGCTTTATCCAATCCGGCTTTATCCAATCCGCTTCCGGGCCCTTATGCTTACTCTGCCCCCTCATGGTTAACAAACCGTAAGGGCATGAAGGAAACCACGCCTATATCTACGCCGCGCCCGCAGCCGTGGCAACCGTAAAATTGCAAAGAGACCGGAAGGTATGCATCAGTCGAAATCGATGGCCAGGGACAGGGCCAGCGTATCCCGCGCCCGCCCCGGCGCGATCCGTTCGATCACGCGGTAGGATTCGGCGCTGAGCGCGACATCCGCCCGACCGATGCCATCGATCAGCCGATCCAGCATGGCATGGGTGACGCCGATGACCAGCACCGCCTGGCCCCGGCTTCTGTTGCGGCTGTCGATAATCCATGCATCGGCGCGCTCACAGGCCTGATGCAGCAATTTCAGCGTCTGGCGGCGCCCCTGCGATGCCCGCCCGCCGATCCGCGCCGCCCGGCTCACCGCGGGGCGGCCATGTCTTCGCCAACCGGTTCGAAACGGCCGCTTCGCTCATCCAGCCACAGCAGCACCCCTTCGGCAATGCTGAACCAGGCGCCGTGCAGATCGAGCCTGCCTGCCTCCAGCGCCTCCCGAATGAAGGGGAAACTCTGCAAATTGCCGAGGGAATGGCGGATCGCCGCGAATTCCAGTTGCTGCTGGCGTTCTTCGGGGGCAAGGGAAGGATCGGCCAGCACCTCGGCACGGGCGGGAGCCATCAATTCCACCCAGGGATGAATGAACCGACCCACCGGCCGGTCCTCGGCACTGGCGAGGCTGGCGGAAACCCCGCCACACTGCCCGTGCCCCAGAATGACGATATCCTGTACCTGCAGGCCGGTCACCGCGAATTCCAGCCCGGCCGAAGTGCCGTGAAAGCTGCCGTCATCCTCGAAGGGCGGCACCAGATTGGCCACATTGCGCAGAACGAATAACTCGCCTGGCGAGGCAGAGAAAATCGCCGCCGGATCCACCCGGCTGTCGGCGCAGGCGATCACCAGGGTACGCGGCGACTGGCCGTCCTTGAGGGCATCGAACAGCGGTTTCTGAACCGGATAGACATTTTTCCTGAATCGCCGAAAACCATCTGCCAGCCGTTGGGGTATCGTCATCGCCGCCCTCACCCGTCAAACACCGAAAACATGTATCGGCCATTCCGCCTCCCGCTATGTATGACCGTCCGGCGCGGCTGACAAGAGCCGACGGGCGATTGCGACAAAAAACCCCGGGGCAACGGCCCCGGGGCCAGCGAACATATCCGCCTGAGGGCGGGTTCAGTTCTTTTCCTTGTCCACCAGCTTGTTTTCGGCGATCCAGGGCATCATGGCGCGCAGCTTGGCGCCGACTTCCTCGATCGGGTGGGCGGCGGCGCGGGCGCGCATGGCCTTGAAATTGGTCTGGTTGACCTTGTTCTCCAGCATCCAGTCACGAACGAAACGGCCGGACTGGATATCGTCGAGCACCGCCTTCATCGCCGCCTTGGCATCGGCGGTGATCACCCGGGGGCCGGAAACGTATTCGCCGTATTCCGCCGTGTTGGAGATGGAATAATTCATGTTGGCGATACCGCCTTCATACATCAGATCGACGATCAGTTTCAGTTCGTGCAGACATTCGAAATAGGCCATTTCCGGCGCGTATCCCGCCTCGACCAGGGTTTCGAAACCGGCGCGCACCAGTTCGACCGTGCCGCCGCACAGCACCGCCTGTTCGCCGAACAGATCGGTTTCGCATTCCTCGCGGAAGGTGGTTTCGATCACGCCGGCCCGGCCGCCGCCGATGGCCGAGGCATAGGACAGCGCCAGTTCCAGCGCATTGCCCGAGGCGTTCTGATGCACCGCCACCAGGCAGGGCACGCCGCCGCCGCGCTGATATTCGGAACGCACCGTATGACCCGGCCCCTTGGGCGCGATCATGAACACGTCGAGATCGGCGCGCGGCTCGATCAGGTTGAAATGGATGTTCAGCCCGTGGGCAAAGGCGATCGCGGCACCTTCGCGCAGATTGGGCGCCAGATCCCCGTTATACAGATCGGCCTGCAGTTCATCGGGGGTGAGGATCATCACCACATCGCCCCAGGCGGCGGCTTCCGCCGGGGTCATGACCCTGAAACCGGCCCCTTCGGCCTTGGCGCGGCTGGCCGAGCCCTCGCGCAGGGCGACGACCACCTCGCCGACACCGGAATCGCGCAGATTGTTGGCATGCGCATGCCCCTGGCTGCCATAGCCGACAATAACGACCTTGCGGCCCTTGATCAGATTGACATCGGCGTCACGATCGTAATAAACGCGCATCGGTATTTCCCTTCGTTCCGTTGAATATTGCACATACACGCCCGGCAAGGCGGTGTGGCATATTCCTGTTGCCGGCGCCCCTACATCGGTTCCGGCCCGCGGCTGATGGCCACCACCCCTGTCCGTGAAACCTCCACAAGGCCCAGGGGCCGCATCAGGTTAATAAAGGCATCGAGCTTGCTTGTCGAGCCGGTGAGCTCGAAAATGAAGGACCGCTCGGTGCTGTCGACGACGCGGGCGCGGAAAATATCGGCAATACGCAGGGATTCGACCCGCGCCTCCCCCGTGCCCGCCACCTTGACCAGGGCCAGTTCGCGTTCCACATGCGGGCCTTCGACGGTCAGATCGCCGACCCGGTGCACCGGCACCAGCCGGCCGAGCTGGGCCTTGATCTGTTCGATCACCATCGGCGTGCCCGAAGTAACGATGGTGATCCGCGATATGTTGCGCTCGCGGTCGGTCTCGGCGACCGTCAGGCTTTCGATGTTGTAGCCACGGCCGGAAAACAGCCCGATCACCCGGGCGAGAACGCCTGCCTCGTTATCGACGACGATGCTGATTGTATGTTTCTCGATTTTCTCAGACATGAATATCTTCTTTCCTGCGCCCGGCCCCCGCGGGCCGGATAAAAACTTCTCCGCCACGGGGCGGCAAGCGCCCCGGACGGCCCGCCGCCCGGCAGCGGGCCGCTTTTATCGTCTCAGACCAGCGCCATGCCCTCATCGGTGACGGTGGCGGTGGATTCCCCCTTGTCCTCGGGGCCGAAGATCATTTCGTTATGCGCCGCGCCCGACGGCACCATCGGATAGACGTTTTCCTTCATGTCGATGGCGATATCGGCAATCACCGCCTTCGGCGTTTCGATCATCTCGCGGATCACGTCATCGAGATCGCCGAGCTTTTCGGCCCGCAGGCCGACGGCGCCGAAGGCCTCCGCCAGCTTGACGAAATCGGGCAGGCTGTCCATGTAGCTTTCCGAATAGCGCCCGCCATGCAGCAGTTCCTGCCACTGGCGCACCATGCCCATGTAGCGGTTGTTGAGGATGAACACCTTCACCGGCAGGCGGTATTGCAGCAGGGTGGACATTTCCTGAATGTTCATCATGGTCGATGCCTCGCCGGCGACATCGATCACCAGCGCGTCGGGATGGGCCACCTGAACCCCCATCGCCGCCGGCAGGCCATAGCCCATGGTACCGAGCCCGCCCGAGGTCATCCAGTGATTGGGCTCCTCGAATTCAAGGAACTGCGCCGCCCACATCTGATGCTGGCCGACCTCGGTGGTGAAATAGACGTCCCCGCGCTCGCGGGTCAGTTCCTGCAGGCGTTTCAGCGCGTATTGCGGCTTGATGACATCGCCCTTCTGTTCGAAGGCCAGGCAGTTGCGCGAACGCCAGCGGGCGATATCGGCCCACCAGGGGGCCAGATCCTCCGCCGAGGGCTTCACCGGGCTGGCATCGTAGGCTTCGATCATTTCGCGCAGAACATGGGCGACATCGCCGACGATCGGCACATCGACGGCGACATTCTTGTTGATCGAGGAGGGGTCGATATCGATATGGATCTTCTTCGATCCCGGCGAGAAGGCATCCAGCCGCCCGGTCACGCGATCGTCGAAACGGGCGCCGACACAGATCATCACATCGCAGTCATGCATGGCCATGTTGGCCTCATAGGTGCCGTGCATGCCCAGCATGCCCAGAAACTGCCGGTCGCTGGCCGGATAGGCCCCCAGCCCCATCAGGGTCGAGGTGATGGGAAAGCCGCTCTTGCGCACCAGTTCGCGCAGCAACTGGCTGGCTTCGGGGCCGGAATTGATCACCCCGCCGCCGGTATAGAACACCGGCTTGCGCGCATGGGCCATCAGCGAAACCGCCTCCTGAATCGCCGCGTAATCGCCCCTGACGCGTGGCCGGTAGGTGCGGTGTTCCACATTTTCAGGCGCGACATAGGGGGCCTCGGCCACCTGAATGTCCTTGGGCAGGTCGATCACCACCGGGCCGGGGCGGCCGTTGGTGGCGACGTAGAAGGCCTCGTGCAGCGTCACCGCCAGGCGTTCCGGATCCTTCACCAGATAGTTATGCTTGGTGCAGGGGCGGGTGATGCCCGACGTATCGCATTCCTGAAAGGCATCGTTGCCGATCATGTGGGTGGCCACCTGCCCGGTCAGGCAGACGATGGGAATGGAATCCATCAGGGCATCGGCCAGCCCCGTGACCGCGTTGGTCGCGCCGGGGCCGGAGGTGACCAGCACCACGCCGGGCCGGCCGGTGGAGCGGGCATAGCCTTCGGCCGCATGCACGGCGCCACCTTCCTGACGCACCAGAACATGACGGATATTGTTCTGCTGGAACAGCGCATCGTAAATCGGAAGTACCGCACCGCCGGGATAGCCGAATACCACCTCGACCCCCTGATCGGCCAAAGCCCTGATGATGATCTCCGCGCCGGAATGGCGCTGTTCGTCATGCGGTTTGTCTTCCGTTCTGTCCCTGGACATCGTTCCGTCTTTCCTATTGATATGCCCGCACCCGGCAGGATACCGGGCAGGGGCGCCTCTGCATATCCCCGTGCCCGTCCGTCGCGGGTTCCCGGAATCCGGCCCGCCCTGCGCAATGCAGGCAGAACCGGCCCATGGGAAGGGGATGCGCAAATTATTCCTTCAACCGGGGCGGGTCAACAGAAACTTGCAAATTTTTGGAAAGATTTTAACTGTCATACTTTCCAAATATTGCGCATCGACAATTTCATCCGCCTGCATCTGATGGCGGAACCAGGTCATCTGGCGCTTGGCATAGCGGCGGGTCAGCATCTGCGCCCGGGAAAGGGCCTGATCGCGGCTGAGTTCTCCCCGCAGCAAGGCGGCGAATTCGGCCACGCCCAGCGCCTTCATCGCCGGCAAATCGGGATCGAGGCCGAGCGCCAGCAATGCCTCCACCTCCTCCAGGGCGCCGTGATCCAGCATCCATTCGAGCCGCGCATCGCAGCGGGCGTACAGCCAGCGGCGCTCTGCCTGCAGCAGCAGGGTCAGCGGCGGGGCATCGAGAACGCCGCCATCGGCGGGCAGCGACTGCCAGTAGGAAAGGGATCGCCCCGTCGCCGCCAGCACCTCGGCGGCGCGGATCAGCCGCTGCCGGTCGCCGGGGCGGATACGGGCTGCCTGTTCGGGATCCTGCCTGGCAAACCGGCGCAGATAGGCATCGAAGCCCATCCTCTCCAGATCGGCGCCGACCTGTCTGCGGATATCCTCCGCCACCTCGGGAACGGGCGAGAAGCCTTCGGTCAGCGCGCGGAAATACAGCCCCGTGCCGCCGACCACGATCGCCGGGCGCCCGGCCGCATGGGCGCGGGCTATTTCCACTGCCGCCATGTCGCGCCACAGGGCCGCCGAACAGCGCCGGGCCGCGGGCAGCACGCCATACAGGCGATGGGGGGCGCGTGCCGTCTCCGCCGTGCCGGGGCGGGCGGTCAGAATGTTCAATTCCCTGTAGACCTGCATGGAATCGGCGTTTATGACAACACCACCGAAGCGTTCGGCAATGGCCAGGGCGAGCGCGGATTTCCCCGATGCCGTCGGTCCGGCGATCAGGATCGTGGCGCGGGTGGGCGGGGTGTCGGTCATGATCCTTCCGGCAGGGCGCGAAACGAATGGTGGAGCGAAATCTGATGAATAATGCGTTGGTAATCATCGGCAATCAATCCCTGGAAAAGGAACGGATCAGGGCCCTGATCGCCGCGCTGATGGAAAACGGCGCCCGGATGGGCGCCCTGCGCTGGCTGGATCCGGGCCGGGTCTGCGACATTCCCTTTTCCGGGCTGGAACGGGAACGGACGCTGGCGCTGGCGGAGCGTTTCCTTGCCGGCGTCCCCGCCGATATCGCCGCCCTGGCGCAGGAGGGGCGGCGCAAGAAGCTGCTGATCGCCGACATGGATTCGACCGTCATCACTGTCGAATGCATCGACGAACTGGCCGCGGCCTGCGGCCTGCGCGAGCGCATCGCCCCGATCACCGAAGCCGCCATGCGCGGCGAGCTCAGCTTCGAGGACAGTTTGCGCGAACGCGTCCGCCTGCTCGAAAACCTGCCGGAAACGGCCCTTGCCGATACCTGGCAGAAACGCATCCGCCTGACCCCCGGCGCCCGCCAGCTGGTGCAGACCATGCGCGCCAACGGGGCGCATACGGCGCTGGTCTCGGGCGGGTTTACCTATTTCACCGAAAAGGTGGCGGCAAGGGCGGGGTTTCACAGCCACCGCGCCAACCGGCTGGAAATCGCCGGCGGCCGGCTGACCGGACGGGTGGGCGAACCCATCCTGGGCCGCGAGGCC
This sequence comes from Sneathiellales bacterium, assembly GCA_026992315.1. GTDB lineage: Bacteria > Pseudomonadota > Alphaproteobacteria > Minwuiales > Minwuiaceae > JALXAG01. The sequence continues at coordinate 11,798 of JALXAG010000058.1, read as the reverse complement.
AAGCTTGCGGCGCTCAACGAATTCTGCAGCAAACTGTCGATCGCGCCGGAAGAGGCCCTGGCCGTCGGCGACGGCGCCAACGATCTGGCGATGATCGGGGCCGCGGGGCTCGGCGTCGCCTTCCACGCCAAGCCGGCCGTGGCCGAGGCGGCCCGGGTCGCCATCCGCCACAACGACCTGACCGCGCTGCTCTACCTGCAGGGCTATGCCCGCGACGAATTCGCGGGCTGACCCCCGAAGCGCCACCCCCTGCCCGACCACAAACCGGACTTGAACGAACGGCGGAGCCGGCACGCTGCCACGGCGGCCGGCCTGCGCCGTCATGCGGACAGGCTGGCCAGCCGAAAGGAGGTGATCACAGCCTAAAATGGCCCAGGGTTTCAATCCGCCGTCATGCGGACAGGCTGGCCAGCCATAAAGTACAGTGGAGAATTATCCCCACTGCCCAGGTTTCAATCCGCCGTCATGCGGACAGGCTGGCCAGCCTGTCCGCATGACGGCCGTCTGTTGCCCCCGACATGAAAAGCCGGTGAAAAGCCATGACTGCACGTGCCGTTTCTGCAGACGGGCTTGCCTGCCATGCAGCAATGGGGAAAAATGCCTGCCATGGCGGAATATGACGGCAGCGTCGGCTGGTTTTTCCCGGTTCAGGAGTTTCTCGACGAACCGCGGCTTATCCGCGACCCTGCGGAACTGGCCGGTCTGTGGCGCGACCGGACGGCAACCTATCTGCTGCGCGGCGCGGCGGGGCTGGAGAAGGCTGGGCTGGGCGGCCATCTGCGCCGCTCCTTCCTTGGTGCCCTGGCGCGGGGGGCATCCCCGCAGGCGCGGGAAGGCCGGCCCTGCCCGTGGGATCCGCCCTGCGCCTTCGACCTGTTCTGCCGCGAGCAGATGCGCACCCCGCAGGGGGAAGGGCTGCCCAAACCCTATCTTATATTCATGGAAGCGGCCGGAAAGGACCTGCGCGTATCGGTGCGGGTGTTCGGCCGCGCCGCCATGTGGTTTCCGGCGGCGGCCGAGGCCTTCTGCGCCGGCATGCAGGAGATATTGCCATGGCGCCGGCTGGGCCTGCGCACCATGCCGGATATCGCGGGGCGGGTCCTGTCGCATTCAGCCGGGCTGAACGTGCCGGCCGCCGGCGGCGCAGGGGAATGGATCATGGAATTCCTGTCGCCGGTGGATATTTCCGGGGTGCGCGGCCCTGCCGGGCGCAGCCTGCTTTCACGGGCGCTGAGGCGGGTCAACGGGCTGGCGCGCTGGCATGGGGCGATACTGTCCCCGGAAACGACCCGGGCGCTGACAAACGGTATCGACGCGCTTTCCCTGGATGAAAGGGGCCTGCGCCCCGGCCGCTATCTCAGCCCGAACCGCCACGGCCAGAAGCGCGCCCACCAGACCAGAGCCGGATACCTGCGCATTGGCGGCAATCCCGGCCCGCTGCTGGCGGTGCTGGCCGCGGCGGAACGCTGCCATGTGGGGCGGGCAACCGTCGAAGGGCTGGGGCGTTTCCGCCTGCGCCCCCTGCCGGCGCATGACAGCGGCACCGCCGGTAGCTGAAGAGCCGCCGGCAGCTGAAGACAGGCGACACCCCTTCCCCCGACAGCGTTTCACCCCGACAGCGTTTCACCCCCTACCGATCCACCGCACGAAACACCGACACGGGCAGCCACGCCGTAAAACCGGCAGGCCCCATAACGCCGTCATGCGGGCAGGCTGGCCAGCCTTGTTTTTTTGTTTAACGAAAAGGGAGGCGTGGTTTCAATCCGCCGTCATGCGGACAGGCTGGCCAGCCCGCGCCAAAAGCTTCACGCAACAGGCTCATATGTTTCAATCCGCCGTCATGCGGACAGGCTGGCCAGCCTGCGTCTTCACAATACAATGAAATAAATATGAAATCCAGAGATTATTCCGAACCATTCGGGGCAAAAGATCGGATTTCTCCTTGAAAATCATTGCAAAACCCGTTTTCAGAGGCATTATTTCCTTTTACATCAAATATATAGCCGTTTTTCCAAGGCAAAATAGGAATTAATATCCAAACGCCTGTTTTTTACTTTCCGTCATTCTGACCCTGTGAAGGGATAAAGGCAAGCATTTTGCCGCTGCCGGGCCCCGGATTGCCGCTGCCGCCTTCGGGCGGAAAAGCCACCGCCCCAACAAAAAGGGCGGGGCCGCGACGGCCCCGCCCGTTGCCCTTCCCCCCGGGGGGGCTTCGGTGGCTATTTCTTTTTCTTCTCCAGCGGCACGCCGACGAAGCGGGCGTCGTTGCCGCGCATCAGGCGCAGGATCGCGACCTTGCGCTTTTCGCGGCGCAGCGTCTGGATCCGCCGCTTGACATCCGCGGGCGTCGCCACCGGCTCGTGCCCGACCTCGAGGATGACATCTCCCGGGCGTACGCCCTTGGCGGCGGCGGGCGAATCCTCGTCAACGCCGACGACGATCACACCCCTGGCATCCTCGGGCAGGTTGAAGCGTTCGATCACCTTAGGCGTGATCGAGGACAGCGCCAGGCCCAGAACCTCGCCGGTTTCGGGGGCCGCGCCCTTGCCCTTCGACGGCTTGAGGATGCCGTTCTTTTCGGCCTGCTCCAGCTCGCCCAGCACCACGGTGGTTTCGACCTTCCTGCCCTGACGCCACAGCACCACGGGCACCTTCTTGCCCACCTTGGTTTCGGCGACCATGCGCGGCAATTCGCGCATTTCCTTCACCGGCTTGCCGTCGAAGGAAAGGATGACGTCACCGGCCTTGATATCGCTTTTCGAGGCGGGACCGTCCTTGACCACCACGGCGACAAGGGCGCCGCGCGGCTTGTCCAGCCCCAGCCCCTCGGCCAGTTCATCGGTGACCTGCTGGATCTGCACGCCCAGCCAGCCGCGTTTCGTATGGCCGAATTCCTTGAGCTGACGCACCACATTCTTCGCCAGGTTGGAGGGAATGGCGAAACCGATGCCGATCGAACCGCCGGTCTGGGACAGGATCGCGGTGTTGATGCCGATCACCTCGCCCTTCACGTTGAACAGCGGACCGCCGGAATTGCCCTTGTTGATCGAGGCATCGGTCTGAATGAAATCGTCATAGGGGCCGGCATTGATGTTACGCCCGCGGGCCGAAACGATGCCGGCCGTCACCGTGCCGCCAAGGCCCAGGGGATTGCCGATGGCAACCACCCAATCGCCGATGCGCGCCGTATCGGAATCGCCCCATTTCATCACGGTCAGCTTGCCCTTCGGCTTGACCCGCAGCAGGGCGACGTCGAGCTTGGGATCGGTTCCGACCAGTTCGGCATCCAGGCGCGTGCCGTCCTGGAACTTGACGACGATCTCATCGGCCCCGTCGATGACGTGATTGTTGGTGACGATCAGCCCTTCGGCATCGATGACAAAGCCGGAGCCCACGGCAATGACCGGGCGGCGGTGCTGCTGGCCGCGCTGCTGACGGTCGAAGAAATCCTTGAAGAAATCCTCGAACGGCGATCCGGGGGGAAGCTGCGGCATCTGCGGCGCCTGTTCCATCGCCGTCTGGGTCTGGGTTACCTGTATGGTCACGACGCCGGGCAGAAGCTTCTCCACCAGATCGGCAAAACTTTCGGGTGCGCTGCGCGCCGCGGCCATATTGGCCTGCATCATGGCCACGGCGAACAGCAGCGCCGTCAGGGCGGCGATCAGCCACCGGCTGCTTATCCCGTGCATGATGGCGCTTCGCGCACCGTATCTGCGTATTGTATTCACATTCGCCTCCATTCCGCCTGCCCGGCCTTGTTCAGCCGGGCAGACCATCGTGTTCCCCGCATCCCGCTGGCTGCGGAATGCAGGAAAAATAAAACTTCTTCATGACCAATATTCGGTCAAATGCGGCATTTTCAAGGTTTCCGCGCCTTATTTGCCCCGCCGGATGCCGGGACTGAACACCTAGCCGCCCCATTGGCGCACCAGCCACAGCAACCCGATGCCGAGGATCGCGACGCCGAGCCCGACGCTTCGCAGAACGGCCGGCGGCATCGCGACGATCCTGCGCATCATGTTCTGCATCGCCTCGGGAAAGGCGGCATAGACCATGCCTTCCAGAACCAGCGCCAGCAACAGGGCCATGAGCAGAATTTTCATCCTGTGCGCAACCTCCCGATCAAACACGCAAAATAATCACATCGCCATCCGGCACGAAAAAGGCGGCCGCGCGATGCAGCCGCCTTCCTCATCCGCAGCATCCCCGAAAGGAAGGGCTACTGACGCTGGCGCTGCATGACCGCGCCCAGCTTGTTGAAGAAGGTCAGGAATTCCGAATTCGGATCCACCACCAGGCTGGTGTCGCCCGGTTTCAGGGCCTCGCGATAGGCCTGAAGCGACCGGTAGAAGGCATAGAATTCGGGATCGGGCTCCGCCACCTTGTTGAAGATGCGCGCCCGCGCCCCGTCGCCCTCGCCGCGCAGGATATCGGCCTTCTTGCGCTGTTCGGCCAGCAGGATCGTGCGTTCGCGTTCGGCCCGGGCCTTGATGCGGGATGCCTCCTCGAACCCGCGGGCGCGGGCCTCCTTGGCTTCGCGCAGGCGTTCGGTCTGCATGCGCCGGAAGATCGCCTGGGAATTTTCCCGCGGCAGATCGGCACGCTTGATGCGCACATCGACGATGCGCACGCCGAATTCCTTGCTGTTGGCGGTGACCTCGTCGCGGATCTTCTTCATCAGCCTGACCCGTTCGCCGGAGAGAATGGTCGTAAACTCTTCAGAACCCAGCACCTGGCGCAGGTTCGAATTGATGAAATTGGTCAGGCGCGAGCGGGCGACCGAAATATTGCCGACCGCCTGGAAGAACAGCAGCGGATCGACGATGCGGTAACGCGAGAAGGCATCGACCACCACGCGTTTCTGATCGGCGGTGATGATTTCCTCCGCCGGGGTATCCAGCGACAGCACCCGCCGGTCGAGCATCACGACCGTTTCGGCGAAGGGGATCTTGAAATTGAGCCCCGGTTCGGTGATCACCCGCACCGGATTACCGAAGCGCAGCACCAGCGCCTGGCTGCGCTGATGCACGGTGAACACCGCCTGGGCCAGGATGAACAGGGCGACGAGAACGACGCCCGCTAAGATGGCTAAGCCCCGGTTCATTTCTGCCCCCCGTTCTTTTTCAGCAATTCGTTCAGCGGCAGATAAGGCACGACACTGCCACCGGATTTCTGATCCAGAATGATCTTCGGCATGTCCGCCAGCACATCTTCCATGGTCTCCAGATACAGCCGCCGCGCCGTCACCTCGGGCGCGGCCTTGTATTCCTTGTAGATGGCCAGATAGCGCGAGGCCTCGCCCTCGGCCTCGGCGATCTTCTGCTGCTTGTAGGCTTCCGCCTCCTGCAGGATCTTCGCCGCCTCGCCGCGGGCACGGGGCAGGATGTCGTTGGCATAGGCCTCTGCCTCGTTACGGGCGCGGACGCGGTCGGCCTCGGCCGCCTGCACGTCGCGGAAGGCATCGATCACCGCCGCCGGCGGATCGACCTTCTGCAGCTTCACCTGGGTGATTTCGACCCCGGCGCCGTATTCGTCGAGGCCCTTCTGCGTCAGTTCCAGCACCTCGAGCTCGATCTTGCGCCGGCCTTCGGTCAGGGCCGCCTGAATGGGGGTGCGGGCCACCACCTCGCGCACCGCGCTTTCGGCCACCGCCTTGATGGTGCTTTCGGGCTGGTCGATGTTGAACAGATATTCGCCGGCATTCTTGATCCGCCAGAAGACCGACATGTCGATATCGACGATGTTTTCATCGCCCGTCAGCATCAGGCTTTCGCCCGGCACGTCGCGCACGTTTTCCCGGCCGCCGCGCCCGCCGCGACTGTCGAAGCCGACATCGATGCGGTTGATGCGTGTCACCTTCGGCGTCAGCACGGTTTCGATCGGGGAAGGCAGGTGATAGTTCAGCCCCGGCTGGGTGGTCGCCACCCATTTGCCGAAACGCAGAACCACGCCCTGCTCATCGGGCTGCACGCGGTAAAAGCCGCTGGCGAACCACACTGCCAGGGCAATGATGACGACCAGCGCAATTCCCGGCGCACCGCCAGGCAGAAAGCGTTTGACCTTTTCCTGACTCTGGCGCAGCAATTCCTCGATATCCGGCGGCTGCTGCCCCGTGGGTCCCTGCCCCCACGGGCCGCGGCTACCGCCGCCATTCCCGCCGCCTTGATTGCTCCATGGCATGATTACACGTCTCCGTTTTCGCCAAACCTGACCTGTTCGCCCCGTCCGGTGCCGGCAGATGCAAAAGATGGCATCCGTTTTGCCCACAGCCTACCAGCACCGGCTGAACATTGATATATGCGCGGGCGATAAAATGCATAGCCCCCGCACCACTTTTCCCGGCCATGGCCGGGGCTTGTTGCTCTGGCGCTGCCTGCGCGTTATATGACAGTCGCGGCACCGGCGCAAACGCGCAGACAAACGCCCGCCCCGGCCGCTTAAGCCGGGGTCGTCTATAAATGTGATGGAAGGTCGGGAAATCAAGCATGGCTAAAGTAACAGAACAGGCGGTTCGCGAAGCCCTCGCCACCGTACAGGACGAGGAACGCGGCGGGGATGTCATATCGCTCGGCATGATTTCCGGGCTGGCGATCCGCGAGGGCAATGTCGCCTTCGCCATCGAGGTAACCCCCGAAGAAGGCCCGAGAAAAGAAGGTTTGCGCCGGGCCTGCGAAAAAGCCGTGCTGGGCGTTCCGGGCGTGACCTCCGTCACCGCGGTGCTGACGGCCGAACGCCCAGCCGAACGCCCCGGCGCTGCATCGGGCGCCGGAAAGGGCCCCGCCGCCGCCCGGCCGCAGGCAGCGGGCAAGCCGGCGCTGGAAGGGGTGAAGCATATTATTGCCGTCGCCTCGGGCAAGGGCGGTGTCGGCAAATCGACGACATCGGTCAATCTGGCCATCGCCCTGGCCGGGCTGGGGCAGAAGGTCGGCCTGCTCGATGCCGATATCTACGGCCCGTCCCTGCCGCGCATGATGGGGATCACCGGCAAGCCGACCTCGCCGGACGGCAAGACCCTGCTGCCCATGGAAAACTATGGCATCAAATGCATGTCGATCGGTTTCCTGATCGAAGAGGACACGCCGATGATCTGGCGCGGCCCCATGGTGATCAGCGCCCTGGAACAGATGCTGCGCGACGTCGCCTGGGCGCCGCTCGACATTCTGGTGGTCGACATGCCCCCCGGCACGGGGGATGCGCAGCTGACTCTGGCCCAGCGCACGCCGCTGGCCGGGGCGGTGATCGTCTCCACCCCGCAGGACATTGCCCTGCTCGATGCCCGCAAGGGGCTGGCCATGTTCCGCCGCGTCGATGTGCCGGTGCTCGGCATCATTGAAAACATGAGCTATTTCACCTGCCCCCATTGCGGGGAACGTTCGGATATCTTCGGCCATGGCGGGGCACGGGAAACGGCCGAAAAGCTGGGATGCGACTTCCTCGGCGAAATTCCGCTGGCCATGCCGATCCGCGAAACCTCCGATGCCGGCCATCCGATCACCGTCAGCCAGCCCGATTCCCCCCATGCCGGGGCTTACCGCGCCATCGCCGAAGAGATCACCGAAAAGCTGAACGCGGGCGCGGGCGCCCCCAAGGGGCCGCGCATCGTCATCGAATAACCCCTTGCGCGGATGAAGCCGCCTGCGGCATGACAATGAAAACGGGGTGCATCGGCCGATGCACCCCGTTTCATATCGGGTTCGTATGGGGCTTTCTCTGCGGGAAAACCTTACCCCTTGGCGGCAATCGCCGCCTGAGCCGCCGCCAGCCGGGCAATCGGCACCCGGTAGGGCGAGCAGGAGACGTAATCCAGCCCCACCTCGTCGCAGAAGCGCACCGAGGCCGGATCGCCGCCATGCTCGCCACAGATGCCGAGCTTGATATCGGGGCGCGTCGCCCGTCCCTTTTCGGTGGCGATGCGGACAAGCTGGCCGACGCCTTCGCGGTCGATGGATACGAAGGGATCGGTTTCGAAAATCCCGGCATTGAGATAATCATCCAGGAAATTGGCGCTGTCATCGCGGCTGATGCCATAGGTGGTCTGGGTCAGGTCGTTGGTGCCGAAGCTGAAGAATTCGGCTTCCCCGGCGATCTGATCCGCCGTCAGGGCCGCGCGGGGCAATTCGATCATGGTGCCGACCAGATAGGTCAGCTTTCTGCCCGTCTTTTCCATGATTTCCCCGGCGACGGCGACGATCCTGGCCTTCAGGATCTCCAGTTCCCGGCGCGTCGCCACCAGCGGGATCATGATCTCCGGCACCACCGGATCGCCGCCCTTTTCGCTGACGGCCAGGGCCGCTTCGAAAATCGCCCGGGCCTGCATTTCGTAGATTTCCGGATAGGAAATGCCGAGGCGACAACCGCGATGGCCAAGCATCGGGTTCACCTCCTCCAGCTCATGGGCGCGATTGCGCACTTCTTCGGGGCTGACCCCGATCACCGGCGCCAGTTCGGCGATTTCCTCGTCGCTCTTGGGCAGGAATTCATGCAAGGGCGGATCGAGCAGGCGGATGGTCACCGGCAGGCCGGCCATGATGGTGAACAGCTCGATGAAATCCTGCCGCTGCATCGGCAGGATTTTCTCCAGCGCCGCGCGGCGACCCGCCTCGTCACGGGAAAGGATCATCTCGCGCACGGCGATGATCCGATCGGCATCGAAGAACATGTGCTCGGTACGGCACAGGCCGATACCCTCGGCCCCGAAATTGCGGGCCGTGCGCGCATCCAGCGGCGTTTCGGCATTGGTGCGCACCTTCAGGCGCCTTTCGCGGTCGGCCCAAGCCATCAGGGTGGCGAATTCGCCCGACAGTTCCGGCTGTACCGTCGGCACCTCGCCGCGGATCACCTCGCCATGGGCACCGTCGATGGTGATGATGTCGCCCTTCTTCAGGGTGACGCCTCCGACGCTCATGGTCTGGTTTTCGTAATCGATGCGGATGCTGCCCGCCCCCGAAACACAGGGCCGGCCCATGCCGCGGGCCACCACGGCGGCGTGGGAGGTCATGCCGCCGCGGCTGGTGAGAATGCCTTCGGCGGCATGCATGCCGTGAATGTCCTCGGGGCTGGTCTCAATGCGCACCAGAATGACCTTGGTTCCCGATTTGGCCAACGCTTCGGCATCGTCGGCGGAAAAGACGATCGCCCCCGACGCCGCCCCCGGGCTGGCGGGCAGGCCGTGGGCGATGATGTTCTTCTCCGCCTTCGGATCCAGGGTCGGGTGAAGAAGCTGATCCAGTGAGGCCGGATCGATGCGCATCACCGCTTCCTGTTCGCTGATCAGGCCTTCCTGGGCCATCTCCACGGCGATGCGCAGGGCCGCGGGGGCCGTGCGCTTGCCGTTGCGCGTCTGCAGCATCCACAGCTTGCCCTGCTGGACCGTGAATTCGATATCCTGCATGTCGCGGTAATGCTTTTCCAGCTTCCGATAGATATCGACAAGCTGTTTGAACACCTCCGGCATGGTTTCTTCCATCGGCGGCGTATCGTCCCCGGCGCGTTCGCAGGCCTCACGGGTCAGATGCATCGGCGTGCGGATGCCAGCGACCACATCCTCGCCCTGGGCGTTGATCAGATACTCGCCGAAGAAGATCTTCTCGCCGGTCGAAGGATCGCGGGTAAAGGCGACGCCGGTGGCGCTGTCATCGCCCATATTGCCGAAAACCATGGCCTGAACATTGACCGCCGTGCCCCATTCCGCGGGGATGTCGTGCAGGCGGCGGTATGTGATCGCCCGCTGGTTCATCCACGAGCCGAACACCGCCCCGATCGCCCCCCAGAGCTGCTCCCTCACATCCTGCGGGAAGGGCTTGCCCAGTTTTTCCTCGACGATCTTCTTGTAGCGCCCGACCAGAACCTTCCAGTCCTCGGCCGTCAGATCGGTATCGAGCTGATAACCCTTTTCCAGCTTGAGATCCTCGAGCGCATCCTCGAAGAAATGGTGATCGACCCCCAGCACCACATCGGAATACATCTGGATGAAACGGCGATAGCTGTCATAGGCGAAGCGCGCGTCATTGGCGCGGCGCGCCAGCCCCTCGACGGTCTCGTCATTGAGGCCGAGATTGAGCACCGTATCCATCATCCCGGGCATGGAGGCCCGCGCCCCCGAGCGCACGGAAACCAGCAGCGGATTTTCGGGATCGCCGAAACGGTTGCCGACCAGTTTCTCCACATGCGCCAGCGCCGCATCGACCTGTTCGCCCAGATCGGCGGGATACTGTTCGTCATGCTGGTAATACCAGGTGCAGACCTCGGTCGTGATGGTGAAACCGGGCGGAACCGGCAGCCCCAGATTGCTCATCTCGGCCAGATTGGCCCCCTTGCCGCCGAGCAGATCGCGCATCTCCGCGCGCCCTTCGGCCGCGCCGTCCCCAAAGCTGTATACCCACTTCGTCATTGTTTCGCCCTTATCCCTCGATCTTCGAGAAGTCCGCCACCTGGTGCAGCACGTCGCGAATTTCCGCCAGCAGCCGCAGGCGGTTCGCCCGCAATGCCGGATCGTCGGCATTGACGGTCACATGCTCGAAAAATGAATCGACCGGCGCGCGCAATTCTGCCAGCGCCCCCATCGCCCCGCTGTAATCGCGGTCACGGATCGCCGCGCCCACATCCGACTGCCGCAGGGCCCGTGCCAGCGCCGCCTCTTCCCCGGCGGCGAACAGATCCGACGCCGCAGGGCCATGATAGCGGGTATCGTCCTTCTTTTCCTCTATGCGCAGGATATTCGCCGCCCGGCGATAGGCCACCAGCAGATTGGCGCCGTCATCGCTGCCGAGAAAATCGCGCAGGGCCCCGGCGCGGTCGCCGATGCTGAGGATATCGTCGGTTTCGCCCGCGGCCATCACCGCGGCCACATGATCATGGGCTATGCCCGCATCGCGCAGATGCACCTTCAGCCGCTCGCCGATAAAGGCGATCAGCGACGGTGCCGGATCCTCGCCCGGGCAACCGTAAATATCCCAGGCGGCGGCAACGATTTCCTTCAGCGGCAGGATCAGGCGGTTTTCCAGCACCAGACGGATCACCCCCAGCGCCGCCCGGCGCAGGGCGAAAGGATCCTTCGATCCCGTCGGTTTCTCGCCGATGGCGAAGAAACCGGTCAGATTGTCGATCTTGTCGGCCAGGGCCAGGGCAACCGAGACCGGCGCATCGGGGCAGGCATCCCCCGGCCCCTGCGGGCGGTACTGATCGCCTATCGCATCGGCAACCGCCGGATCCTCGCCATCGTTGAGGGCGTAATAACGCCCCATGATTCCCTGCACCTCGGGGAATTCGCCGACCATGCCGGTCACCAGATCGGCCTTGGCCAGCAATCCAGCGCGTGCAGCGAGATCGCCAGCGCAGCCCGGCACCCGGGCACCGATCGCCTCGGACAGTTTTTGCAGGCGAACGGCCTTGTCGCCCAGCGAGCCGAGGCGGGCGTGGAAAACGACATTCTTCAGCGCCGGCAGCCGGTCTTCCAGGCGCTGGCGGCGGTCCTGATCCCAGAAGAAGCGCGCATCGTCGAGACGGGCGCGCAACACCCGCTCATTGCCCCTGACGATGGCATCGCCGCCGTCGCGGGCCTTCAGATTGGCCACGACAACGAAATGCGGCGCCAGCTCGCCCTTTTCGTTCAGCAGGGAAAAATATTTCTGATTGGCGCGCATCGTCGCCGTCAGCACCTCATGAGGCACCGCCATGAAGGCCGGATCGAAACCGCCCATCAGCACTTCGGGCCATTCGACCAGATTGGCCACCTCGGCCAGCAGGGACGGATCCTCGCGCAGACGCAGCCCCTTTTCCGCAGCCAGTTTCGCTGCCCG
>JALXAG010000057.1:1955-24487 GCA_026992315.1 Sneathiellales bacterium | reverse complement strand
CTGGCGGGGTTCTGGCTGGCGGGGGCGCTGGCGATGGCCCAGGCGGTGGCGGGGCGGGAAACGGTCATGCTCTCCGCCCCGTACGGTCCGGCCTGGATGCAGGGGCGGGTCCTGTCCACCTCGCAGGCCGATGGCGGTTACCGTCTGCTGCTCGATGGCCTGCAAAGCCGGGGGGCGGGGCTGCGCCTCGACAATGTCAGACTGCGCCTTCGCGTCCGCTCCAAGGCGCCGCCGCCGGTGGCGGGCGATGTGGTGCGTTTCCGTGGCCGGATCTTTCCCCCCTCGGCGCCGGTGATGCCGGGAGGTTTCGATTTCGCCCGGCGCATGTGGTTTCAGGGCATTGGCGCCATCGGCTATCCGCAGTCGCGCATCCGGGTGGTGAAGACTGCGCAAAGGCAGCCGCCGGGCTTGTTGCAACGCTGGCGGCAGGATATCGGGGCGGCACTGGAGGCAATAGAGGATGACGGCCTTCGCGCCCTGGCCCGGGTTTTCACCCTGGGGGAGCGGGGCGGGGTCGGGCGCAAGCAGGCCGAGGCCTTCCGTGCATCGGGGCTGGCGCATCTCCTGGCCATTTCCGGGCTGCATGTGGGGCTGGTCTTCGCCATTGTCATGGTCACGCTGCGGCGGTCGTTCGCGGCAATACCGTTTCTGGCATTGCGCCTGCCGCTCAAACAGATTGCCGCCGTCGTCGCGCTGGCGGTGGCCGGCGGCTATGTGCTGCTTTCCGGGGCGGCGACACCGACGCTGCGCGCCTTTGTCATGATGGCGGTGGTGACGCTGGCGATACTGACCGCCCGGCGGGCGATTTCCATGCGCTCGCTGGCGCTGGCGGCGATGATCGTGGCGCTGATGCGTCCTGAAAGCGTCAGCGGCCCCAGTTTTCAGATGTCGTTCATGGCGGTGGCGGGGCTGGTGCTGCTTTACGAGGCGCTGAACGTCAACCCGCTGCTTTCGCGCCTGCCGGTTTTCAACCATGCCCCGCTGCGTTTTGTCCTCATGCTGCTGTTATCCAGCCTGGTTGCGACCATCGCCACCGCCCCGGTGGCGCTGTATCACTTCAATCAGCTGGCCGTTTACGGCGTCCTCGCCAATCTGCTGGCGGTGCCGTTGTTCAGTTTTCTTGTCATGCCGCTGGTTCTGCTGGTGCTGTTTTTGGCCCCATTGGGGCTGGCGGCGCCGGCAGCGGCGCTGCTGGCCCATCCGCTGTCATGGCTGAATGCCCTGGCCGTAACCATTGCATCCTGGCCCGGCGCCCTGCTGCATGTGCCGGCCTTCGATACCTGGGCGTTTCTGGCCCTGACCGGGGCCGGGCTGTGGTTTGCGCTGTGGCGCGGGTATCTCCGTCTGTTCGCCCTGGTGCCGCTGGCGGCAGGGCTGGCGCTGCTGATGGTTTCATCGCCGCCGCGGCTGGTTGTATCCACCGACGGATCCATTGTCGCCCTGAGCGGCGAGGATGGCGGTATCTACCTCTCCCGCCTGCGCGGGGCGGGTTTTGTGCGCAAACAGATTGTGCAGCGGCTGGGGGCGGGGGATCCGATGGCCTTTCCCGAAGATATTTCCGCGGACGGAACCCTGCGCTGCGGCGCGGAAGGCTGTATCTGGCGGTACCGGGGCTGGGTCGTGGCCTTGCCCGCCTCCGCCGCAGCCCTGCGGCGCGATTGCGAAAGCGCGGATATCCTGATTGCAGACATGGCGGTGAGTGGCCGTTGTCCGGCACCGAAGCTGATTGTCGATCCGCCGTTCCGCCGCCGCTGGGGAGGGGTGTCGCTGTGGCTGGGGGAGAATGGCTATTTCCGCTATGAAACCGTGTTCTCCGCTGCCCGCCGGTTGCCCTGGCAGCGGGGGCTGCCACCGGCGGGAGTGAGCGCAGTCAGTGATACTGGCGGATCAGGGTGACCAGCCGCCCCTGCACGGTCACCCGGTCGGGGCCGAAAATACGGGTTTCATAGGCCGGATTGGCCGCTTCCAGCGCGATTGACTTGCCCTTCTTGCGCAGGCGTTTCAGCGTTGCCTCCTGCCCGTCGATCAGGGCGACGACAATGGTGCCGTTCGGTGCGGTATCGCAGCGTTCGATCACCACCAGATCGCCATCGAAGATACCGGCCTCGATCATCGAATCTCCAGCGATTTCAAGGGCATAATATTCCCCATTGCCCAGCAGGCTGGCCGGAACGTCGATATGGTTGCTTTCATCGCGCAATGCCTCGATCGGGGTGCCGGCGGCAATGCGCCCGTACAGGGGCAGGGCGACGTTTTCGCCGCCCGGGGCGTTGCCGGGCACGGTACCGTTGTCGTTGCCGCCGGCCGGATGCAGTGCCGCCACCGGCGCACCGGCAGCATGCAGGCTGACATTCTCGGGCAGCTTGACCACTTCCAGCGCCCGGGCCCGGTGGGGCAGCCGCCGCAGAAAGCCGCGTTCCTCCAGCCCCGTGATCAGGCGGTGAATGCCGGATTTCGACTTCAGCCCTAGCGCCAGCTTCATTTCATCGAAGGAAGGCGAGACCCCGTGTTCCCTGAGATAGTTATGGATAAAGGTCAGTAATTCGTGTTGCTTGCGTGTCAGCATGGCAGCCGTTTCCCTCATCCGCCTGGTCTTGCCGGTTCATCCGATGTTTTGCCCGCGCAGGCCACAAAACAGAACAAACCATAAACATGAATGTTCTATCTTTATTCTCACCGGGGGTCAAGGGGGGCTTGCGTTTTCGCCTACAGCCCGCCGAGCGGCAGAACGGGAACCATTTCCCCGGCCTTCACCGCCGGGGCGTGGGGCGGGCGGATGATCAGGCAATCGGCCCTGGCCAGGCGGGAGAGCATGGAGCTGTCCTGACGGGAAAAGGGTTCGGCCAGGCGGCGGCCCCGATCGTCGAAGACATAGCGGGCGCGCAGGAAATCCTGTCTGCGGTCATTTTCCGGCAGGTCGGTGGCGGTGGGGGCCTGTTCCTGCCCCAGCGGCGCGGCGGGCAGGCCCATCATGGCCCGGATCGCCGCATCGAGATAGACAATGGCGCAGACCATGGCCGAGACCGGATTGCCGGGCAGGCCGAGCAAGGGAATGCCGTCGACCTGGCCGAACATCAGCGGTTTGCCCGGGCGCATGGCGACCTTCCAGAAATCGATGCCGTCGCCCTCCCGGCCGAGGACGGAGCGGATGAGATCGTGATCGCCGACCGAGGCCCCGCCAAGCGTGACCAGCATGTCGGCGCCGCGCGCCGCGGCCGCCAGGCGCAACAGCGAAGAACGGTTGTCGCGGGCAATGCCGAGGTCGATGGGATCGCCGCCGAAGCGGCGGACCAGCGCGGACAGGCCGTAGCTGTTGGAGGAGACGATCTGGTCGGGGCCGAGCGGCTCGCCGGGGCGAACCAGCTCGTCGCCGGTGGCGAGCAGGGCGATGCGCGGGCGGCGGATCACGTTCAGCCAGGGCACGTCCATGGCCGCGGCCAGGGCGATATCGGCGGCGCTGAGGCGTTTTCCGGCGGCGATGCCGGTATCTCCGGCGCTGAAATCGAGCCCGGCCGGGCGGATGAATTTACCGGCCGCGGGGGTATCGTCGGTGATCAGAAAATCGCCTTCGCGGCGCGCGTTTTCCTGAATGACGATGGTATCGGCCCCGGCGGGGACCGGGGCCCCGGTGAAGATGCGCACGGCCTGCCCGGGGCCGAGCGTGCCGGCAAAGCCATTGCCGGCGGCGGATTCGCCGATGATCCGCAGCCGTGTTTCCCCGTTCCCGAGATCCGCGTTGCGTACGGCCCAGCCATCCATGGCGGAGACAGCGACCGGGGGCTGGGTGCGCCGGGCCTTCACGTCCTCGGCCAGAACGCGTCCGCAGGCCTCGCTCAAGGCGACGGTCTCGGAACCGAGGCGGGGCAGGGCCGCGGTGATGCGCTTGCGGGCTTCCTCGACCGAAATCATGCTTTCGTTTCCTCCCGCTCGTAAGTGCCGCTTTTGCCGCCCGATTTATGCATCAGGCGGATATCGCCGATCCGCATGTCCCGATCCACGGCCTTGCACATGTCATAGACCGTCAGGGCCGCGATGCTGACGGCGGTCAGCGCCTCCATCTCGACGCCGGTGCGCCCCTTCAGCTTGCAGGTGGCGCGGATGTTCACGCAGGGGGCGTGCTCGTCCAGTTCCAGTTCGACATTGACCGATGTCAGGGCCAGGGGATGGCATAGGGGGATAAGGTCGCTGGTGCGTTTGGCGCCCATGATGCCGGCCAGGCGTGCCACGGCCAGAACATCGCCTTTTTTCGCCCGGCCCTCGCGGATGATCGCGGCGGTTTCCGGGCGCATATGCACCGATCCTTCGGCAATGGCGATGCGTTCGGTGACCTCCTTGTCCCCGACATCGACCATGCGGGCGGCGCCGCGTTCGTCAAAATGGGTCAGTTTGCCGTTCATGATGCACCCTGCTTCTGCCGTATGCCGCCTTCCAGAAGAGCCTTTGTTGCCGCTGCCACGTCCTGCTGGCGCATCAGGCTTTCGCCGATCAGGAAACAACGGCAGCCGGCGGCGGCCATGCGCGCCAGATCCTGCGGTGTGTACAGCCCGCTTTCACTGACCGCGACCCAGCCGGCGGGCAGATCGGGGGCCAGGGCCTCTGTCGTTGCCAGATCGACATCGAGTGTTTTCAGATTACGGTTGTTGATGCCGATCAGCCCGCCCTTGAGACGAGCAGCGCGGTCCAGCTCGGCGCGGTTGTGTACCTCGATCAGCACATCCATGCCCCAGTCATGGGCCAGGGCTTCGAATTCCGCGGCCTCCCCGTCATCCAGCGCGGCCATGATCAGCAGAATGCAGTCGGCGCCCAGGGCCCGCGCCTCGGTAATCTGGTAAGGGTCGATCATGAAATCCTTGCGCAGGACGGGCAGGGAGACAGCCTCGCGCGCCGCGATCAGGTAGGCGTCCTCGCCCTGAAAATAAGGCGTGTCGGTCAGTACCGACAGACAGGTGGCGCCGCCGCTTTCATAAGCACGCGCCAGGGCGGGCGGGTCGAAATCGGCACGGATCAGCCCCTTGGAGGGCGATGCCTTCTTCAGTTCGGCGATCAGCCCGTAGCCATTGGCCGCGGCCCGGGCAAGGGCCTTGCGAAAGCCGCGTGCCGGGGCCTGGGCGCGGGCACGTTCTTCCAACGCCGAAAGGGGCAGGAGGCGCTTGCGTTCCTCGACATGTTCGCGCTTGCGATCGCAGATCTGCTGGAGAATATCGCTCACGGCCCTCATCCGTTCCCGTTATGACGGTTGGTGATTTCAACGAGCTGATCGAGCCGCGCGCGGGCGCGGCCGCTGTCGATCGCCTCCGCCGCCATGGCCGCCCCTTCGCGCAGATTCTGCGCCTTGTCGGCGACGATCAGCGCCGCGGCCGAATTCAGCAGCACGATATCGCGATAGGCGCCGGGGCGCCCTTCGAGCACGCCGATCAGATCCCGGGCGTTCTCCTCGGGCAGGCCGCCTTTGAGATCCTCGTCCCTGGCACGGGGCAGGCCGGCATCCTCGGGGGTGACTTCGAAGGTGCTGACGGTGCCGTCCTTCAGCTCGGCAACGATGGAGGGGCCGGTGGTGGTCAGTTCGTCCATACCGTTGGAGCCGTGAACGACCCAGACCTTTTCCGAGCCCAGATTGCGCAGGACATTGGCCAGGGGTTCGACCCATTTGCCATCGAACACCCCCATGAGCTGGCGTTTTGCCCGGGCCGGGTTGGAAAGGGGGCCCAGCAGGTTGAAGATGGTGCGGGTGCCGAGCTCGACCCGGGTCGGCCCGACATGGCGCATGGCCCCGTGATGACGCGGGGCCATGAGAAAGCCGATATTGGCCTCGCGGATCGCTTCGGCGATCAGGGAAAAATCGGCATCGATATTGACGCCGAGCGCCGTCAGCACATCCGCCGCCCCGGTCCTGGAGGAAAGGGCGCGGTTGCCGTGTTTGGCCACCGGCACGCCGCAGGCGGCGATCACGAAGGAGGTGGCGGTGGAGATATTGACCGAGCCCTTGGCATCGCCGCCGGTGCCGCAGGTGTCGATGGCGTTTTCCGGCGCTTCGATCGCCAGGGCCTTTTCGCGCATCACCATGGCGCCGCCGGTGATTTCATCGACCGTTTCCCCCCGCACCCTGAGCGCCATGAGAAAGGCCCCCATCTGCGAGGGCGTGGCATCGCCAGACATCATGATGTTGAAGGCGGTTTTCGCCTGATCGAGGTTCAGAGGGGTTCCGTCGGCGACGATACCGATAAGGCGTTTGAAATCGTTGATATCCTGGCTCATGCCGCCTTGTCTCCGCTTCTGGTCAGATCGAGAAAGTTCTTCAGCAGGGCATGCCCGTGTTCGGAGGCGATGCTCTCGGGATGGAACTGCACGCCATGGATGGGATATTGCCTGTGCGACAAGCCCATAATGGTGCCGTCCTCGGTTTCGGCCGTGATTTCGAGGCTGTCGGGCAGGCTGCCCCGCTCCACCGTCAGAGAATGATAGCGCGTGGCGGTGAAGGGGGCGGGAATACCGCGGAAAATGCCGCCGCCCCGATGGTGGATAAGGCTGGTCTTGCCGTGCATCGGCGGGGTGCGGACGATGCGTCCGCCAAAGGCCTGGCCGATGGATTGATGGCCGAGGCAGACGCCGAGGATGGGAAGTTTGCCCGTGGCGGCATCGATCAGATCCAGGCAGATACCGGCATCGTCCGGCGTGCAGGGGCCCGGCGATATGACGATGGCCTCGCAGCCGCTGTTCAGGACGTCGCCGACGCCGATACGGTCGTTACGATGAACCTGAACTTCGGCGCCGAGCTCGCCCAGATAATGGACCAGGTTGTAGGTGAAGCTGTCGTAATTGTCGATGAGGATGATCATGGCCAGGCCGGAACGATGGGTGAAACGAAATCATGAACGAGGGGTAATCCATGGCGCGAAACAGACGGCTGCGGCGCCGTTTACGGCGTATTGCGCCACCAGCGACGATATGGACGCTGCCGCCCGCCGGGGCGCCGTCCGATGGCAGGTGGATGTGCGCGCTCCAAATGCATGCCGGAAACCTCATCCTTCTGAAATCGCCGCAATTTAACACGATCGGGGCGGGCGACGGCAATATTAATTTCTCGACACGGGGGCTGAAAAAACTTACCCATTTTCAGAGGGACGGGAGAAAATGTGAAATGGCCGGATGATGGCGGCGGAGAATGGGTGAGCGCAGAAAAAAGGCAGCCAGCGCAAAGGCCCTGCTGAGGCAGGCCCGCCACCGTCGCCGTGCCAGGCGTCTGGATAGGGTCAGGATCAAGGGCAAGGGCCTTGCCGGGCGGCTGGCCGGGTTTGCCGCCGGCTTTCTGGGCGGCTTGGTGCTTGGCGCGGCCGTTCTTGCCGGGTTGTGGTTTGCGTTTCAGTCTTTCGACCGCCAGCGGATGGAATCGGAACCGCTGCGCGAACAGCGCTATCTGCCCCCTTCCGTGCCGGAAAAACCGGAATGGGAGCGCGAGGCGCCGGCAAGGTCCCCGGCAAAATCCGGGCGGTTGGAGGATGCCGGACAAGATCGCCGCCTTCTTGCCGCCGCCCTGACCGATCCGCCGCCCTGGCAGCGCTATGCCGTTGCCGTTCCCGCGGGGCGGGGTCCGCGCATCGCCCTGATCATCGACGATATCGGGCTCAGCCGTCGCCGGGCCTATCGCGCCCTGGCGCTGCCGGTGCCGCTGACGGTGGCGATACTGCCCTATGCACCCGCGCCGCAGAAACTGGCCGACGATGCCCGCCGCAGGGGCGATGAGGTGCTGGTTCATCTGCCCATGGAGCCGCAAAACAGGAAGGCCGATCCGGGGCCCAACGCGTTGCTGACGGGGGTGGGCACGGCTGAACTGCGCCGCCGCTTGCAATGGAATCTGTCCCGCTTCAGCGGTTATGTCGGTGTCAATAATCATATGGGCAGCCGCTTCATGCAGAACCGCAAGGGCATGCTCCTGCTGATCGGGGAGCTGGCGCGGCAGCGGCTGATGTTTCTCGATTCGCGTACCATCGCGCCGTCCCTGGGCTATGAGATGGCGCAAGCGGCGGGGTTGCCCGCGGCCGGGCGGGATGTTTTCCTCGATATCGACGGCAATGGCAGCGATGTGACGCCGCAACTGCGCGAGGTCGAGCGCATCGCCCGCAGGACCGGTCTGGCCATCGTGATCGGCCATCCGCACGATAATACGCTGCAGGCGCTGGAGAAATGGATCCCGGCCGCTTTGGCCAGGGGGTTCGTGTTCGTGCCCCTTACCGCCGTTATCCAGAACCGCGCGCAGAGTTGAGCGGGGCGGGGCCGAGGCTCGACGCCCCTGCCGGTTTCAGCGCGAAGCGTTCCAGCGGGGCGGGAAGGTATATGCCCGATCCGCCCAGATCAGCCTTGCGCAATGCCGCCGCCAGGGCCTGGCGCGCCGGGTCGGTGCCATGATTGATGAAAAGCGCCCCGGGTTGGTGGCGGCGGGCGGCAATCCAGTCCAGCAGTTGCGCATGATCGGCATGGCCGGAATAGAAATCCATGGTCGCGATTTCGGCGCGAACGGCGACGGTCTGCCCGTCGATTTCGACATGCGGCGGCTTTTCGAGCAGGGTCCGCCCCAATGTGCCCGGTGCCTGATAGCCGCTGAGGATGACCGTGCAGGCTTCATCGGGCAGCATGGCGGCAAGGTGATGGCGGATGCGGCCGCCCTCGCACATGCCGCCGGAGGCGACGATCACGGCACTGCGCGGGGCCTGATCCAATGCCCGGCTGCCGCTGTCGCCGGCGATGAAATGGAAGTTGCCCCGGTGCATGATTCCCTGCAGTTCGGGGCCGAGCCGGCGATCGAAAATGCTGGTAACCCGGCTGGCCAGCGGCGAATCGATGAAGACCGGCACGGCCGATAACAGCCCCCGGTCATGGAGCAGGGCGAAATCGGCCAGCAGTTCCTGGGTGCGTTCGATGGCAAAGGCGGCAATCAATACCGGCCCGCCCCGCCGCAGCCCCGTCAGCACCAGCTGGCAGAGCCTTTCGCGCCGCTGCGTCGGGGAAAGCGCGGCTCTGTTCCGTCCGCCATAGGTGGCCTCGACGATGAGATGGGCGGGGCCGGAGGGGGCCTCGGGCCGCGGCAGAAGAGGGGAGGTGCCGGTGCCGATATCGCCTGAGAAGACGATATGCTCCGGCAGGGCGGTATCCGCGCCAGATAATTCGGCACTGGCCGAACCCAGAATATGCCCGGCATTCCACAGGCGCAGGCGGACGTTGTTGCCCAGTTCACGCCATTGCCCATAGGCAAGGGGGCGCAACAGGGCGAGAGTGGCGCGGATATCGGCGTCGCGGTAGGGCGGCGGCGTGCTGCCTGTCGTATTGCCGGCAACGCGGGCGGCATCGGTCAGCACCAGCGTCAACAGCTCCGCTGTCGGCGGGGTGCAGTGAATGGTGCCGCGAAATCCTTCACGCTGCAGGCGGGGCAGATAACCGGCGTGATCCAGGTGGGCATGGGTGATGACGACATCGTCAATCGAGGACGGATCGACGGGAAAGAGCGGAACGGCAGAGGGGGAAGCGGGACCTTCCCGCCCCTGATAAAGCCCGCAATCGACCAGAATGCGGCGCCGCCCGTATTGTGATCCGTTATCGGGATAGTCGATCAGCGTGGCAGAGCCGGTGACGGTTCCGGCTGCGCCGATAAAAAACAGTTGCGGGGCACTGTCCTGAGGCATGAAACGAAAACGGCCCCGGAAGGAGCCTTCCGGGGCCGGGCCGCCTTTAGCGGGACATCATGACCGGGACCGTCATATGTTCCAGCAGATGACGGGTGGCGCCGCCGAAGACCAGCTCGCGAATACGCGAATGACCGTAAGCGCCCATTACCAGCATATCGATCGACATGTCGGAAATGGCATCGAGAATGGCATCGCCGACCGAAATATCGCGGGCGATGGTGTGGCGCGCTTCGGCATTGACGCCATGACGGGCAAGATGGGTGCAGATATCGGCGCCGGGCTCGTGATCCGATTCAGGGGGATTGACCGAATAGACGATGACCTGTTCGGCACGTTCCAGGAAGGGCATGGCGTCATGGACGGAACGGCTGGCTTCGGCGCTGCCGTCCCAGGCGACCATGATCCGCTGACCCATATTCCGGAAATCCCCGATATAAGGCACGATGAGCAGCGGTCGGCGCACGGTCATGACGATTTCCCCGGCGACATCGACATCGGCATCCGTATCGGGGTCGTCCTGGCTGACCACGGTCAGATCGGCGTAACGGGCCTGCAGGGCGACCTGATCGGGAACATAACCGTGTTCGAGGCGCCATTCATGAAGGACGTCCTCGCCGCGGGCGGCTTTCTCGAAACGTTCACGGATTTTTTCCGCCTTGCTTTCGGCTTCGCGTTCAAGCTGCTGGAAGATTTCAGGCGGTATGCTGACGCCGGCATAAGAGGGTATCTGCGGCGGCGCGATGACGTGCAGGCCGACCAGATGGGCACCGAAATCGCGTGCCACCTTGCAGGCGACAGGCAGGGCATTGTCTTTTTCCTGGGCGTGGAAAAGTACGGTTTTGATCGACATGTCGTTCTCCTGTCCGATGTGTTCGTTGCTGTTCATTCCGCCCGGTTCAGGCTGCTTATCCGTCCGTCGCCGCCCCGGTTGGCGAGAATTCGTTCAATTCTTCTTACCTTGGATGTATTCAATCATCGCCATAGTTCAATGGCGTTGATGGAAATCAATATTTCATGATTGATCCAGGTCAAGGAAGAACCGTGCGGTCGGTGGAATACTCCCTGCCAACGAGGACGAAACAAGAAGGGAAAAAATTTCGGTTTGCCAGGAAGAATAATCTGAAGGAGGTTTCCCGGATTTTCTTGCCCGGCCCATGGTTTCAGCCGCTGTCTTTCTACTCTGCGGTTGGAAACAAGGATGTGGTTTTCAGTATTGCTATGTCTGATATGCCCATCCTTGCCCATCTCCTCGCCCCTTAGCCGTTGCTGCCGGCCCCAATACCGGCGCAACGGCTTTTTTTTGCTTATTTCCCTTTATCTCGGCCCCCCTTGCTTTTTCGTTCCTTCTTTCCGCCGCTGCATGGCAGCCGTTCAACCTGCGAATGGCGATGGGTTTACGGCGATATCGTTCGATCCTGGCCTCTGTATCCGCAAGCCTGGTGCCGCCTTGTCTTTTTGTTTTTTGTTTTTTGTTTTTCCCTCCCGCTTCCTTTTGTTTTCATTTTCCCGTTGTGCCTGCCGACCGGGAATGGCTGCCGGCCCGCGTCGGATGTTAGGTCACGACAGAGGAATTGTTAAGGATAAAAGCTTTGAAATCAACATATTGTGGCAAAGCTTAAAAAAAATGCCATTTGATGCTATGCTCTACGTAATAGCCGGCAAAGATCGGCAAAAACATAAACGAACGGCCCGCATTCTGGGCTGATACAGGGCAGGAGATATAGCGTGGTTGCTCGTCCATATCACAGATCATTGGATAATTTTGCCATGATCACCGTAGCACGTGTTGAAATAACCCGTCCGTGGGACTGGCTCAGCCGCGGCTGGGAGGATTTCAGGCATTGCTGGAAAACCAGCATTCTGGCCGGATTGCTGGTCGCCGTTCTGGGCTGGATTCAGACCTGGGCGGCGATGCGGCTGGAATATATGGTGATCGTTCCGATCCTGGCGACGGGTTTTGCACTTGTCGCACCGCTTTTCGCCGTCAGTCTTTACGATTCTTCACGTCGCCTGGCCAAGGGGCAGGAACCGTCGGTCTGGACGATGATTGCAGCCCCGTGCCGGGCACCGGGGCAACTGGCATTGCTGGGGTTGATGCTGTTTCTTTTTCTGCTGCTGTGGGTGCGGGTGGCCAGCCTGCTGTTCGCCCTGTTTGTCGGCAGCGAGAATTTCAGCATGACGGGGCTGATGGAACGGATGCTGACTACGGCCGACGGCCTGACCTTCCTCATTATCGGCACGGCGATCGGTGCCGTTTTCGCGCTCGTTGCCTATGGGCTCAGCGTGATTTCGGCGCAGTTCGTTCTTGCCGGCCGGGGGGAGGCCTTTTCGGCGATGATGATGAGCATGCGTGCCGTAGCCGCCAATCCCGGGCCGATGCTGTTGTGGGCATGGATCATTTCCGGGCTGCTGCTGATCGGAATCGTCACCTGGTATGTCGGGCTGATCGTGATTTTTCCCGTGCTCGGCCATGCCAGCTGGCATGTCTATCAGGACCTGATCGGCGAAGGGCAGGGCACCCGGCAGTCCTGACCTGGGGGCCTGGGCAGGCTCAGGCTTCCGGCAGGGGATGACGGAAACACATGAAGCAGGAATGCGTGGGAATGGCGTCGATTGCCTGCCCGTGTTTCCCGCGCCCGGATGCGGATATTGCCGCCGCGCTCTCAAGGGGGCGGGGCCCGATGGCGCTATTCTTGAGGCTTGTCCTCGTCATCGTCGAAGAGGATGCGCCAGGCGGCCCCGTCCAGATCGTCATATTGACCCGAGCGGACACTCCAGAGAAACGCCCCCAGCCCGAGCAGGCCGAGAAACAGCGCCGCGGGTATCAGATACAGCAATCCGGTCATGTCGCGGCCTTTTCTGCAGTGAATGCCTTTTCCCGACTGCTGCCGCCGGCAGTACGCCCCCTATTATGGAAAAAAAGCTTCAGACGCATGGCATTCAGCGTCACGGCCAGGGATGAACCGGACATGGCGATGGCGGCGATCAGCGGGGTAACGAGGCCGGCAAAGGCCAGAGGAACCGCAATAAAATTGTAGGCGATGGAGAGGGCGAAGTTCTGCAGGATCAGCCGCCGTGCCCTTTTCGCGGTTTCGATAATGGTGATGACGGGTTGCAGGGAAGGGCCCGAGAACACCGCATCGGCGGCTG
This sequence comes from Sneathiellales bacterium, assembly GCA_026992315.1. Lineage (GTDB taxonomy): Bacteria > Pseudomonadota > Alphaproteobacteria > Minwuiales > Minwuiaceae > JALXAG01. The sequence goes on along the minus strand of JALXAG010000057.1, from coordinate 11,660 downwards.
CGCGGGCAATATCGGTTCCCCCGGCCGGGGAGAGGGAGACAAAGGCCCCGGCAAGGGCCGGTCCGTCATTCAGCCCGTCGCCAACCATCAGTACCTTGTGCCCGTTGCGGGCAAGCTCTTCGAGATAGGCGGCCTTGTCGGCGGGGCGCTGATCGGCCCTGTAGTCATCGATACCCAGAGTACGGGCAAGCCGTGCGACCGCGCTTTCGCGATCGCCCGAAAGAATTGCAAGCCTGTAGCCCATCTGTTTCAGCCGGGCAATGGTCTGCGCGGCATCGGCTCGGGGCAGGTCGTCCAGCACGAAACGGACAGGGGCGTTGCCGCCCCGCGTCAGCCATATCTGCGCCATGCCTGCCTGTTCGTCTTCATCCGTTTCAGGGGTATCGCCGCTCTCCTCGACCCCGCACCAGCGGGCATTGCCAAGGCGGATTTCCTGCCCGGCATCGTTGCGGCCACGAATGCCGTATCCGGGGCGTTCCTCGATATCGTGCAGATGGGGCAGGCGCAGTTCCATATGGGCCGCTGCGGCGGCAATCGCCCTGGAGAGGGGATGGCGGCTTTCGCGCGCCAGGGCAGCCGCCAGGGCCAGATCCTCCGGCGCGTAAGGGCCCGGACGCAACTGCGGTTGCCCCAGGGTCAGGGTGCCGGTCTTGTCGAATACGATGGTGTCGGCAATGGCGATGCGTTCGAGCGCATCGGAAGCCTTCAGCAGAATGCCGGCCCGCATCAATCCGCCCGAGGCCACGACCTGAACGGCAGGAACCGCAAGGCCCAGCGCGCAGGGGCAGGTGACGATCAGCACGGCAATGGCGTTCAGCAGCGCCACCTGCCATCCGGCATCCATCATGAGCCAGGCCCCGAAACACAGGGCGGCGAGGATATGCACGGCAGGCGCATAATACCCCGCCGCACGTTCGGCCAGGCGGACGTAACGGGTGCGGCCCTGTTCGGCCTTTTCGATCAGACGGACGATTTCGGCCAGCAGCGTATCCTCGCCCGCTGCGTCGATGCGGATGCGTGCCGGGATGCCGGTATTCATCGTTCCGGCATAGATACGCTCGCCCCGGCCGGCTTTTTTCGGCAGGGTCTCCCCGTCGATCATGGAGGTGTCGAAGAGGGTTTCCCCGCTGATCAGCACGCCGTCGGCCGGAACCCGTTCTCCCGCGGCAACATGAACGATCATGCCCGGTTTCAGGTCGCGGGCGGGCAGGGCGCGCAAGGTGCCGTCCTCTTCCTCCACCTGGGCGGCAACAGCGCCGAGCAGCATCATCTGCGTGGCGGCGGAGCGGGCGTTCTCGCGGGCCCGCCGGTCCAGGTAACGACCGATGTTCAGAAAGAACAACAGGGTGACGGAGGCATCGAAATAGGCATGCTCGCCGCCGCTTGCGGTTTCAAACAGGCTCATTCCTGCTGCCAGTATCACCGCCAGGCTGATCGGCAGATCCATGGTCATGCGACCGGCCTTCAGTCCCTCATAGGCGCCCCTGTAGAACGGCATGCCGGCAAAGGCGACGGCGGGCAGGGCGATCAGGGCCGATATCCAGTGCAGGAAATCGCGTGTCGCCGGCCCCATATCCGAGACGGCGCCGGACCAGACGGCAACGGAAATCAGCATGACATTGGCGGCGGCAAAACCGGAAACGGCCATGGCACGAAGCAGGTCGCGATCCTTGCGGCCTTCGATTTCCCGCAACCGTTCCGGTGAATAGGGTACGGCGCGATAGCCCAGCATGGCCAGGCGTGTTGTCAGGGTTTTGCCCAAGGAACGCTCCCCCCGCCAGATGAGGGCCAGACGGCGGGTGGAAAGGTTGACCCGAGCCTGAATGACACCGGGAATTGGCTTCAATGCATGTTCGATATGGGGAATGCAGGCGGCGCAATCGATATTTTCCACCGCCAGATCGAGGGCGAAGCATTGTCCGCCGGTTTCGGGATCGGGGCCGGTTTCGCGGATAAACGCATCCGGATCGCTCGCGGTGGCCGGGATGACGGCGGCCGGATCCGTGCCATGATCCCCTGCGGTGCTGCCGGCCAGGGCGCCGGCCGGACAGCACAGGGCGGCGCTGTCCGGCGCCGCTGGTTTGTGAAACTGTCCCGGTCCTATTCCAGCCATATCTCACGCTCGACGAGGAAAGTTTCTCCCCGCTGATCGGTCAGGGTGATTTCAAGCAGCCACTGTCCCCTGATCGCGGGATCGAGAAGCAGCGCATAATCGCCGTTTTCGCGGTCATTGAAATCGAGGGGAATATCGCGCCGGCTGTCGACGGGATGCTTGAGCACGACCCGGGAAACGATGCCGGACAGGGGAAGGTTATCTCTGTCCTTCAGCGTGATGAGAATTTCCCTCATTTTCGTGGCCGGCAGGACGGTGACGCCAAGCTGCCAGCCGCGATCGCGCAGTTCCGTGCGTTTTCTCAGGGTTTGATTGTATTTGAGCCCCTTTTCATAAGGGTTGCTCACGGTCAGCCCGGGAAAAGTGTTGAGGGCAATATACACGCCGGTACCATCGGCAATCAGCATGACCGTGAAGAAGGCCACCACCATCGCCAGTACCTTGCCGCCGGTCAGTTTTTTCGGGGTCTGTGTCATTACGGTACTCATTTCTTCGGGCCCCTGAAAACGCTTTCATGGCGCAGGACAAGCCCTGTTTCCGTATCCTTTACGCGGAAATCGAATTCCTCCGCCCCGCTGGCGAGTTTGTCAGGGGGTACAATAACGAAAACACGCAGGGATTTCACCTGGTCAGGCCCGACCGTAACGGGCAGGCGCTTCTGCGGTGTCTTGGTCTTCAGGCCGATCATCTTCAATGTCGCTTCTGGCAGGCCGATGACATCGAGCTCCAGCTTGCGGGTCTTGTGGGCCTTGTTCAGCACCTTGATGGTATAGCCGTCGCGGATCGATCCGTCCTTCAGGGTGATGTAGAGCGGATTGCGGTCACGCAGGACGTTCAGTTCCAGGTCGCCACGGTTGAGCAGCGTATACAGCATGCCCCCGCCGACCAGGGCGATCAGCAAGGTATAGACGATGGTGCGCCCGCGAATGAACTTCGGTCTGGTTTTCTTGTAAGGATCGTCGTGGGTGACGGCTTCTAGCCCGGCGACCGTATCGTATCCGATCAGGCCGCGCGGCAGGCCCAGCTTGTCCATGACCGCATCGCAGGCATCGATGCACAGGGCGCAGTTGATGCATTCGAGTTGCAGTCCGTCGCGGATGTCGATGCCCATGGGGCAGACGGCGACGCATTGCTTGCAATCGATGCAATGGCCGCGATTGTCCCAGGATTCGCCCTTTTTATGCTTGCCACGGGGTTCGCCGCGTTTCGGATGATATGTGACCAGCAGCGACTGTTCGTCGAACATCGATCCCTGAATGCGCGGCCACGGGCACATATAGGTGCAGACCTGTTCACGGGCGAAACCGCCGAACAGATAGGTGGTCAGCGTCAGAACCGCGATGGTGATATAGGCTACCGGCGGGGCGGAAAAGGTCAGCAGCTCCCGTGCCAGGGTTGGCGCATCGGCGAAATAGAACACCCAGGCACCGCCGGTCAGTGCGCCGACCAGCAGCCACAGGACATGTTTGATGACCCTCTTGGCTATTTTCCCTGCTGTCCAGGGCGCCTTGTCCAGCTTGATACGGGCGTTGCGGTCGCCTTCTATCTTGCGCTCGATCCAGATGAACAGATCGGTCCAGACGGTTTGCGGACAGGCATAGCCGCACCAGACGCGTCCGGCAAGGGCGGTGGCCAGAAACAGACCCAGTGCCGCGATGATCAGCAGGCCGGTGACATAATAGAATTCCTGCGGCCAGATTTCGATGAAGAAGAAATAGAATTTACGTGCCGGCAGATCGAGCAGGATGGCCTGATCGGGCGCTCCCGGTCCCCGGTCCCAGCGGATCCAGGGCGCCAGGTAATAGATGCCGAGCGTCAGGACCATGATCGCCCATTTCAGCTTTCTGAAACGCCCTCTGGCTGCCTTGGGATGGATTTTCTCGCGCTTTTTGTAGAGTTTGCGCGTTTCTGCAGTGTTGACTGCCTTGACGTCGATTTTTTCGACGCCTTCGGCGGCATGTGCCGCCTGGTTGTTTGTGGGCCGCTTGCCCATCCTGCTCACCCTCAATCAAATAGGGGGGCTGCCGCCCCCCTTGGTTTGACAGTTCCGGACTGTTAAATAGTGGTCCCTTCGGGAAAGTCCAGCACTATTCGCCGCCACCCAGCGTATGCACGTAAACGGCAAGCTGGCGGATGGTGGCTTCGTCCAGTTTTCCTTCCCAGCTCGGCATGACGCCGCCCCGGCCCTTGGTGATGGTTTCGATCACCGTGGCGCGATCGCCGCCATACAGCCAGATATTGTCGGTCAGGTTCGGCGCACCGACTTCCTGGTTGCCCTTGGCGTCATCGCCATGACAGGCGGCACAGTTTTCGGCAAAAATCTCTGCACCCTTCTCGTTGCCGCTGCCATTGCCGCTGAGCGAGAGGACATAATCGGCCACGGCGGCGATTTCTTCCTTGTTCAGCGTTTCATCGAGACCGAAGGCAGGCATGTCGCCGGAGCGGGTATCCTCATGCGTCGAGCGAATGCCGACATGAATGGTGGTGGAGATATCCTCCAGCGTTCCGCCCCACAGCCAGTCATTGTCCTGAAGGTTGGGATAGCCCGGGGCCCCCTGACCGACGGAGCCATGACACTGGGCGCAATTGACGCCGAAGGCCGAACGGCCGCCGGCCATGGCGTATTCGAGCAACTGGGGATCGTCCTCGATCTTGCTCAGATCCGCTTTGACCAGCTTGGCGTTCATCTCGCTGCGTGCGGCCTCTGCGGCGGCAAGCTCGTCCGCCAGTTCCTGACGCTGGGAATAACCGAGCAGGCCCTTGGAATAATCGTCACCCAGGAAGGGCCAGGCAGGCATCAGGATCCAGTAGCCGATCGACCAGATGATCGTGGCATAGAAGGTCCACAGCCACCAGCGGGGCAGGGGATTGTTGAACTCCTTGATGCCGTCCCATTCATGTCCGGTCGTTTCCGGATCGGAAGGGTGGGTTTGAGGCTTGTTATCGGCGGCGCTCATTTATCATCCTCCGTAAAGGGACCTTCATCCTTGAAAGGAATGCTGGCGGCATCCTCGAAGCTCTTCTTGTTGCTCGGCCACAGGGCGTAGACCACGACGATGGCGAAGATGGCCATGAAGTAGTACAGCCCGTAATTGGCGGAGAAATCGCGAACGGTTTCATAGTCCATGACGATCCCTCCTCAGCGCTGATTGGCTTTTTCGTCGTACTGCGAGAAGTCGACCAGGGTGCCGAGCATCTGCAGATAGGCGATCAGCGCATCCAGTTCTGTCGGCGCGCCGGGCTGGCGGTCGAAATTGCGCAGCTGCACATTATCGCCGTAAGATTCGATCAGGGCATCGGCATCGTCGCTGTCCGGATCGAGCTGGGCCAGAAGGTCGCGCTTGGCGTTCTTGATCATGTCGGGGGTGTAGGGCACCCCTTCCATGGCCAGGGTTCTCAGCCGCTTCTCGATATCGTCGTATTTCAGCGGCGTTTTCGCCAGGAACGGATAGCCGGGCATGACCGATTCAGGCACCACGGCACGCGGGTTTGTCAGATGCAGGACATGCCAGTCGTCGGAATAGCGCTTGCCGACGCGGGCGAGATCCGGTCCCGTGCGCTTCGATCCCCACTGGAAGGGATGATCGTACATGCTTTCCGCCGCCAGGCTGTAATGGCCGTAACGCTCGTTTTCGTCGCGCAGGGGGCGGATCATCTGACTGTGGCAGTTGTAGCAACCCTCGCGGATATAGATATCCCGCCCCTTCAGTTCCAAAGGCGTGTAAGGGCGCATTCCTTTCACTTTTTCGATGGTGCTCTCCAGATAGAAGAGCGGTGCGATCTCAACGATGCCGCCGATGGAGACGACGATCAGCACCAGCACCAGCATCAAAAGAGAGTTCTTCTCGATAGTAGCGTGACGTATCATCAGTCGTCTCCTCAACCAGCGGCCGGGGCGGGAACGCCCGCTTCGGCACGGACATCGCCACGGGCCGTCCGCCAGATGTTGTAAGCCATGACCAGGGCACCGAAGAGGAACAGAACCCCGCCGGTTGCACGGATCACATAGAACGGATGCATCGCTTCGACGGTTTCGGCAAAGCTGTACTGCAGGAAGCCAAGGCTGTCATAAGCCCGCCACATCAGGCCCTGCAGAATGCCCGAGACCCACATCGCGGTGATGTAAAGCACGATGCCGATGGTCGCGGTCCAGAAATGCAGGCTGACCAGCTTCAGCGAATAGAGCTGCTTACGGCCGAAAAGGATCGGTGCCATGTAATAAATGGCTCCGAAGGAGACGAAGCCGACCCAGCCGAGAGCACCGGAATGCACGTGACCGACGGTCCAGTCGGTGTAATGGCTGAGCGAGTTGACGGCCTTGATCGCCATCAGCGGCCCTTCGAAGGTGCTCATGCCATAGAAGGCGACCGAGACCACCAGCATGCGCAGAACCGGGTCGGTGCGCAGCTTGTCCCAGGCACCGGAAAGGGTCATCAGGCCGTTGATCATGCCGCCCCAGGAGGGCATCCACAGCATGACGGAGAAGGTCATGCCCAGCGTCTGCGCCCAGTCGGGCAGCGCCGTATAATGCAGATGATGGGGACCGGCCCAGATGTAGAGGAAGATCAGCGCCCAGAAATGAATGATCGACAACCGGTAGGAATAGACCGGCCGTTCGGCGCGTTTGGGAATGAAATAGTACATGATCCCCAGGAAGCCGGCCGTCAGGAAGAAGCCGACGGCATTATGACCGTACCACCACTGGGTCAGCGCATCCTGCACCCCTGCGAACAGGGAATAGCTCTTCGAAGAAGTCAGGGAGATCGGAATGGCCAGATTGTTGACGATGTGCAGCATGGCGATCGTCACGATGAAGGCCAGATAGAACCAGTTGGCCACATAAATGTGGGGCTCCTTGCGCTTGGCCAGGGTGCCCATGAAGACCAGCAGATAGACGACCCAGACCACCGTCAGCAGCAGGTCGGCATACCATTCGGGTTCGGCATATTCGCGCGATTGGGTAACGCCCAGCAGATAACCGGTTGCGGCGATGACGATGAAAAGATTGTACCCCCAGAACACGAACCAGGGGGCCACGCCGCCGGCCAGACGGGCCCGGCAGGTGCGCTGAACCACGAAGAAGGAGGTTGCGATCAGCACATTGCCGCCGAAGGCGAAGATCACCGCCGAGGTGTGCAGCGGGCGCACCCGGCCGAAATTGGTCCAGGGCAGATCGAAATTCAGGGCCGGGAAGGCAAGCTGCCAGGCGATGAAGTCACCAGCGAGAAATCCGACGACGCCCCAGAAGACGGAAGCGATCAGGCCATATTTTATGACCGTATCCATATAGCCCGTTTCCTGGGCCGGTTTTTCCTTGTTGTCATAGGCTGACTTAATCAGCGCGAAGATACCGCCAAGACTGGCGATGAGTATGAAACTGCCATGCAGCCGCATGACAGAATCGTCGCCCTTGCCGGCCATTATCAGCCCCAATAGCGCGCCGATAACGAGGAGGCCCCCAATGATTATCTGCATTTCTGCGCCCCAACTAGATGAGTGTTTCCTGAATGTGCGTTTTCCGTCCACGCACAATATCCCCCCTGCCATCCAAGCCCGGCAAGGATGAACAGGCAGGCTACTGCGTCGCAAAACTCCGGCCTTGATCTGGATCAAGGACAAGAGGGATTATACATGTACTAAATGGAAAATCCAGCGCTGCGGTCCTGAATGTTTTCCAGGGTTTCAGGAAGATTTTCCAAGTGGCACAGGCTTTTACAGCCTTTCATCACCCATTGGCAAGGCTTTTGAACACACGGATGAAATTGCCGCCGACAATCTTGGCAATTTCCTGATTCTGCATTCCGCGCTGCATCAGAGCCGCAACCAGAAGCGGCAATTGCCGGAAATCGTAATAGACCGGTTTGTAATTGGCATCCATGTCGCTGCCGATGGCGATGGCATCGATGCCGAGCAAGTCGACGAGACGGAAAATCTGATCGACGTAATCGGAAAGGCTGGACAGGCCGATGCCGACCGGCCATGCACCGATCAGCCCGCCCGCCTCGACGGCGGCCTTTGCAAGGTCGAGGTCGATGAAACGCGGATGATCGAAGCCGGTGCCGCGTATGGCGGTATGGGTGAACAATACCGGTTTTTCGGCGATATCCAGCACCTGGCGGGCCGTATTGCGCGATGCATGGGCCAGGTCGATCAGCATGCCCTTTTCTTCCATGCGGCGGACGACTTGCGCGCCGAAATCGGTCAGGCCGCCATGTTTCGGCGCCTCGGTCATGATGTCGCCGATGTCATTATGGCGGTAATGCACCAGGGTGATGATGCGGATGCCGTCATCATGGGCGGTGTCGAGCCGGGACAGATCGGTTTCGAGAAAATCCCCGCCTTCGGCGCTGAACAAGGCGCCGATACCGTTTGCGGCCTTGACGGCGATAATATCCGCCGCGGTACGGACCGGAGAAAAAAGCCCCTGTTCAATCAGGGATTTGAGGCGGGCGATCTGTCTCTGGTAACTGCGCCAGGCCTCTCCGGGGTGGAAGGGGCGGATGGCGGACAGACCCTTGTCGCCCAGGTCCAGAACATCGAAATCGCTGACCGTGGCCAGGGCGGCAACGGTCAGTTCCCCGGCGCGCATGTCTTCGGCCGCATCCTCCTCGAAACTGCCGATGGCGGCATAGAGCGTCAGCTTCAGGCTGAGATCTTCTCCGCCCTGAACGAAGGAACGCCCGGCATGGGTATGGATATCGACCGAGGGAACCGTGGCCAGGAGTTGCCGCGCCTTTTCGATTTCAGTGTCTTTGAGTTCGAGGCCAAGAGGCGGCTTGCGGTTGCTCCACCAGATGCTGCCGCCGATGGCCAGCGCGGCCGCCGCCCCGCTGCCGAGCAGGGTACGCCGTGTCACTTTTTTCATTACCGATCCCTCCCGCAGTGCAGGGTGGATTGTCAGTCCGCGCTGCGGTGTTGTCAATCGGATGTGCCGATGCCGTCATATCCAGCGGCCGGCAGGGTGAAGGACACGGCAAATCCGCCAAAAGCCGAACGTGCGAAGGTCAGTTCCTGCTCATAGGCGCTGACGACATCATGGGCGATGGACAAGCCCAGCCCCGTGCCATGAACGGTTTCATCCCTTCGGTCGCCCCGGCGGATGATATTGGCGAAGTCCTCTTCCGCCACGCCGGGGCCGTCATCCTCGATGGCGATGACGATGCCGCCAGGAGCCGGGCGCGCCGTGACGGCAATGACGGATGCAGCCCATTTACGGGCATTATCGAGAAGATTGCCGAGAATTTCGGCCATATCGTCGGTATCGGCGGCGAGCACGATATCATCACCGATATCGACCCGCCAGTCGAGACGATCGCCACGGGGCAGTTTCTGCATCATGGCAATCAGGCGTTCCACCAGCGGCTTCAGGACGGTCGTACGGCGAATTCCCGCCGTACTGCCGCGGATGCGCGCCCGCGCCAGTTCCCGGTCGATATGCCGGCGCATATGCTGAATTTGCTCATCGATTTCCTGGCCGATTGAATCCAAATCCTCCGGACGGGGAGTATCTTTCAGGCGGCGCCGGGCCGCGCTCAGAACCGATAAGGGCGTTTTCAGGCCGTGGGCCAGGCTGCCGGCACGGGTACGGGCGG
>JALXAG010000057.1:0-1945 GCA_026992315.1 Sneathiellales bacterium | reverse complement strand
CCATGGCCTGTTCCTGCTGGGCAAGCAGGGCGTTTATTTCATCCACCAGCGGCATGACCTCGCTGGGGTGGCCGGGGCTGATCCGGGCACTGCGTCCGTCGCGGATGGCGGCGATTTCACGGGCCAGGCGGTTGAGTGGCGCCAATCCCACGCCGACCTGTACCCAGGTGGCGGCAAAAAGCAGCAGTGCCAGCCCTCCCAGGGCAATGATCAGTTCCTGGGTGAAGTCCTGCACAGAGGCCGATATTTCGGCGTGATCGAGGGCGACGGCGATGCTGAGGTGCCGTTTTTTGCCACCGATCGTCATGGTGACAGGGCGGATGACCGTCAGCAGGCTGGTGCCCAGCGGGCCGTTGCTGTCCACTTCATAGAGGCCGCCGCTGCCCAGATCGCCATCGGGCATTTTCAGCACGAAATCCCACAGGGAGCGGGAGCGCAGCAATGGGCCGTCCGGGCCACTGACCTGCCAGTAGATGCCGCTATAGGGAATGGAGAAACGCGGCTCGCTCAGCTGTCCGGTCAGCATGAGTTTGCCCTTTGGCGTCACCCGCATCAGGGCGATCACCTGCTTGGCGATATTGTCCAGTTCCCGGGTTGCGCGGCGTTCCACATGCTGTTCGAACAGATAGCGCAGTCCGATTCCTGCCGCCAGAAGGGCCAGCGATATGGCCAGGGCCGCAGCCAGCAGCAGGCGCAGACGCAGGGAGCCGCGTTTCACGATGGCGCCTCCGCCTCCTCGATGATATAGCCAAATCCCCTGCGGGTCTTGATGACGCCGGCTTTCAGTTTGCGGCGCAGGCGCCCGATCAATACCTCGATGGCATTGCTTTCCTTTTCTTCGTCATGCCCGTAGACATGTTCGGCCAGTTCGAATTGGGAAACGACCTGCCCCTGTCGGTGCATCAGATAGGACAAGGCGCGGTATTCCAGCGGGGTCAGATTGACGGGTATCCCCCTGACGCTGACACGCATATGAGCCGTATCCAATGCGAGATCACCAGCACGCATGACGGGTGAGGCCTTGCCCTCGGCCCGCCGCAGCAGGGCGCGCAGCCGTGCCAGTAATTCCTCCATCCGGAAAGGCTTGGGCAGGTAGTCATCGGCACCGGCATCGATGCCTTCGACCCGTTCGATCCAGCTTCCCCGTGCCGTGAGGATCAGAACCGGCGTGTTCATCTCCGCCGCCCGCCATTTTTTCAGAACCGTAATCCCGTCCATGCCCGGAAGGCCCAGGTCGAGGATGATCGCGGCATAGTTTTCCGTATCGCCCAGAAACCAGGCATCCTCGCCGTTATCGGCCCGATCGCAAACATAGCCGGCTGCTTCCAATGCCTGGCGAATGTCCTCGGCAATGCTGTTTTCATCCTCGACAAGCAGTATTTTCATCAGCGTTCCCTGACAGCGGTAATGTTGCTGGTGCGGGCATCGACGGTGACATCCATGACACGCCCGTCATCGCCCAGAACGGTCATTTCATAGACGATTTCGCCCTTGCGGGTTTCAACCTCGACGGCGATGATATCACCCTTTATCTTGTTGCGGACAGAGGAATAGACCTCGTCGAAAGATTTGATTTCGCCGCGCACACGGGCACCGCGCACGGTTTCATGATCTTCTTTTTCCGCGGAGGGGGCGGTGTCATCTCCTTCCATACCGGGGGTACCGTCTTCGTGATCCGGGCCATGATCTTCTCCGTCGTGATCGTCGCCCCCGTCGCTGTGGCCTTCACCGCCCTCGTCACCACCGCGGCCTTCGCCACCTTCGCCACCATCACCATCTCCGCCGCCTTCACCGCCGTCGGAACCTTCGCCACCGTCACCATCTCCGCCGCCTTCGCCGCCACCGTCACCATCCCCGCCGCCCTCGCCCCCCCCCCCCCCACCCCCCCCCCCTCCGCCCCCGCCCCCCCCCCCCCCCCCCCCCCCCCCACCATGCCCCCCCCCCC
>JALXAG010000056.1 GCA_026992315.1 Sneathiellales bacterium | reverse complement strand
GCTGGCTGCGTCCGGGCAGACGGTGCATGCCGGCGCAATGGTGGGGAAGGTCTTCGTGCATGGCGGTTCTGGTGTCGCGGCTGAAAAGGATGCATACATCGCCGCATTCCTTTTTTGCGTAAAGCTTCCCGAGTTGTTCCAGCCGCTGGCCGACATTGACCGTATCGCCGACGATGGTGTAGTTCATCCGCCCCGGCGCGCCGATATTGCCCACCGTCACCAGACCCGTATGGATGCCGATGCGCAGATGAACCGGCGACAGACCCTCGGCCCGGCGTTTTTCGTTATCGGCGACGATGGCTTCGCGCATGCGCAAGGCTGCGCGGATGGCCCGGTCGGCATGATCGGCGGTTTCATCGGGGGCGCCCCAGAAGGCCATGAGGCTGTCGCCGATGAACTTGTCCACCATGCCGTCCTCGTCCTCGACGATTTCGGCCAGCATGGCGAAATGACGGTTGAGGAAATCGGCGACCTCTGCGGCGGGCAATCCTTCGGACATGCGGGTAAAGCCCGAAATATCGGTAAACAGCACGGTGACATTGCGCTGTTCGGATGGCAGATGGCCGACGGCGCGGCGGATCAGATGATGTACCAGCCGTTTGGGAACATAGATTTCCAGCCAGCGCAACCCGTTGAGCATGGCATTGAAGGCACGGGCCTGTTCGTCCAGCTCGCGCAGGCGGCTTTTGCCCAGCGGGGGGACGGAGGAAAAATCCAGTTCGGATATCTTTCGTGCCCGGTGCGCCAGCAGCCCGATCGGTCGGGCGATGCGTCTTGCGACGAACAGGGCGGCGGCAAGGGCCAGAACAAGGGCGAGAATGCTGGCTCCGCCCGCCCAGCGTAGCCGGGTCAGTTCTGCCGACAGGCTTTCCACCGGATAATAGGTGCCGACGGTCAGGGGTTTGTCGGCGAATCCGGTCAGCACCTTGTAGGTGAACAGATAGGTCTTTTCGCCGATTTCGATGAAGTGACCGTCGATTTCCCCGGCCAGGGGGTTCTCCCACCTGCCGGGGCGCGGCCCTGTCCAGATATTGGCGAGCACCGGATCCCTGAAGGTGTCGAGCTTCGGCAGAGGGTTTTGCGGCGACAGACCCGGGTAATCGTCCTTTCCGAGCAGCTCATGAGCGAGCACCCGGTCCTTGCCGTACAGGATGAAGGCGTTGATGCCGAAACGCGCCCCGAGCGAACCGAGATAGACCGAGAGATCCCTGATCCGCACGGTGGAGGCGATGAATCCCAGAAGCTTGCCGTTGCGCCGTGCCGGGATACGATAGTTCATCACGGTTGAAAGGCGCTCGGATTCATCCTTGCGCGCCACCGGCCTGCCCCAGTTGCCCCCCTTGTTGAAATTGGCGAAGGTATCGGCGACATCCGGATCCCGGCTGCCGTCGAAGCGGATGACCGGCCCCTTGCGGATCACCAGAACCACCCGGCGGTCAGGGGCGATGAACGCCGTGCCGCCCAGTTGCGGCAGCGGGCGGAAGGATGCGCGGATATAGCCGATGAGATCCTTTTCGTTTTCCGGCGAAATCTCTCCGGCCGCAATGGCTTCGGCGATGCTGCGGGCCTGGCGTTCCACCGGTTCGAGATGGCTGACGATCTTGTCGACCGATGAATCGACCGTTTGCTGAACCAGACTGTTGATCAGCGAAAAGGTGTTGGTGCGCGCCGACCACAGGCCGATGGCCAGAACGATGGCGACGGCGATGAAGACGATGCTGCCGAATACCAGCATGAGGACCGTGGCAAGCGACAGGCAGGCGCGGCGGCCTTTTTCCTCTTCTGAGGTCGGGTCGCCGGGATCGGAAGGACAAGGCTTCATGACGGCAGATTACGCACAGGCAATTGCGATTACAAGCACGGGCGGATATCGTTTCTCCATGATCGGAAAGGAACGCGACAGGCCGTCAGGGCACAATGCGTCGCCGCCGGATGCAGGGCGCGGGGGAAGAATCCGCCACTCGGCAATGGCGTTGTGGCTGTTTTTGTTTCTTCTGCCATCGCTTGCGGCGCAGGCGGGGCAGGGGGAATTGCAGGCACAGAGGCGGGTGAACGATTTTGTGGCCGCATTCGACAAGATCACCCGGATGCCGGGGGAAGCGTCCGTGCGGCGGCAGGCGTTGCTGCATCTGCTTCCCGGCATGTTGGATATGACGGCCATCGCCACCTTTCTGGCCGGTCCGGCGGGAAAGGCACCGCCTGCGCCGGCAATGCGCGCGCGTCAGGTGGATGATTTCGCGGCCGTTCTGCCCGCCTTCCTCATAGGCGATCTGCGCCTCGATCCGGCAATGATGCGTGGTTTCCGCCACGGGATAGACAGGGTGATTGCCGTTGCCGGTGGCTATGATGTCTATGCCCATGCGTTCTTGCCGGCGAATATCGGCATGGAGATGGGCGGGCGGCGGCTTGAACTGGCCTGGCGCCTGCGCGGGGATGGCGGTGTTCTGCGCATTGCCGACCTGCGTATCGAAGGGATCAGCCTGCTGCAGATGCTGCGTCCGCTGCTGGCCATGCGTGTCGGTCTCGGGCAGGACGCTCTGGCGGTGGTGACGTTGCGGATGCGCCGGGCGGCGGGCTGCCGTCCTGCCGTCATTGCCTGCGGCGGTTAGAAGCGCGACATGTTCGATGCAGCCCTCCGCCGTCATATCGATCCCTGGCTGGAACGGGCCGGACGCCGTCTGGCACTGGCCGGCATCCGCGCGGATCATCTGACCCTGGGAGGGCTGGCCGTCGGGCTGCTGGCGGTGCCTGCCCTGGCGGGCGGTGCATATGCCGCCGCCCTGGCGGCCGTTCTGCTCAACCGGCTGAGCGACGGGCTGGACGGTGCCGTGGCCCGCCAGCACGGGGCAAGCGATTTCGGCGGGTATCTCGATATCGTCGGCGATTTCATCTTCTATGCCTCGGTTCCCTTCGGCTTTGCCCTGGCGGATCCTGGCAACGCTCTGGCAGCGGCATTTCTGATCTTCTCCTTTGTCGGTACGGGAACGTCCTTTCTGGCTTATGCGATTTTCGCCGCCAAACACGGCCTCAGCACCGATCTGCGCGGGCGCAAGTCGATTTATTATCTCGGCGGGCTGACCGAAGGGGCGGAAACCATCGCCCTGTTCGTGTTCATCTGCCTGTTTCCGGCATATTTCATTCCCGCCGCCTATGTTTTCGGCGCCCTGTGCTGGCTGACCACGGCGACGCGGATGTGGGCCGCTTATGAAACCTTTGCCCGCGAGCGCTGAGAGCGGGCAGGTACGCCCGCCCTCGACAGGTGCGCGCAAGCCTCTATAATTCGCGCAGGCACAACGGCCAGGCGGCGGATCTTCATGGCAATGCATATTGTGGTTTTTCTGGTTTACGCGGCGGTGTCCATCGGCATTGCCGCCGGCTTGCCGGTTTATATGCCCGCCATCGGCTATCCCGTTTCCGCCGCCGCCGGTGCGTTTCTGTTTCTGCTGGCGCTGAACGTTCATCAGTGGCTGGCCCGGCGCGAGGAGAGGCTGGATTTTCTCGAAGCGCTCTATGATCTCGACGAAAAGCAAAGGCGCACCGCCGAAGAGCTGGACAATCTGCGCCAGCGCATCGAGAAGAGCGGCGAACGCAATCAGGACCTGGTCTCTGAAATGCGCATCGTGCGCGGGTTGCTGGCCCGGCTGACGGAACGCAAGGCCCGGACCGCCGCGACGGCCGCGGCCCCCGGGCCCGCTGCCGAAGGGATGCCTCTGGCCCAACCCCAGGATGACGAGGCCCTGCTTGGCGAGGTCCGCGCGGCATTGGAGGCCAACCGCGTCGATCTCTACCTGCAGCCGATCGTGGCCCTGCCTCAGCGACGGCCCCGTCATTTCGAAGTGTTTTCGCGCATCCGCAATCAGGCCGGGGAAGTCATTCTGCCGGAACGCTACATCCCGCTTGCCGAAAGGCACGGGCTGATGGCGACGATCGACAATTTTCTTCTTTTCCGTACGGTGCAGATCATCCGCCTGATCCGGCGCAAGGGCCTGAAGACCGCTTTTTTCCTCAACATGTCGCCCTCGGCGGCGGGGGATCGCGAATTCATGGATCAGTTCGCCAGTTTTCTGGTCGAGAACCGCGAACTGTCCGATTTCGTGGTGCTGGAATTCAATGCCGCCGATTTGCTGGGGCATGACCGTTGGCTCAGCGAACAGCTTCAGCGGCTTAAGGATTTCGGCTACCGCCTGTCGGTAGACGGCATCGATACGCTGAGCGTCGATTACACCGAGCTGGCCCGGCGCAAGGTCGATTTCGCCAAGGTCGACTGCGACCTGCTGCTGGATATCGATCAGCAGGCGCTGGCCAGTACCGATCCGGGCGAGTTGCGCGAAGCGATGGCCGAATACGGGCTGCAGCTGATTGCCACCCATGTGGAAGACGAGAACAGTGTCATCGAATTGCTCGATGCCGGCATAGAGCTTGCCCAGGGTTATCTGTTTTCCAGCCCCCGTCTGGCCCGGGAAATCTTGTGATGAAGCTTCCCGTCCGTTCTGCCGCCGGCGGCGATTGCCGCCCCGTGGCGGGGCTGGAGGAAATCGCCGGCCTTTATGACGGATTCATTTTCGATATCTGGGGCGTCGTGCATGACGGGCGGCGGCTCTTTCCCGGAGCGGCCGACTGCTTCAGACAGCTGCGCGATATGGGAAAGCCGTATATCTTCCTTTCCAATATGCCAAGGCGGGCGGCAGAGGTTGCCAGGGCCCTGACCCGTATGGGGCTGGACGAGGAACTGAGCGGCATGGCGCTGACCTCGGGCGAAACGGTGCGCCTTGCGCTGACCGGGGGGCTGGACGGGGTGCGGGTATCCGGCCGGCGTTATGTCTTCCAGGGGCCGCCGCGTACGCGCGATATCGTTGCCGGGCTGGATCTGGAGGAGGCGGAGCATACGGAGGAGGCCGACTTCGTTCTTCTTACCGGTATCGGCGACGATGAAACGCCCGCCGATTACGAAGAATTGCTGCGCGGGGCACTGGCGCGCCGCCTGCCGATGCTCTGTGCCAATCCCGATCTGCATGTCGGGCACGGCAAGCGGCTGGTGGCCTGTGCCGGATTGCTGGCCCAGGCCTATGAGGAGCGGGGCGGCAGGGTGCTGTGGCTGGGCAAGCCCCACCGCGCCCCCTTCGAGCTGGCCCGGCAGATGCTGGGGGCGGAACGGGTGCTGATGGTCGGGGATTCCCTGCGCACCGATATCGCCGGTGCGGCTGCCGCCGGGCTTGCCACCCTGCTGATTACCGGGGGTATCCATAACGAAGAATTGCACAATGGCGGCGGCGGGCTGACGGAACTGTGCCGCCGCCATGGCTGCATGCCCGATATGGCGATGCCTCTGTTACGTTGGTAAGGGGAATGAACGCCGGATCTGCCGGACGTTCGGGAGTGACGGGAAAGTCACGGGCCGCCATGACCCGATGGCCTGGCCGGACAGGTCAGTCGAACAGGGCGTCGATGTCGTCCTGGCTTACTTCTTCCTTCTTTTCCGTTGTCTCCCCGGTTTCTTCCAGCAGCCTGTCGACATCGTCCTGAGCGATGCCCTCGCCTTCGAGCTGCGGCCCGTTCAGCAAGGCTTCTTCGCCTTCGGGCTCTTCTTCTTCCGGTTCCTCGAAACCCAGCTCCGGCCCCCAGGCCGCCTGTAATCCGTCCAGCCGTTCCTCGATATGCTTGAGGGTCTTGACGACCTTGGTGATTCTCTGGCCCGTGATGTCCTGGAAGGAGCAGGCCTCGAAAATTTCCATGCAGGCGTCGTTGATAACGGCCTCGTCTCCCGGCGAACCCATGATGGTTTCGGCCGCGTTCATGATGGTATTGGTGGCCTGTTCCGTTGCCTTGACGATCGCATCCAGCTCTTCCCCCGCCCGGGGAATTTTTTCCTGCTTAAGGCGGGAAGGCCGTATCTGAGCGATTTCCTTGCGGGCATTGGCGATATAGCGCGCCAGGTCGCGGCAATCGCGATAAAGCGATTCGACCGTTGCCTGCAGTTCGGGCACGGCTGTCATTAAAATTCACCCAGAACCGCCTGAATTTTGTTCTTCAGCGTCGCGGCATTGAAGGGCTTGACGATGTAGTTGTTCACGCCGGCCTTTTTCGCTGCGATCACATTGTCGGTTTTCGATTCCGCCGTGATCATGATGAAAGGCAGGGATTTCAGCTTGGCATCGGCGCGGATTTCCTTCAGGAGCTGATAACCCGTCATCGGTTCCATGTTCCAGTCGGAAATGATCAGCCCGTAATTTTTCGACCGTGCCATGGACAGCGCCTGAGAACCGTCGCTGGCTTCGTCCACATTGTTGAATCCAAGCTGAACCAGCAGGTTTCTGATGATACGCAGCATCGTCTTGTAATCGTCGACGATAAGTATCGACATGTTCATGTCGACTGCCATGTTTCAACCCTTCCCTAACGTTTAAGATCAAATTCCGATTCAGACCGCTGTGTTCGTCGGCTCAGCGACCCGGTGCAGGTGCAGATTATGGGCAGAGAGCTAAAAATTGGTAAATGCGCCCTTTACTGCGCCGCTTTTATTGCAGGAAAGTTGCAGGGGCCCGGGGCTGACGATATAAGGTTGCATTGCACAATGACAGTAGAGCGGCATGCCGCCGCGGCGTGGCCGGAAAGGAGCGTATTGTGGCAGAAGCGGAAACGATGACGCGGGGATATGGCATCGGCGATCTTGCCGTCGGCATGAGTGCCGAATACAGCCGGACGGTGAGCGATCAGGACATCGAACGTTTTGCGGCCCTTTCGGGGGATGACAATCCGGTGCATCTGGATGACGAATATGCCAATGCATCGATGTTCAAGGGGCGGATTGCCCATGGCATGCTCTCGGCATCCTTCATTTCCACGATTTTCGGCACCCGCCTGCCGGGGCCGGGGGCGATTTACCTGTCCCAGACCCTGAAGTTCAAGGCGCCGGTGCGCCCCGGCGATGTGGTCGATGCCATGGTGGAGGTCACCGCCATAGACCGTGACCGCCGCCGCGTCTCCTTCGCCTGCGTCTGTCGGGTCGACGGAAGCACGGTTCTGGAAGGCGAGGCCTTGCTGCTGGTGCCGGCCTGACCGGCCCTTTCCGGTCCGGGGGTCTTCTGTCCTCAAAGCTGAAAGGCACATCATGCAGATATTGAGGCATGAAACCGGCATCCGCCCCGAAAACAGGGGCGGTGTCGTGGTGATAGGCAATTTCGATGGCGTCCATCGCGGCCATGCCGCGGTGATCGCCCGCGGCCGCGCCATCGCCAGAAGCCGCGGCCTCGATCTGATCGTGCTGACCTTCGAACCGCATCCCCGGCAGTTTTTCGCCCCCGATGCCCCGCCCTTCCGCCTGACCACATTGCGCAGCAAGGCCCTGCTGCTGGAGGATGAGGGTGTCGATATTCTGGTGGCGCTGACTTTCGATCGGGCGCTGGCATCGCTTTCGGCATCTGAATTCATCGACCGGATCCTCGTGCAGGGGCTGGGGGCGGCCCATGTGGTGGTG
>JALXAG010000055.1 GCA_026992315.1 Sneathiellales bacterium | reverse complement strand
GATCGATGCCCGTGGCATGGGCATCGATCAGGACGGTTCTGCCCTGGCGGCCAAGATCGCGGACCGCTTCAGCCAGCGCGGAGGGCGGGTGGCGACGGACCTGCCGGTGCAGGCTGTTTCTGGCCTCGGGCGTCAGTTTGCGTTCATCGACGAACCAGTCGACGCCGCCATCGGCATGGAGGATGGCGAAGCTCAAGGCCAGCGGGGTGCAGGGAACATCGCCGCCGCGGATATTCAGCAGCCAGGCGATGGAATCGGGGGCGATCAGAATGGCGGCATCGGCCCCCTGCGCGGCGACGGCCCGGGCGCATTCGCGGCACTTTTCCGTGCTTTTCCTTCCGGCATAGCCGAGTGGATGGGCGATAACCGGGCCCAGCGGCGGCGGGGGGCGGTCTTCCCAGATGGCATCGATAGGATTTTCCTTGAGGGCATATAGCTTCACCCCGGCCTTGCGACAGTGTTTTTTCAGCCGGGCGATGGCGGCGGGGGCATGCAGCATCGGGTCATAGCCCAGCACCTTGCCCGCCAGATGTTCGCCGATCCATTCATGGGGCGGTTCGTCGCCGATGTGGCGGGGTTCGAACAGGGTGGCGTCGGTCTCGGCGCGGACCTGCAGGGTATAGCGCCCGTCGACGAAAATCGCCGCCTGTTCCGGCCCGGCCACGGCCAGACCGGCGGAGCCGGTAAATCCGGTCAGCCAGGCCAGCCTTTCGGCGCAAAGAGGCACATATTCGCCGAAATGCTCGTCCCCCCGGGGGATGAGAAAGGCATCCGCCCCCTGTTTTTTCAGGGCCTCGCGCAATGCCTGCAGGCGGGCGGATTTATCGCCGCCGTCGATTGCCCGGCGCCATTCTTCATGGCGGCGGCGCAGATAGGCATGCAGTGCCGCCCAGTCCGGATTTCCGGGGATGAGGGGTTGCAATGCCGCCGTATTGCCGCTTGGCGGCGCGGCGGCAAGCCCGTCCAGAAGTGCCTCGGCTTCGGCGGCATTCAGCGTGGTGTCGGCAAGGATGCCGTTCGGAGTTGTCATTTGCTGCATCGACCCATCGTTCCGGAAACTCAGATGTCAGGAGTATGCCCGCCGCCACCCCGATTATGCAATCGCTTTGAGATATGCGGAAACTGCAATGCTGCGCTGCAATATTTCTGTGGGATTCGGCCCCGTCGCTTGTTGTAAAAGCCGTTGTGCAACGCAATATCTCCGGTAACGAACGACCGGATGCGAAGGAGAAGACAAATGGTTGACATGAATTTGGCCAAGGCACGGGCCCGGGCGAAGATTTCGCCGGTGGCGGAAAGGAAGATCGCTCTTGGTCCTGCCGGCAACCTGAACGAGGTGGATATCATGAACAAGGCACGGGCTGAACGCGCCGCCCTTTTCGGCGCCATGATCGGCAAGCTGGCCGGTTTCATCAAGAACAAGTACGATGCCCTGCGCGCGGAACTGCACGAACGGCGCATGCGCCGGATCGCGCTGGAGGAGCTGAGCAGCTACAGCGACCGCGAACTGGCCGATATCGGCATCGCCCGCGGTGAAATCCGCGCCGCCGTTTACGGCAAGATCAATCTCGACCGCGCCGCCAACGACGATGCGGCGAACGAGAACGATGCCCGCGCGAAGGGGAAATGCGCCTGATCGGGGCACTTTTCCCTCTGCCTGAATCTCTGATACCCTGCCGCCGCCAACGGCAGACATGAAAAGCGGTCCCGCGCCTTCCCGGCGGGGCTGCTTTTTTGTGGAGTCGTTATCGATTTTTTCCTATTTCATCGCGGATTGCGGCCCTGATCGCTTCCGTGTATCTGTTCAGTTTATCAGGGCATTCTTTCAATTTATTCCTTAGCGTTCTGGTTATTTCAAGTTGAACGCCTTTTTTCCTGGCGCCGCGGTTACAAATATTATCTTTGTGAGATCCTGAAAATTTTGCGCATTCATCAACGCTGAATCCAGATTCTTCTAATCTGGACCGAATTTCAGTTTTGAGAGAATCGTCTTTTCCTCCCAGATATGTCAATTCACTCTGCGGGTTCCTGTCACTCTGCGGGTTCTTGCATCCGTGTATCGCGACCACGATGTTGCAGGAGGATATAAGGTCAAGACATTTTGGTTCGTCAAAATTAGTAGATGTAATATGTAATTCACAATTTTTATTATGTCTTTTCCCTTCGAAGCAGTAATAACTATAATCGTGTTTAGCTATTTGTTTACATATTAAGGACGTGTGATATTCTATTTTTCCTCCATGTGGCGCAATTATTGCCACAGGTGAGGTGTTGCGCCTTTTTTCGACGATGTTATAGTTATTCCTAGGCTCTTTGTCCTGCAATTCCTTAAAGTTTCTGTATGTATCCTGTGCCATGGTTATGCGGGTGTTGTAGTTTCTGTCACACGGGCTTGCCGTCGCGGGTGGTGTAGCGGAAAGAGCCGCCGTCCTTGACCGTCATCAGGTCGTGATCGGAATAATAGGCCACTTCCTGTTCGGCCCGGGTGCCGATTTCGAGATAGCTTGCCGGCTTGTCCGATTTGTTCACCAGATGGTGGCCGTTGCCGACCCCGGCCTTGAAGCCGGCGCACATGCCGGGGGTCATGACCTGTTCGCCGTCATCGGTGATCAGGGTCAGTTCGCCTTCGATGACATAGACGAATTCATCCTCGTTCTCGTGCCAGTGGCGCAGCGAGGATCCCTGCCCCGGCGGCAGGGTCGTCAGATTGACGCCGAGCTGGGTCAGGCCGAAAACATCGCCGAGCTTTCTTTTTTCGCGATAGCGGCAGATTTCGTCATAGGGCGGCGGATAACCGGTGCCGATACGCGGCGCTACATCCTGGCTGTCGATGGCGACAGGGGGTTTTTCCGCTGCCGGCTTCGTATTGGCCTTGCTCATGCTCCTGTTTCTCCAGTATCAGATTCCTGCCGGGGTTTTTCGCTCCTATCCTTTGTGTTTATACCAATAGTCTGGATAAAAAGACATATTATTGTATGCATGAGTGCCACAATTCTGAAAGCAGACGGGGGAGAAGATGGTAATCGGAAAGCGGCTGCGCCGGTTTGTATACGGCCTTTTGATGGAGGAGAATTCCCGCCATCCCCTGCGGCGTATATCCGATTTCTTTCTTCTTGGGCTTATTCTGGCCAATGCCGCCGCCATCGTTCTGGCCAGTGTCAGATCCTTCGGGCAGCGTTATGGCGCCTTTTTCACCGGCTTCGAATATTTTTCCGTCGCTGTTTTTACGGTCGAATATTTGTTGCGGCTCTGGAGCTGTGCGGAGGATCCGCGTTACCGCGATCCGCTGCGCGGGCGCTTGCGCTATATGCTGAGCCCGATGGCGATCGTCGATCTGCTGGCGGTTTTGCCGTTTTATATTGCCGCCGGCGGCGCCGATCTGCGCATGCTGCGGATCCTGCGGGTGTTCCGTTTGCTGCGCCTTGTCAAAATCGCCCGATATTCCAAGGCCCTGCAGGTTTTCGGGCGGGTTCTGGTGAACACATGGGGGCAGCTTGTTTTCAGCCTTGTGTTGCTGGCGGTGCTGTTGCTGCTGGCCTCCAGCCTCATATACATGGCCGAACAGGATGCCCAGCCCGAGGCCTTCTCCAGCATTCCGGCGGCCATGTGGTGGGCAATCGCTACCCTGACTACCGTAGGCTATGGCGATATCTACCCGGTCACGCCGCTGGGCAAGTTTCTCGGTTCAGTCATCGCCGTGTTCGGCATCGGCATGTTCGCCTTGCCCGCCGGCGTGCTGGGGGCGGCGTTTCTGGAGGAAATACAGGCCATGAACAAGACGACGGTCTGTCCCCATTGCGGCAGGCGGGCCGATGAGGCGCGCGCAGAGGGAGGCGGGGAATCCCCTTCATCAGGCTAATCTAGCCCGTTACAGGTTTTTCCAGCCACAGGGTGGACCATGCGCCGATGCGCAGGCAGCGTTGCCGGCGCAGTCCCTGATTGAAATAGCGCCTTTCGACCATGCGCCGCTGATGGTTGAGAATGCCGGAGAGCACCATCTGCCCGCCCGGGGCCAGGGCCGCGCTCAGCGATGGCGCCATCGCGGTCAGCGGGCCGGCGAGAATATTGGCGACAATCAGATCGCAGCCGCCGACGCCGCAGCGGCGCGGATCGCTGCCCAGATGCACCCGTATCTGCCGCTGACGGTGATTGAGACGGGCATTTTCCGCCGTCACGGCAACGGCATCGGCATCGTTGTCTATGGCATCGATGCGCGCCGGCCCCGTGGCGGCAATCGCCAGCGCCAGCACGCCGGAACCGCATCCCATGTCGAGGGCATGGTCTATGCCGCGTCCGCGTGCGATGCGGTCGATGGCCAGCAGGCAGCCATAGGTGGTTTCATGCAGTCCGCTGCCGAAGGCGCGCCCGGCATCGATGCGGATGTTGTGGCGGAAGTGGAACAGGCGCGGGGCGATATGGCTGCCATGGACGAAAAAGCGCCCGGCGCGCACCGGCTCCAGCGCCTCCTGGGAGCGGGAAACCCAATCCTCCGCCTCCAGCAAGGCGAGGGTAAAGTCATGGCCGCCGAGCAGGGCGGACAGGCCTTGCTCGTCCGGCCTGTCGGCGAACAGGGCTTCCAGAAACCAGCGGCGCTGTTCCTCCATCTCCATCGCGGTGACGGAGAGAGCCTCCTCCTCCAGCCGCAGGGCCAGGTCCTGAACGGTTGCCGGATCGCCTTCGAGGCGAAGCTGCCAGAAATCGGGTGATGACGTGTCGTTCATGCGGGTTCCACGAAGCTGTCGATGACCTTCTTGCGCCCGGCCTTGTCGAAATCGATATCCAGGCGATTGCCGTCCCTCTGGCGGATGAGGCCGTAGCCGAATTTCTGATGGAAAACGCGCATGCCGGCTTTGTATTCGCCTTCCCCGCCCTTTTCCTCTTGCCGGCTGGCCGATACCGACGACCGCCAGGGGGCGGCGGTGCTGCCGCCGCCGTGAAAACCGGCATTCATGCCGCCGCGGCGCTGTAGTTCGATATGCTCCGGCGGCAGTTCATCGATAAAGCGGCTGGGAATGCTGGCCTGCCACTGGTTGTAGATGCGCCGGTTGGCGGCGAAAAGGATGTGACAGTGGCGCCGGGCACGGGTGATGCCGACATAAGCCAGGCGGCGTTCTTCTTCCAGCCCGGCATTGCCGGTTTCATCGAGCGCGCGCTGATGGGGAAACAACCCTTCCTCCCAGCCGGGCAGGAAGACGGTGTCGAACTCAAGCCCCTTGGCGCCATGCAGGGTCATGATGCTGATCCTGTCTTCGTCGTCGCCGTCCTCGCCTTCGGTGGCAAGCGCCACATGTTCCATGAATCCCTGCAGGTTTTCGAAACCCTCCATGGCGCGGATCAGTTCCTTCAGGTTTTCCAGCCGTCCCGCCGCCTCGGGCGAGCGGTCGGCCTGCCACATGGCGGTATAGCCGCTTTCATCCAGCACCATTTCCGCCAGTTCCGTATGGGGCAATTCGCCGGCCAGACGCCGCCAGCGGTCGAAATCGTCCAGCAGTTTGCGCAGGCTGCTGCGGGCGCGCGGACGCAGTTCGTCGGTCTCTACCAGATTGCGCGCGGCCGCCGTCAGTGGAATGCCGCCCTTGCGGGCCAGATGATGAACCAGGCGCAGCGTCGCATCGCCGAGGCCGCGTTTGGGGGTGTTGACAATGCGCTCAAAGGCCAGATCGTCGGCCGGCTGAACGATGACGCGCAGATAGGCGGTGGCGTCGCGGATCTCCGCCCGTTCGTAGAATTTCCGCCCGCCGATCATCCGGTAAGGCAGGCCGATGACCAGCAGCCGCTCCTCGAAGGCACGGGTCTGAAAACCGGCGCGCACCAGTATCGCCATTTCATTGAGCGGGCAGCCGGCGCGCTGGCGCTGTTCGATCAGTTCGCCGACCAGCCGGGCTTCCTCGTCGCCGTCCCAGACGCCATGGACGGCGACCTTCTCGCCCTCGCCGGTATCGGTCCACAATGTCTTGCCCAGCCGCCCGTCGTTATGGGCGATGATGCCGTCGGCTGCGGCAAGAATGTGGGCGGTGGAACGATAGTTCTGTTCCAGCCGGATGATGCGGGCGCCGGGGAAATCCTTCTCGAAGCGCAGAATATTGCCGACCTCGGCCCCGCGCCAGCCATAGATCGACTGATCGTCATCGCCGACACAGCAGATATTCCCGTGCTCGCGCGCCAGCAGGCGCAGCCACAGATACTGCACGACATTGGTATCCTGGTATTCATCGACCAGAATATAGCGGAAGCGGCGCTGATATTCGGCCAGGATGTCGGCATGTTCGGTGAAGATGGTGACGCAGTGCAGCAGCAGATCGCCGAAATCGCAGGCATTCAGGGCCTTGAGCCGGGCCTGATAGGCGGCATACAGATCCTTGCCGCGCCCTTCGGCGACCGACTGGGCTTCGGCGGCGCTCAGTTTCTCCGGCGTTTTGGCCGCGTTTTTCCAGCGGTCGATGGCGGCGGCCAGCAGGCGCGGCGGGCAGCGTTTCGGATCGATGTTTTCGGCTTCCAGCAATTGCTTCAGCAGGCGCAGCTGATCGTCCGTATCGAGAATGGTGAAATTGCGTTCCAGCCCCACGCATTCCCCGTGGCGGCGCAGCAGGCGCACGGCGATGGCATGAAAGGTGCCGAGCCAGATCCCCTCCACCGCCTCGCCGATCAGTCCGGCGACGCGCTCCTTCATTTCGCGCGCGGCCTTATTGGTGAAGGTGACGGCCAGAATCTCGCTGGGCCAGGCGCTGCGCGTGCTCAGAATATGGGCCAGCCGTGCCGTCAGCACCCGGGTTTTGCCGGTGCCCGCCCCGGCCAGAACCAGCAGCGGCCCCTCCAGGGTTTCGATCGCTTCGCGCTGGGCGGGGTTGACGCCTTCCAGATAGGGGGGCAGGGGGGCGGCGATACCGGTGGAGATCGTGTCTGTTTGCTCTTGCATGGAGCCCTTATAGAATTTTTTGTGCCTGATTTGAAAGCCTCTCTCGGCGGCGGGGCTATTCGCGGCGGCAGCGGCCGATGGAACCGCTGGCGCATATGGTTTTGCCGTCTACCCAGCGGGCGCCGGTCAGATCGGCATCGAGGAAATCCGCCCCCTGCAGGCGGGCGCCGGTCAGATCGGCTTCACGGAGATTGGCGCGGTAAAGCTTGGCCCGGCGCAGATCGGCTTTGCGAAGATCGGCCTTTTGCAGGATGGCCTTGGTCAGATCGGCGCGGTTGAAGCGGGTGCCCTTCAGGATCGCACCGGTGAAATCGGCTTCGACGAATTTGGCGTTGCGCGCATCGGCGCCGCTGAGATCGGCCCCGGCGAACCGCGTCCCTTCGAAACGGCCATAACGCAGGCGCGCGTCGCGCAGATCGGTCTGCTCCAGCTGCTGATCCTGCATCAGGCAGTTGCTCCAGTCGACGCCGCGGGCCGGAAAATCGGTGCAGGCGGCCCGGGCTCCGGCGGCTGGAAACAGCCCGCCAATGGCCAGCAGCAGGGCGAGGGCGGTGGTTTTTCCTGTCATGATGCGTTCAGCGCCTTTTGCCTGCGGATGCCGATGATGCGCCCGATGCGGGCCGGATCCACGCTTTCGCGGCCCCGCGCCGCCTCACGGGTGAAGATGTCGTGCAGGGCGTGCGGGAAGGGGGTGGGCCTGCGCCTGCGCATATCGACATGGATGCCGATCTGTTCGCTGGTGGCGGCCGGGTCGGTGTGAAAGCGGCCCTGTTCGTCCCGCTCGTGCATGGTCAGGAAATAGTGCAGGCGCTTCTCATCCCAATCGAGCACATGCAGGCGGAAGGCCAGTTCATCGCCTTCATGCACTTCCCGCAGATAACAGATATGGCTCTCCAGCACGAAGAACGAGCATTGGCTGCGTGCCATATAGGCCTTGCCCAGATCGATGCGGTCGAAAAAGGAATCGAGCGCCTGATCGAAGGCCAGGCTGTAATAGGCCACGTTCATATGGCCGTTGTAATCGATCCAGTCGCTCTGCACGCTGCCATAGTGAATGAAATTGTCGCTCATGGGTGCCGGTTGCCGTTGTCCTTAATTATAAAGAGATTCCGCTATGATGCCGTGTCAGCCTACCCTCAATCGGCCCGCGCCGCCAGAGCATGGCCCCGTCTTCTTTCAGTATTCCCCGCCAAGGCTGTGTGCCTGTGCCGCCAGCCGGTTGAGAAGCCGTTCGAGGCTTTGCTTTTCCTCGTTGCTGAAAGCGGCGAACAGCCGTTGTTCGCGTTCGAGAAAACAGGGAATGATGCGTTCATACAGGGCGCGTCCCTCATCCGTCGCGACCAGGGGGCGCCTGCGCCCGTCCTCCGGATCGGGCTGGCGGGCAATGAGACCGCGGCTCTGCAGGGCCTGAACGGCACGGCTGATGCTGTTTTTCGGCTGGCCGCTTTGGGCGGCGATCTCGTTGGCGCCGATGCCGGGATTGTTGACCGTCCACATCAGGACGATCCATTCGACACGGGCCAGACCGTATGCCTGCTCCAGATGGCGGTAGACCGGCAAGGCGAAATTGTTGAAGATCTGCGCCATGCGCGCGATGGCCTCGGGTCTGGGGCATGTCAGCGCCCGGGAAGGCGGGGCCGGGGAAGGGCTGACCTTCTGCATTTTCCGCCCCCGCTCATGGCCGCGGCGCCTGTTGTGCCGATGTTCTTCGTTCATGGGGCAATTCTATACTGCCGGCAGGGATAATTCGAGCTTCAGGTTCCATATGGAACCAGTCTGCGGGGGTGCCGGCGCTGAATGCGTCATTTTTGACCGAGATCATGGGAGCGGAGGTTCACGAGGAGTTAGGGTCCGCCTTCCGGAGGGAAGCTTCGGATATCATCGAAGGGGAGCGGCCGGCAGAAGATGAACGCAGCGGACAGACCCATTCAGGATATGCCTGCAGGGCGCACGGCAGCGGCAATGCGCAAGGGGCAGACGGTAACGCCGCCTTTTTCCCCGGTATTGCTGGCGGGATTGCTGCTGCGGCCATTGCCGCTGGCGCCGCTGCAACCGGTTCTGAATGCGGCGATGAAGGCCATTCACCGCCGTCACCCGGAAATTTTCGAACGTCTCTCCTGTCTCGATGAGCCGGTTTATCTGATCGATCCGGTGGATCTGCCCTTCGTTTTCATTCTGCGCCCGGATTCGCTGCGCCCGTCGCTGACAGCCATGCGCCGGAGCGATGCGCAGAAGAAGGCGGCGGCGTGGACGGCCGTCATTCGCGGGCCGCTGATGTCACTGATCGGCCTGCTGGAAGGCCGACGCGACGGCGATGCCCTGTTCTTTTCCCGCGAACTGACGATAGAAGGCGATACGGAGGCGGTATTGGCCCTGCGCAATGCCGTCGACGGGGCCGAGGTCGATATGCGCGAGGATTTCATGGCGGCCTTCGGTCCGCTGGCGGCGCCGTTGCGCCGCGCGGGCGATGGTGCAGGTGCCCTTCTGGCACTGGTGAGCCGCGACATGGATCTGCTGCGCGATGCACTGATTGCGCCGGCCATGCGCCGCAGCGATGCCCAGGCGGCGAAGCTGCGCCGGCTGGAAGAAAGGATCGACCGTCTGGGCCGAACCCGTCGCGCCGCGGCGCGCCATGCCGCGGATCATCGCTGAAAATGGACGGAAAAACCATGCCAAAGCTGGAACTGGTCTGCCCGGCGGGAACCCCCGCCTCGCTTCATGCCGCCGTCGATGCCGGTGCGGATGTCGTTTATCTGGGGTTTCGCGATGAAACCAATGCGCGCAATTTTCCGGGGCTGAATTTCAGTCGCGACGAACTGCGCCAGGCTCTGGATTACGCCCATGAGCGCGGGACGGAAATTTATGTGGCGATCAATACCTTTCCCAAGGCGGGCAATCCCGGCCCCTGGCATCGTGCCGTGGACGATGCCGCGGCATTGGGGGCGGATGCGGTCATTCTGGCCGATATCGGCCTGGCCGATTATGCCGCCCGCACCCATCCGGGGCTGAGGCGGCATCTGTCGGTTCAGGCATCGGCCTCCAATCCCGAGGCGATCCGCTTCTACAAGGAAGCCTTCGGTATCCGCCGCGTGGTCCTGCCCCGGGTGCTGACGGTGCCGGAGATTGCCGCGCTCAACCGTCAGGTCGATATCGAAACCGAGGTCTTCGTCTTTGGCGGGCTGTGCGTGATGGCCGAAGGCCGCTGCGCACTTTCCTCCTATGCCACGGGGGAATCGCCGAACATGAACGGCGTCTGTTCCCCGGCCAGCCATGTGCGTTATGTCGATGAGGGGGACCGGATGGTTTCCCGCCTTGGCAATTTTACCATCAATGCCTTTGCCAATGACGAGAAGGCCGGTTACCCGACCCTGTGCAAGGGGCGTTTCGTCACCGGCGGCAAGGCGCGCTATCTGTTCGAGGAACCGGTCAGCCTGAATGCCGCCGCCATGCTGCCGGAACTGATGGCGGCGGGTGTGACGGCGCTGAAGATCGAGGGCCGTCAGCGCGGGCGGGCCTATATCGCCCAAGTGGTTGCCGCCTTTCGCGCCGCCGTCGATGCGGCTGCGGCCGGCGAGCCGGTCCCGGCGGCGGATCTGAGCGCGGTAACGGAAGGGCAGAGGAAGACGACGGGCGCCTATAACAAGACATGGCGCTGAAAACGACGCAGGTTTGACGGAAAGCGGCAGAACGATGAAAGACGCGCAGGCGAAGCTGAGCATGGGGCCGGTGTTGTTCAACTGGCCGGCGGACAGGTGGCGGGATTTCTATTTCCGCATTGCCGATGAGGCGCCGGTCGATACGGTCTATGTCGGCGAGACCGTCTGTTCCAAACGCGCCCCCTTTCATGCCCCGCACATGCCGGAGGTGATCGAACGGCTGCAGGCGGCCGGGAAGGAGGTGGTGCTTTCCACCCTGGGGCTGATCATGAACGGCCGCGAAATGCACCAGTTGCGGGAAACGGCGGAGGGGGGCGCGGATTTCCTGATCGAAGCCAATGATATCGCCGCTGTTTCCCTGCTCAGGGGCCGGCCTCATGTGATCGGGCCGATGATCAATGTCTACAATGAAGGTACCTTCGGTTATCTTGTGCGCGGCGGTGCCCGCCGCGTGGTGCTGCCGGTGGAATTGAGCGCCGATTCGATCCGGGTTCTTGCCGCCCATGGCGGGGCCGAGCTCGAAGTCTTTGCCTTCGGCCGCCTGCCGCTGGCGATTTCGGCGCGTTGCTATCATGCCCGCAGCCATGATCTGTCAAAGGACAACTGCCGGTTCGTCTGCGAGCGCGACCTCGACGGCATGGATCTGGATACCCTGGATGGCGAGGCCTTTCTCGCGGTCAACGGGGTGCAGACCATGTCTTATAGCTATTGCAGCATGATCGGCGATCTCGACCGTCTGCGTGAAATCGGCGTCGGACGTTTCCGCCTGTCGCCGCATAGCGGCGATATGGTGCGCATTGCCGCGGCCTTCCGCGATGTGCTCGATGGCCGCCTCGATGTGGCGGCGGCGGATGAGATTATCGCCGAGGAAACCGGCGACATGCCCGTCTCCAACGGTTATTTCCACGGTGTCGAGGGGGTGGCGCTCAAAGGGCGGCTGGCCAATTTGCCGGTGGAATAACAGGGCTGCGGGCCGGGCGGCGGGGGCGTGACGGCATCAGTTGGTCGGCACGTCGATCAGCGGATCGGCCTTGGCGAAACCTTCCAACTCGTCAAGGCGGGTGAGATGGATGTCCCGGCCGTTGACTTCGACCCCGTAGGGTTTGAGCGTGCCGAAGGCGCGGGAGAGATTCTCCGGCGTCATGCCGAGCAGCGATGCCAGGGTACGCTTGTCAAAGGGCAGGGTCACGCTTTCCTGCTGCTGTTGCTGGTGCAGGCGCAGCAGATAATTGGCCAGGCGTTCGGTCGATGTGCGCAGCTTCTGATTCTTCAGGTTCATGACCGTTTGTCGGTAGCAGGTGGCAAGCTCGCGAATCATGGCCTGGGCAAGGGCGGCGTCCTCCAACATCACGCTGCGGATCTTTTCCGCCGGGATCATGAGAATGCGCGAAGCCTCCAGCGTGCGGGCGCTCATCAGATAGACGGCATCGCGCAGCACGGCGGCAAGAATGAAGGTCGATACAGGCCGCAGTACTGTGATTGCCGTATCGCGCCCGTTCCAGGTGGCGAAAAGTTCCACCTGCCCGTCCAGAACGACATGGAGGAAATCGGCCGGGTCTCCTTCGCCGATCAGCTGAACGCCTTGTGGAAAACGCTGGAGATAGGCGGTTTCGAACAGAGCCTCGAAGGCTTCTTCGCTCATGCCCGCGAACAGATCCAGATGCCGAACAGCGCTCTTGTCAGCAGGGCGCATCTCTTGCCTCCACAAAATTTTGATATTTATCAAGCAAATGCATATCTCTTGTCAATAGAAAACAGCACATAATACATTTATGCGTCCTTATTACGTTAATTATTAAGCATGCATAATTATCGCTGCGATTTATTTGTGTGTTGTCTCGCCATCATATTGACTTGTGTCAATAAAGAATCGGCGAATTCATTCATAAATCCTTTCCACTAGCGTCGCATTCGCCATCATCCGCTGATGCCACTGTGGATGGCGGCACCTGAAGAGAGGGGACGAAGATGAACAATCTCGATGGAGTCCCGGCAAGCAAACGGCATCGCATGCTTGTCATGAGCACCATAGCGTTCACCGTGTGTTTCGCTGTGTGGACGATTTTTTCCATTATCGGCGTCAAGATCAAACAAAACCTCGGTCTGTCGGAAACCGAATTCGGCATTCTGGTGGCGACCCCGGTTCTGACCGGTTCCGTCAGCCGTATCTTTCTCGGTATCTGGACCGAACAGTTCGGCGGGCGCCTGGTCTACACATTGCAAATGCTGACCACGGCCGTTGCCGTTTATCTGCTCTCCTCGGTGGAAAGCTACTACATGTTTCTGGTTGCGGCGCTGGGCGTCGGCCTGGCGGGCGGTTCCTTCATCGTCGGCGTGGCCTATGTCTCGCGCTGGTATCCGAAGGAACAGCAGGGCACGGCGCTGGGGATCTTCGGTGCCGGCAATGTCGGTGCCGCCGTGACCAACTTCGGTGCTCCTTTTCTGGTGATTGCCTTCGGCTGGGAAGAAACGGCGCAGATCTATGCGGCCGTCCTGGTGGCCATGGCGATCATCTTCTACCTGTTCACCGAAGAAGATCCGGCGCACAAGGCGCGCAAGGAGGCAGGCGAAAAGCCGGTCAGCGCCGCCATGCAGCTGGCCCCGCTGAAAAATATTCAGGTCTGGCGTTTCGCAACCTATTATTTCTTCGTTTTCGGCGGCTTCGTCGCGCTGGCCTCCTGGCTGCCGCGCTATTATGTCGGCGCCTACGGGCTGGAGCTGAAGACGGCGGGCATGCTGGCGGCGGCCTATGCCATGCCGGGCTCGATCTTCCGTGCGCTCGGGGGCTGGATGTCGGATAAATGGGGCGCACGCTTCGTCATGTATCTGACCTTTATCGTTTCGCTCGTCTGTCTGTTCATCCTCAGCTATCCGGAAACCCGCTATATCGTGCAGGGCATCAACGGGCCGATCGAATTTTCCTTCGGCATCAGCCTGCCGGTTTTCGTGACCCTGACGGTCATTCTCGGCTTCGTCATGTCGCTGGGCAAGGCGGCGGTCTATAAGCACATTCCCGTCTATTATCCGGAACATGTCGGTGCGGTCGGCGGTCTGGTCGGCATGATCGGCGGCCTTGGCGGTTTCGTTCTGCCCATTCTGTTTGGCGTGCTGAACGATCTGACCGGCATCTGGACCAGCAGCTATATGGCCCTGTTCATCATCGTGGCCGTCAGCACGATCTGGATGCATGTCGCGATCCGCATGATGGAACGCCGGAAATATCCGGAGATCGCCGAAGAGAAGTATCTCAGCGATGTCCCGGAAACGCCCGTCACCACGAAGCAGGGCAAGGCTTCCTGATCATCATTCCCGGTCCGGCGCCCCGGCGCCGGACCGGAACCGGTTACGCGCTGCAGCGTAAGTGAATGGAGAAAAAACAATGGCAAAAGATCTTACTGTATGGGATCCGGAAGACGAGCAATTCTGGGAATCCGAAGGCAAGCGGATCGCCAACCGCAATCTGTGGATTTCGATTCCCTGCCTTCTGGTCGGGTTCGCGGTATGGCTTTACTGGGGCATCATCACCGTTCAGATGATCAATCTGGGCTTTCCCTTTTCGCGTTCGGAGCTGTTCACCCTGGCGGCAATTGCCGGGCTTACGGGTGCGACGCTGCGCATTCCCTCATCCTTCTTCATCCGTATCGCCGGGGGGCGGAACACGATTTTCCTGACCACGGCGCTTCTGATCCTGCCGGCGCTGGGCACCGGCATCCTGCTGCAGGATCCGAACACGCCGCTGTGGCAGTTCCAGCTCATGGCGCTGCTGTCGGGTTTCGGCGGCGGTAACTTCGCCTCTTCGATGTCCAATATCAGCTTCTTCTTTCCGAAGAAGATTCAGGGCTATGCGCTGGGCATGAATGCCGGGCTCGGCAATTTCGGCGTCACCACCATGCAGATTCTGGTGCCGCTGGTCATGACGGTGGGCATCTTCGGCGGCGAGGCCATGATCCTGAAGAACACTTCGGGCACCCTGATCGGCAAGATCCCGGCCGGGACCGAAACCTATATTCAGAATGCGGGCTTCATCTGGGTCGCCATTCTGATTCCGCTGGTGATCATCGCCTGGATCGGCATGAACAACATCGTCACCGAACATGTTTCGCCCAATATCGGCTCGCCGCTCAGCGCCTTTGCCAAAATTCTCGGCATGCTGGCGATCGGCTTCGTTACTGCCGGTGCCGGGCTGTGGCTGATGCTGCCGGAAAACGCGGGCGGCTCGGGCCTGAACGTCAGCAAGTGGATCGTGCTGCCGCTGGTGATCGCCGCGACCGTTTTCGCCCTGAAGCTGATACCGGGTACCGTGCGTGAAAACCTCAGCCATCAGTACAAGATCTTCAACAACAAGCACACCTGGGCGATGACTGTCATCTATACGATGACCTTCGGTTCGTTCATCGGCTATGCGGCGGCCTTCGGCCTGGCGATCAAGATCGTCTTCGGCTTCCAGCACATCATGGTCGATGGCGTCATGACCCACGATACGGTCAATCCCAACGGCCCCAGCGCCCTGATGTTCGCCTGGACCGGCCCGTTCATCGGCGCGCTGATCCGCCCGGTCGGCGGTATGATCGCCGATCGTATCGGCGGGGCCAAGGTCACGCAGATCATTTCCGTGATCATGGTCGCCGGCGCTCTGGGTGTCGCCTATTTCATGAAGCAGGCCTATGCCTCGGCAACGCCGGAAGAGTATTTCGTGCCCTTCCTGATCCTGTTCCTGATCCTGTTCGCCGCCACCGGCATCGGCAACGGTTCGACCTTCCGCACCATCGCCATCGTCTTCGACAAGGTGCAGGCCGGCCCGGTGCTGGGCTGGACATCGGCCGTCGCCGCCTATGGCGCCTTCATCATTCCGAAGGTGTTCGGCGAGCAGATCAAGGCCACGACGCCGGAATATGCGCTGTATGGCTTTGCCGCCTTCTACACCCTGTGCATCATCATCAACTGGTGGTTCTATCTGCGTAAGAACGCTTACGTGCAGAACCCATAAGGAGACCGTGCGATGAGCCAATTACTTGATCGCCTGAATTTCTTCGCCAGCAAGGAAACCGAAAGCTTTTCCGGCGGCCACGGGGTGACAACCCATGAGGACCGCAGCTGGGAAGACGGTTACCGCAAGCGCTGGCAGCACGACAAGATCGTGCGTTCCACCCACGGGGCCAACTGTACCGGGTCCTGTTCCTGGAAGATCTATGTGAAAAACGGCATCGTGACCTGGGAAACCCAGCAGACCGATTATCCGCGCACCCGCCCGGATCTGCCCAATCACGAGCCGCGCGGCTGCAGCCGCGGTGCCAGCTACAGCTGGTACATGTATTCGGGCAACCGGGTGAAATACCCGCTGGTGCGTTCGCATCTGCTGCGTCTGTGGCGCGAGGCCCGCAAGAGCATGAGCCCCGTCGCCGCCTGGAAGTCGATCGTTCAGGATCCGAAGAAGCGGGCCTCATACGTGAAGAAGCGCGGCCTGGGCGGTTTCGTCCGCGCCGACTGGAATGAGGTGTCGGAGATCGTTGCCGCCGCCAATGCCTATACGGCCAAGGAATACGGCCCCGACCGGGTGATGGGTTTCTCGCCCATCCCCGCCATGTCGATGGTTTCCTATGCGGCCGGTTCGCGCTATTTGTCGCTGCTGGGCGGTGTTTGCATGTCGTTTTACGACTGGTATTGCGACCTGCCGCCGGCCTCGCCGCAGACCTGGGGCGAGCAGACGGATGTGCCGGAATCGGCCGATTGGTACAATTCCGGTTTCCTGATGCTCTGGGGCTCCAATGTGCCGCAGACCCGTACGCCGGACGCGCATTTCTATACGGAAGCGCGCTATCGCGGCACCAAGAGCGTCGTCGTCAGCCCCGATTACAGCGAGGCGGCGAAATTCTCCGATATGTGGCTGCACCCCAAGCAGGGGACGGATTCGGCGCTGGCGATGGCGCTGGGCCACGTGATCCTGCGCGAATTCCATCTGGATCGCCAGGCGGAATATTTCCAGTCCTATGTCCGCCAGTACACGGATATGCCGATGCTGGTGCGGCTGGTGAAGCGCGACGGCCGCTACATTCCGGAACGGCTGGTGCGCGCCTCCGATTTTGCCGATGCGCTGGGCCAGGAGAACAATCCCGAATGGAAGACCGTCGCCATTGACGAAAACACCAACGAGATCGTGGTGCCGCGCGGTTCCGTCGGTTTCCGCTGGGGCGAGGACGGCAAGTGGAACCTGGAGGAAAAGGATGCCGAAGGCAGGGATATCAGCCTGAAGCTGACCTTTATTCAGGATGTCGACCATGACGATGTCGCCGATGTCGACTTCCCCTATTTCGGCAATCGCGAACACGACCATTTCGAGGGTACCGACCATCCGGATGTGCTGACCCGCAAGGTGCCGGTGCGCGTGGTCAAGCTCAAGGAAGGGGAGGCGCTGGTTGCCACCGTCTTCGATCTTTTCGTGGCCAATTACGGTCTCGACCGCGGCCTTGGCGGGGAAAACGTGGCCAAATCCTATGACGAGCCGCATCCCTACACCCCGGCCTGGGCGGAGAAGATCACCGGCGTTCCGGCAGAGCAGATCATCACCGTCGCCCGCGAATTCGCCGCCAATGCCGAGAAGACCCAAGGCAAATCCATGGTCATTCTCGGTGCCGGGCTGAACCACTGGTATCACATGGACATGAACTACCGCGGCATCATCAACATGCTGGTGATGTGCGGCTGTATCGGCCAGTCGGGCGGCGGCTGGTCGCATTATGTCGGACAGGAGAAACTGCGTCCGCAGACCGGCTGGCTGCCGCTGGCCTTCGCGCTGGACTGGAACCGTCCGCCCCGGCACATGAACTCCACCTCCTTCTGGTATGCCCATACGGACCAGTGGCGTTACGAAACCCTCGGTGTCGATGAGATCATCTCGCCGACGGCACCGGAAGGGCCGTGGGACGGGGCGCTGATCGACTACAACGTCCGGGCCGAACGCATGGGCTGGCTGCCTTCGGCGCCGCAGCTTCAGACCAATCCGCTGGAGGTGGCCCGCCAGGCCGAGGCCGCGGGCAAGGATCCGAAGGACTATGTCGTCGAAGGGCTGAAGTCCGGCGATCTGAAAATGTCCTGCGAGGATCCGGACAATCCGCTGAACTGGCCGCGCAACCTGTTCGTCTGGCGCTCCAACCTGCTGGGATCCTCCGGCAAGGGGCATGAATATTTCCTCAAGCACCTGCTGGGCACCAGCCATGGCGTCATGGGCAAGGATCTGGGGGATGCGGGCGGCAAGAAGCCGCAGGAGGTCGTCTGGCACGACGATGCGCCGGAAGGCAAGCTGGACCTGCTGGTCACGCTGGATTTCCGCATGTCCACCACCTGCGTCTATTCGGATATCGTGTTGCCCACGGCGACCTGGTACGAGAAGAACGACCTCAACACTTCGGACATGCATCCCTTCATCCACCCGCTGAGCGCGGCGACGGATCCGGTATGGGAATGCCGCAGCGACTGGGAGATTTACAAGACCATCGCGCGGAAGTTCTCCGAAGTGGCGCCGGAAGTTCTCGGCGTCGAAAAGGATGTCGTTCTGGTGCCGATCCAGCACGACACGCCGGCGGAAATTGCCCAGGCGCTGGATGTGAAGGACTGGAAGAAGGGCGAAACCGAACCGGTGCCGGGCAAGACCATGCCGCAGATTGCCGTGGTCGAACGCGACTATCCCAATCTGTACAAGCGCTTCACCGCGCTGGGGCCGTTGCTCGACAAGCTCGGCAATGGCGGCAAGGGTATCGGCTGGAACACCGGGCACGAGGTCGAGCTTCTGCGTGATCTGAATGGCACTGTTCAGGAGGAGGGTCCGACCAAGGGGCTGGCGAAGATCGACAGCGACATCGATGCGACCGAGGTCATTCTGATGCTGGCGCCGGAAACCAATGGCGAGGTTGCGGTCAAGGCCTGGGATGCCCTGAGCAAGGTCACCGGGCGCGATCATACCCATCTGGCCATTCCCAAGGAGGACGAGAAGATCCGTTTCCGCGACATTGTCGCCCAGCCGCGCAAGATCATCTCCTCGCCCACCTGGTCGGGGCTGGAATCGGAGAAGGTCTGCTACAATGCCGGCTATACCAATGTCCACGAGCTGATCCCGTGGCGGACCCTGACCGGCCGTCAGCAGCTTTATCAGGATCATCTCTGGATGCGGGCCTTTGGCGAGGCGCTCTGCGTCTATCGTCCGCCGATCGACACCAAGACGGTCAAACCGGTGATCGATCAGAAGAAGAACGGCAAGCCGCAGGTGGTGCTGAACTTCATCACCCCGCATCAGAAATGGGGCATTCATTCCACCTATACGGACAATCTGATGATGCTGACGCTGAACCGCGGCGGTCCCGTTGTCTGGATCAGCGAGGTGGATGCGGCCAAGGCCGGGA
This sequence comes from Sneathiellales bacterium, assembly GCA_026992315.1. GTDB lineage: Bacteria > Pseudomonadota > Alphaproteobacteria > Minwuiales > Minwuiaceae > JALXAG01. Next base: position 5,636 of record JALXAG010000055.1, on the reverse strand, counting down.
TCGAGGATAACGACTGGATCGAGGCCTACAACGCCAATGGTGCCCTGGTGGCCCGTGCGGTCGTCTCGCAGCGCATGAAGGAAGGCACGATCTTCATGTATCATGCGCAGGAGAAGATCGTGAATGTGCCCGGTGCCGAAACCACCGGCCAGCGCGGCGGTATCCATAATTCGGTCACGCGCACGGTGCTGAAGCCGACGCATATGATCGGCGGTTACGCCCAGCAGGCATACGGTTTCAACTATTACGGCACTGTCGGCGCCAACCGGGATGAATTCGTCATCGTCCGCAAACTGGAAAAGGTCGACTGGCTGGACGAGCCCGCCACTGCGGGCAAGGAGGCAGCAGAATGAAAATACGCGCTCAGATCGCTATGGTGCTGAACCTCGATAAATGCATCGGGTGTCACACCTGTTCGGTGACGTGCAAGAACGTCTGGACAAACCGCGAAGGCGTTGAATACGCCTGGTTCAACAATGTCGAAACCAAGCCCGGCGTCGGCTTTCCCAAGGAATGGGAGAACCAGAAGCGCTGGAACGGCGGCTGGGAGAAGGACGGCAAGGGCGGCATCCGGCCGAAGATGGGGCCGAAATGGCGCATTCTGGCCAAGATCTTCGCCAATCCCGACCTGCCGGAGATCGACGATTATTACGAACCGTTTACCTTCGATTACGAGCATCTGCAGACGGCGCCGGAGATGAAGGCATTCCCGACGGCGCGACCGCGCTCGCTGATTTCCGGCGAGCGTATGGAGAAGATTCACTGGGGTCCCAACTGGGAGGAAATCCTTGGCGGTGAATTCTCCAAACGCTCCAAGGACTACAATTTCGAGCAGGTCCAGAAGGATATCTACGGCGAGTTCGAGAACACCTTCATGATGTACCTGCCGCGTTTGTGCGAGCATTGCCTGAATCCGACCTGCGTGGCGGTCTGTCCCTCGGGCGCCATCTACAAGCGCGAGGAGGACGGCATCGTCCTGATCGATCAGGAAAAATGCCGCGGCTGGCGGATGTGCGTTTCCGGCTGTCCGTATAAGAAGATCTACTTCAACTGGGACAGCGGCAAATCGGAGAAGTGCATCTTCTGCTTCCCGCGTCTTGAAGCCGGGCAGCCGACGGTATGCTCCGAAACCTGTGTCGGGCGTATCCGTTATCTCGGCGTGATGCTTTACGATGCCGATCGCATCGAGGCAGCCGCCTCGACCGATGACGAGCAGGACCTGTATCAGGAACATCTGAACATCTTCCTCGATCCCAACGATCCGGAGGTGATCGAACAGGCCCGCCGCGAGGGCATTCCGGAAGATTGGCTGCAGGCAGCGCAGAAATCGCCGGTCTACAAGATGGCGATGGAATGGAAGATCGCCTTCCCGCTGCATCCGGAATACCGCACCCTGCCGATGGTCTGGTACGTGCCGCCGCTGTCCCCCATTCAGGCCGCGGCGCAGACGGGCAAGATCGGTGTCGATGGCGATATCCCGGACGTGCGCAGCCTGCGCATTCCGCTGCGTTATCTGGCCAATCTGCTGACTGCCGGCAAGGAAGAGCCGGTCGCGGCGGCCCTGGAGAAGATGCTGGCGATGCGCGGATACATGCGCGCAAAGAGCATCGAGGGCGAAGCGAAAACCGATCTGGCCGAACGCGTCGGCATGACGCCCGCGCAGATCGAGGAAATGTACCGCTACATGGCCATTGCCAATTACGAGGATCGCTTCGTCATTCCGACGACCCATCGCGAGATCGGCGACGATGTCTACGATCTGCGCGGCGGCTGCGGCTTCAGCTTCGGCAATGGCTGTTCCGGCGGATCCAGTACCGCGGATCTGTTCGGCAAGCCGAAGCGCAAGCGGGTTCAGACCCCGACGGAGGCGATGTGATGGCCAGGACATACAAGATATTGTCGGTTCTGCTGTCCTATCCGACAGAGGCCCTTCAGGAGGCGGCGCCCGAGTTTGCCGCCGTGCTTGAGGGCGAGGCCCTGTTGCCGCCTGCCGAAAGGCAGGCGGTACAGACCCTGATCGATGAAATGGCCGAAAGGGATCTGTTCGACCTGCAGGAACGCTATGTGCTGCTGTTCGACCGCAGCCGTTCGCTTTCCCTGCATATGTTCGAACATATCCATGGCGAAAGCCGGGACCGCGGTCAGGCCATGGTCGATCTGCTGGCAATGTATGAGCGCCATGGTTTCACGGTGACGGCCAGGGAACTGCCGGATTATCTGCCGATGTTCCTGGAGTTCCTCAGCCTGCTGCCGGAAGACGAGGCAGCGCAGCTGCTTGGCGAACCCCTGCATGTCATCGAAGCGCTGTATCAGCGCCTGTTGAAACGCAAAAGCCCCTATGCGGCGGTTTTCACGGCGATGAAGGCGCTGGCGGGCGGTAAGGCGGATGAAAAGATCGTCGCCGAACTGCTGCAGGAACCCGATGACGACCCGGAGGATCTGGAAGCTCTGGACCGCATCTGGGAAGAGGAAGCCGTGACTTTCGGCCCCACAGGCCCCGGCGGGGCGGACGGGCAGGCGGGATGTCCGCTGGCGGAAAATCTCGTGCGCCGTTTCGCGCCGGAAGAGGGTACAGCCAAGATACCGGCGGGCAGCGCCGGTCATACGGGTTAAGGGAGGCTCAGCAATGCCACTCCAACTGCACAATTTTCTGTTCGGGATCTATCCTTATATCGCGCTGGCGGTGCTGGCGGTGGGATCCATCATTCGCTATGACCGCGACCCCTATACCTGGCGGGCCGGATCCAGCCAGTTGCTGCGCCGTCGCCAGCTTATCGTCGGTTCGGTGTTGTTTCATGTCGGGGTGCTGATCATCTTTTTCGGCCATCTCGTCGGCCTGCTGACGCCGGTTGCGGTGTTTCATGCCCTCGGGCTCAGCAATACCTTCAAGCAGATCATGGCGATGACCGTCGGCGGCATCGCCGGGGTCATGGCGCTTATCGGGGCGACGCTGCTGCTGCACCGGCGCCTGTACGATCCGCGTATCCGCCGGGCATCCTCCTTTTCGGACAATATGATCCTGATCCTGCTCTATATCCAGCTGCTGCTGGGGCTGGGCACGATCTTCGTTTCCGCCCAGCATCTGGACGGGGAGGAGATGCTGCGTCTGATGGCCTGGGCACAGGGTATCTTCACCTTCGATCTCAATGCCCCCTCCTACATTGTCGATGTCAGCCCGGTGTTCAAGCTGCATCTGTTCCTGGGACTGACGATCTTCCTGCTGTTCCCCTTTACGCGTCTGGTGCATATGCTCAGCGTTCCGGTGCGTTATCTGTGGCGCAGCGGATATCAGATCGTCCGTACCCGCAAACCGGCCGCACGGGGTTGATTGCATCGGTTTTGCAAACGCTTCCGTAAACGGCAGGGCCGCCGGTATCGCCACCGGCGGCCCTTTTTTTTGGCCGGTACGTTAAGCGGTCAGTTCTGCACACGGATGACAATCTTGCCGTTTGCCGCATCGCTTTCCATGAAGCGGTGCGCATCGGCGATTTGTCCGAAATCGAAAACCCTTGCCGGTTCTGCCTTGTAGGTGCCGTTATCGGCGCGGTCGATGAAGTCCTGAAAGGGAATGGCGGATAACGGATAGGCTTTGGTTCCGAACATAAAGGCGCTGGCGAAGAAGCTGAACTGTACCCCGCTCGGCATCTGGGTCAGGGGATCGAATTCGCTCAAAGGGGCACCGCCGCCAAGGAAGCCGGCCAGACACACCCGCCCGCCGGGGCGTGCCATGGCCAGGGAATCGAGGATCGTACTGTTGCCGACAATATCCAGAACGGCATCGATGCCGTCGGGGTGGCGTTCCCTTATCGTCGCGCTCAGCTCGGGTGTTTCGAGCAGCGCTTCGGCGCCCAGCCGTTCCAGCGTGGCAAATCTCTCCGCCCGCCGCGTCGTGGCCAGCACACGGGCCCCTTCCGCCACGGCGATATTGATGGCGGCCTGCCCCAATGCGGAGGTGCCGCCACGGATCAGCACGCAATCCTTTTCTTCAAGCCCGAGATTGCTTTTGAGGCAGGTCCAGGCGGTGGCGTAGGATTCGGGCAGGGCGGCCAGGGCCTCCCAGGAGAGCGGATTTTCCACGGGGACGACATTGCCGGCCGGAACCGACACCAGTTCGGCATAGCTGCCGTTGATGCTGCGCCCCATGCCGCCCATTAACGCGATGACAGGCTGTCCGGCACTCAGCTTTCCTGCCGGATCGTGGCGCACGGTTCCCGCGCATTCGATGCCGCTGATTTTGGCGACGTCGCCCCAAAGCCCCTCACGAAAATATATTTCGGCCCGGTTGAGGCCAAAGGCTTTGACCTCGACAAGAACATGTCCGGGTTGCGGTTCGGGATCGGGGTATTCCTCAATCGCCAGATTCTCCGCCCCGCCATGTTGTTTGATGATGATCGCACGCATTGTCGTTCCTTTCGGTTTCGATCGATGCGTTCCTGCTTAGGCGGAATGAGGAAATAAAAATATTACAAAATAATAAGAAAGACTGTTATATATCACTAAAATTCAGGAGGACCGATTCCGACATGAGCCGTTCAGCATTCCACGGCGGTCCGACGCTTCATCAGCTGCGCTGTTTCGCCGCCGTGGCCGAACATGGCGGCTTTCAGGCGGCGGCGGAATTTCTGAACCGGACGCATCCGACCGTTTTCACGGCGGTCAGGGCGCTGGAGGAACAACTCGGTTTCCCCTTGTTCGATCGCAGCGGATATCGCGTGTCCCTGACCGATCGGGGGCGGGCTTTTCATGAGCGGGTGCGGGGTTTTCTCGCCGATGCCGGCCGGCTGCAGCATTATGCGGCGCATCTTGCCGCCGGGGCGGAGGCCTCAATAGCCGTTGTCATTGGCGATGCCTGCCCTTTGGCGCAGACGCTCGGCATTCTGAACCGTTTTTTCGCCGATTGTCCGGATACCCGCCTGGATCTGCATTTCGAAACCTTGTCGGGCCCGGCGGAAAGATTGCTCGACGGTGAGGCCGATCTGATATTCCACCCCATCGACAAGAGCGATCTGCGTTTTGAATTCATCGATCTGTGCCCTGTTCGTTTCATACCAGTGGTGGCGCCGGGATTTCTCGATTTCGCGATCGGCGACCGCATTACGCCCGAGGCCATGGCCCCTTATGCTCAATGCATCATCAGGGACACGGCCCGGCGGCTGTCCCGCCAAAGCCATTACATTGTCGAGGGGGCCCGGCAGTGGACGGTTGGCGATCAACTGACCAAGAAGGAAATCATCCTGCAGGGGATGGCCTGGGGGCATCTGCCCTCGTTTCTGATTGCGGACGAACTGCGCGACGGCAGGTTGATTTCGATCGAGGGGCGGCATTTACGCGGGGGCAGCGTTGCCCTGACGGCGGCGCGTCTCAGACAACGCGCGCGAGGACCCGTTGCCGCCCGTCTTTGGCAACATATCGAAGATCACGGCTTTCAGGAGATTGACCCGGTACGCAGGACATGATCGATATAGGCCTTGAAGGCGGAAGGGACGGAGAAATCATAGATCGGTACGCTGGTCAGGATGATATCCGCGGCCTGCAGTTTGCCGATCAGGGTGCGGGCGATGGTGGATTTTCTCCGCCGCAGGCTGGGGCGTTCCGGGCGCTGACGGGCTCAGCCGCGCTGTCCCCATTCGGGAAAC
>JALXAG010000054.1:916-7503 GCA_026992315.1 Sneathiellales bacterium | reverse complement strand
TCGAAGACAAGCCGATGAGCAAGGCGGAACTGATTGCCGCCGTCAAGGAGGCGGATATTCTGGTCCCCACCGTGACCGACCGCATCGATGCCGCCATTCTGGCCCAGGCCGGGCCCAATCTGCGCCTCATCGCCAATTTCGGCACCGGCATCGACCATATCGATATCGCCTCGGCCCGCCAGCGGGGCATCACCGTCACCAATACCCCCGGCGTCCTGACCGAGGATACGGCGGATATGACCATGGCGCTGATCCTGGCGGTGCCCCGCCGTCTGACCGAAGGGGAACGCCTGCTGCGGGAGGGCAACTGGACCGGCTGGTCGCCGACCCATATGCTCGGCCACCGCATTACCGGCAAGCGTCTCGGCATCGTCGGCATGGGGCGTATCGGCCAGGCCGTGGCCGAACGGGCACGCGCCTTCGGCCTGTCCATCCATTACCACAACCGCCGCCGCCTGCCCGCCGAGGCTGAAGAAGCCCTGGAAGCCACCTATTGGGAAAGCCTCGACCAGATGCTGGCGCGGATGGACATCGTCTCAGTCAACTGCCCGCACACGCCGGCGACCTATCACCTGCTGTCGGCCCGGCGGCTGAAGCATCTGCAGCCCCATGCCTATATCGTCAACACCTCGCGCGGCGAGGTGATCGACGAAAACGCCCTGACCCGCATGCTGCGCGACGGCAAGCTTGCCGGGGCGGGGCTGGATGTGTTCGAGCACGAACCCGCCGTCAACCCCAAGCTGCTGGAACTGCCCAATGTGGTGCTGCTGCCGCATATGGGATCGGCCACCATCGAGGGGCGCATCGACATGGGCGAAAAGGTGCTGATCAACATCAAGACCTTCATCGACGGCCACACCCCCCCGGACCGGGTCCTGCCCGATTTCGACCTGGTCTGAGGAAAGGCGGGACAGGCCCTGAGGAGGGGCGGAAATCTGAGGAAAGGCGGGACAGACTATCCGGCGAAAATTCCCGTGCACCTCAACTCTCAACCAACGATGGCAAAAAAACAACCAATCTAATCATCCATGCCTCGCACAAGCCGAAAACTGCACCGACCTGATACAGACTGAGGCCGAGAAATTAAAGAACGTCGACATACCAGTCGTATTCGGTCGGGGTGACGATGCGTTCGAATTTCGCCCGCTCCTCTGCCTTCACCCGGTGGTAGAGGCGTTGGAAATCCGCGCCGAAACAGCGTTCGATGAAGGGGCTGTCCGCAAAGGCGGCAAGGCCAGCCTCCCAGCTTGCCGGCAGGCTGGGCGGAACCTGTTCATAGGCATTGCCGGTAATGCGTTGCCCCGGCACGGCCTTTTTTTCGATCCCCTCGGCCATGGCGCCCAGCAGGGCCGTCACCAGAATATAGGGGTTGGCATCGGCCCCGGCGACACGGTGTTCGATCCGCGTCGCCGCCCCGCCCTCGCCCGGGATGCGCAGGGCCACGGTGCGGTTGTCCACCCCCCATGTCGGCGCCAGCGGCGCGTAGGATCCGGCCTGAAAGCGCCGGTAGGAATTGGCATTGGGGGCAAAGGCCAGCATGCTGTCGGCCATATGCGCCTGCAATCCGGCCAGGGCATGCAGGGCCGTATCCGACAGGCCGATGCCGCCATGAACATGCGGCCCCCGCAGGGCATTGCCGCCGTCACGGTCCAGCAGGCTGACATGCACATGCTGGCCGCTGCCGGATAATTCCGCATAGGGTTTGGCGGCAAAGCTGGCAATCATGCCGTGTTTGCGGGCGATGGCCCTGATCGTGCGTTTCAGCATCAGGCTGTGGTCGCAGGCACGGGCCACTTCGGCCGTGTGGCGCAGATTGACCTCGAACTGGCCGGGGGCATATTCGGCCACCACCGTATCGGCGGGAATGTCCTGGGCGCGGCAGGCGGCGGTCACTTCGCCAAAGAAGGCCTCGTAATCGGCGACATCGTCCAGCGAATAGACCTGGGTGGAAGCCTCCCGCCGACCGCTCAGGGCACTGCGCGGCGGTTTCGGCGGCTGACCGGGACGCCTGCGGGCATCGAGCAGATAGAACTCCAGCTCCACCGCCACAACCGGGCGCAGCCCCAGACGGTTCAGCCGTTTCACCGCCCTTTCCAGCACCGCGCGGGGATCGGCGAAGATCGGGCGGCCCTTGCCATCCTCCATCCGCATCAGAACCTGGGCAACCGGCTGTGCCGCCCAGGGCACCGGCCAGATATCGGCGGAGGCGGGCAGAACCGGAAAATCGGCATCGCCCGTGCGCCATACCAGGCCGGTGCCCGGTACGTTTTCACCCGTCGTATCCAGGGCATAGATGGATGCGGGCAGGCGCACGCCCTTCTCGACCACCTTGGCCATGGCCGCCCGCTCGACCCGCTTGCCGCGGGCCAGGCCGTTCAGATCGAACAACAGCAGATCGACGGCCTCGATTTCAGGATGGCGTTCCAGCCATTCGGCAATGCCCTCACCCGCCCCGGAAACGGCCAGAATATCCTCATGGCGGACCTGACCGCCGGTCTCGGCCATGATACGGGCCAGAATGTCCCGCCGCGGGGTGCGCTTGCCGGCGATATAACGCCCCATGGCCGCCTCGCTCACCCCGATGCGTTCGGCAAAGGCGGCAATGGTCAGGCCGTTTTCCCGCAGATATTCCTCGATACGCATGCCGCCCCTTCCCCTATATGATGCTGAATGACGGCACCATGCTTACCAATTTGGCATCTTCAGGCAACAAAAAACGCCGCGAACGTAAATTCGCGGCGTCATCTTACCGTTTCGGCAGAAATCAGGCGGCGGAGGCGATCCATTCAACGATACGGCTTTTCGGCATCGCCCCGACCTTGGTCGAAACCACCTGGCCGCCGCGGAACAGCACCAGCGTCGGAATCCCGCGCACGCCGTAACGGGTCGGCGTATTGGGGTTCTCGTCGATATTGACCTTGGCAATGGTCAGCTTGTCGCCCATTTCGGCGGCGATCTCGTTCAGCGCCGGCGCGATCTGTTTGCAGGGACCGCACCATTCGGCCCAGAAATCGACCAGAACCAGGCCCGGATCCTGAAGCACTTCCTTGTCGAAATTAGCGTCGGAGACGTTTTTGATAGCCATTTTTTCCTCATTCAGGCTGGCCCGTTTCCGGGCGGAATCACATCTGCAGGAACCGGTCGGCGCAGCAGCGGCGCTGGCCTTTTCCGTTGCCTTTTGAATCTAGGAACGCCCCCGCCCTACGTCAAGGCAAGAGAGGCGAGAATGCCATCGAGCACCGCGGCATCGAGGAACATGATCCGCGCATCCTCCGTCCACAGCAGGGCGCAGCGTATCCCATGTTGCGGATAGATATCGCGCAATACCTGGCGGTAAAGCGCCATTTGCCGCAGATAGGGCTCCGGCACCGCCGCCGCATCGCGCGGGGCCGGGCGGTTGCTCTTGTAATCGACGATCAGCACGTCGCGATCGCGGACCAGCAGCCGGTCGATCTGCCCACTGACCGTCCGGCCGGCGATCACGCCCGTCACCGGCACCTCGGCAATGCTGCCCGGACCGAAAATCGGCGAGAGCCGCTCATCCTCCAGTATCGCCAGCACCTCGCGCAGGATGTCATCGCGCATATCCTGCGGCAGATCCCCCGCCTGGCGGCGCAACCAATCCCCGGCCACGCGGACACGCTGTTCCGCCAAGGTGCCGGGCAGAATCTGCAGCAGCTTATGGGTCAGATTGCCCCGGCGGAAGCGTATGCGGTTTTCCTCGTCCGCCCTACGCCCCGGCGCTGGCGGCACCGCCCCCAGGCGGGACGGATTGACGGGGGTGAGGATTTCCTCCTGCCGCGCCTTCGTCCGACACCAGGCGGGAAGAGGCGGCGATGGCGGCGCCTCTTGCGGCATATCCTCACGCAGACGCGGCGGCGGCGTGCCGATGCGCAGGATATGCTCTTCGCCCGCCGGCTTATCCGGGATCGCCTGCACCCCGTCATGCGCCCCGATCCCGGCCTGTAGCACCGCATACCAGCAATCCTTCTGCGGCTCCTTCTGCCTGCGGCTGAGGGCCCCGAAAACATAAAGGCGCTGTTCGGCGCGGGTCATCGCCACATAGAGAAGGCGATAATATTCCTCCAGGGCGGCAGCGTCGTGTGCCTCCCGCAAGGAGGCTACAACATCGCTGTCCAGCCCGGAACCGGCGTACAGAAAAGGCAGGCCGTCCCCATCGAAGTAGAGCACCGGATCCTTCTGCGTGCTCGGCAGGGCGCATGTATCGGGCAGATACACGACCGGCGCTTCCAGCCCCTTGGCGCCATGGGCGGTGAGGATGCGGATCTCATCGCGCCCCTGTTCCATGTCGCGGTTGATGACATGCTCGCCGGCTGCCACCCATTCGACAAAGCCCTGCAGGGAGGGCACATGCTCCTGTTCGTAGGCCAGGCAGAGCGCGAGTATTTCCTCCATCGCATCCGCCGCTTCCCCGCCCAGACGGGACAGGGCCTTGCGCCGCCCGCCATCGGCGCCGAGAATCTGCGCGAAAAACTCGAAAGGCGGCTGATGATCGGCGCGGGCGCGCAGCTCTTCCAGATAGGCATGAATTTCAGCCATCCGCCCCCCGTCGCGAACGGCCGCCGCCCGCAGGGCGGCAAACAAACTGTCCTTGCGGTCATGGGCAATAGCGAACAGCTCTTCTTCCCTCATGCCGATCAATGGCGATTTCAGCGCCTCGGCCAGGGAAAGATCGTCATCGGGCATCAGCACGAAACGGGCAAGCGAGAGAAGATCCATGACCGCGATTTCATCGGTCAGCCTCAGCCGGTCGGTGCCCGCCACCGGCAGCCCCTTGTCCTTCAGGGCCAGTATCAGTTCCCGATAGAAACTGCCGCGCCGGCGCACCAGCACCATGATGTCGCCCGGGCACAGCGGGCGCCAGGTCAGATCCCCCTCGCTGCCGATGACGGCCACCCCCTCCCCGGCGGCGAGACGGGCGGCAATATCGTCGGCAACCCTTCTGGCCAGCAAGACCTGCGGATCGCCTGGCGCCGGGGCATCGACCGGCGCATCCCAGGGGTTCTTCTCCTCTTCTTCGGGGGGACGGATCGGCGGATGAACCTCCACCAGCCCCGGCAGCCGGTCGCGAAAGGCGTCATGGCGGACTTTCTCCCCCCCCATGGTGACGGCCTTTCGCAGTTCCTCCTGCGCAAACACACTATCGACGGCCTGCAACACCTCGGGCGCCGAACGGAAGGACAAATGCAGTTCCACCGGTTCGAATGCCCGCCGGGCAGCATGGGCGCGCTCGAGGAAATGCTGCCGCATCTCGGCGAAACGCTCCGGCGCCGCCCCCTGAAAGCTGTAGATGGACTGTTTTTCGTCACCGACGGCGAAAATGGTCCGCGCGCGATCCGCCCCCTCGCCGCTGAAGAATTCCTCGGCCAGGGCGGCCACCACCTCCCACTGGGCCGGGCTGGTATCCTGCGCCTCGTCCAGAAGAATGTGATCGATACCGCCATCCAGCTTGAACAGGATCCAGGGGGCAATATCGCTGGTTAGCAGAAGATCCCGGCTCCGCAGGATCAGGTCTTCGTAATCGAGGCGCCCCTGCTGCTCCTTCCGCGCTGCATAGCCGTCCAGTATCGCCGTGCCCAGCCGCAGACCCGCCGCCGTCAGCCGTGCCGTCAGACAGGCACGCAGCAGCGCCTGCCGCTGCAGGATCCGTTCGGCCTCCGCCCCCAGGACAGACAGTATCTCCGGCATGGCATCGACGACCCTTTTCGTTGCCAGCCGTTTGCGGATCTCTCCCTTGCCTGTCATAAAAGCCTTGGCATAGTTGTCGAAACCCTCTTCGCCGGCGAGAAAGGCGGCGATCTTTTGGCCGGCTTTCTGATCCGTCGGCGTTCCATGGGCGATCATCGCCTCCGCCGCCCGCCGCAGCAAGGCCGGCTCCAGCGGCTCGTAAGCCTGGCTCTCTATCGCTTCGGCCTGTTCCGCCGTCACGCCGAGGCGCTCGCAAACCGCCCCGATCACTGCATCGACATCGCCATGCCTGCGGATCGCCGCGGCAATAGCCGCCCTTCGGGCAATCAGATCCTGAAGCAGCGCTTCGATCTTCTGATCCGATAACCTCTGCGCCAGCAGGGCCACATCCGCCTCAAGGCCCAGCGCATGGTGGCGGCGCAGCACCGTTTGCCGCGCCTCCTGCAGCAGGACCATGGCATCGTCTTCCCCCAGCAGCCTGAAATGAGGACCGATGCGCGCTTCCAGCGGGAAACGGGCCAGCAGCCCCTGACAGAAGCCGTGCAGGGTCTGGATCTTCAGCCCGCCCGGCGTTTCCAGCGCACGGGCGAAAAGCTGCCGGGCCCGCTCGATATCCTCCGCCCGCGGTTGGTTGCCGGTCAGATCCTCCAGTTCCGCCGCCAGAGCGGCATCGTCCATCGCCACCCAGGCGCCGAGACGTTGATGCAGCCTGGTCGCCATTTCCGCGGCGGCGGCATTGGTAAATGTCAGGCACAATATCCGCTCCGGCGGCGTGCCCGACAGCATCAGGCGCATCACCCGGTCGGTCAGGACCCGCGTCTTCCCCGCCCCGGCATTGGCGCCGACCCAGGCGGAATGGGCCGGATCGGCGCCAATGC
>JALXAG010000054.1:0-906 GCA_026992315.1 Sneathiellales bacterium | reverse complement strand
CGCCGCTTCCGCCGGCGGCGCCCTTCGTCTTCCAAAGGCCCGATATTCATTCGCCGCCCCCGTCCGCCGACCATTCGCGCAGCCGGGCCAGATGATCGTAATCGCCGGCAAAGCTGCTTTTCTCGACCAGGATCCGCGATGTATAGCACGTTGCCGGATCGTCGTAACGGCTGAGCAGCCTGAACAAATTCCGCTCCGTCTCCCGCAGCAGGTCGGGCAGATCCTCGACGATATCCCGCCGCTTCAGCGGATCGGCAAAGGCGATATAGCTGAGGCAGACACTCTCCCCCGCCGGCACCCCCTCGAAACCGCCGGCCTTCAGGATCAGCGCTTCCAGCGTCAGCTGCGGCGACAGACCGGCGCGCACCTGTTTTTCCGAAGGCGGCTGGCCGGTCTTGAAATCGACGATCGCATATCCCCCTTCCTTCAGCCGGTCGATGCGGTCGGCCTTGGCCGTCAGCAGAAACGGGCCGGCGGGGGCCTCTATCTCCAGCGCGCCCCTGCATTCCGGATAACGGCGCAGCACGTCCTCACGGCGCCAGATCTTTTCGATATAAGCCCGCGCCGCCCGCTGAAAACGCGGCCACCAGAAGGCCAGCACGGCAGGATCGCCAACCGCCGCGAAGGCCTCCTGCCCCGCTCGCAGCAAAACCGGCAGCGGCGCTTCCTCTGGATGCGTTGCCATATATGCGGCGAAATTCTCCAGCGCCCGATGAATGACAATGCCGCGAATGCGCTGATCGATCGGCTGTTCCAGCGGCTCGAGCGGGCGCAGGCGCAGGATCTTCTCGGCATAGATCGCATAGGGATCGCGCAGAAGGGTTTCGATCCGCGTCACCGACAACCGACGCGGACGACTGGCAACCGGCGGGCACGGGGCGGGGCGGGGCAGGCGCGGGGCAGGCT
>JALXAG010000053.1:9007-24639 GCA_026992315.1 Sneathiellales bacterium | reverse complement strand
AGCCGGGACGGGAAGAACTGACCGGCCTGCTGCCCGGACGGGGCCGTGACATCCCCCTGCCCGGCGGCGCACCGGCCCGCGGCCTGGCCCTGAAACTGAAAACATCCGCCCCGGCGGGCTGGGCGATGATGCGCCTGCTGGCCGCTTTGAAATTCTGGCGACCTCTTTCGGCCCGCTACCGGCGCGAACAACGCCTGATCGAACATTGGCTCGAAGCCGTCGGTGAAGCCGCCGGCGGGGATTACGATCTCGCCTGCAAGATCGCCGATCTGGCCATCTGGGCACGCGGTTACGGTGCCGTGCGCAACCGGGGCTTCAGCGAACTTGCGCATATTCTGGACCGTTGCATGCAGGCCGGAGACAACCGGCCGCTGGCCGAGGAGGTGGAAGCGTCATTACAGGCGGCCCGCGCCGCCGATTGCTGACACGACAGGGGGAAAAAATGACCGGCCAAACGACATCGCCCATATCCGCCGGTGACGCGGATTTCATGTTCGATCGGGAAACCGAAACCATGGCGCGCAGCGCTCTCGGTGAACTGCAGCTGGAGCGGCTGCGCTGGTCGCTCGCTCACGCCTATGAACGCGTGCCCCATTACCGCCGCGCCTTCGATGCGGCGGGCGTGACGCCGGAAAAGCTGAAATCACTTGCCGATCTGCGCCACTTTCCCTTCACGGTGAAGAACGACCTGCGCGACAATTATCCGTTCTCCATGTTCGCCGTGCCGATGAACGACCTGCGCCGCCTGCACGCTTCATCGGGCACCACGGGAAAGCCGACGGTCGTCGCCTATACCCGGGGCGATATCGACCGCTGGGCCGATCTCATGGCCCGCTCCATGGCCGCCGCCGGCGCCCGCCCGGGAGACCTGGTGCACAACGCATATGGCTATGGCCTGTTCACCGGCGGCCTTGGCGCCCATTACGGCGCGGAGCGGCTGGGCTGCATCGTCGTGCCTGTCTCCGGCGGCGGCACCGAACGGCAGGTGACATTATTGCAGGATTTCGGATCGCGTATCCTCTGCGCCACGCCGTCCTATGCACTGAACATCGCCGAAGTGGCCGAAGCCCAGGGCGTCGATATCCGCAGCCTGCCTCTGGCACGGGGTATCTTCGGCGCCGAACCGTGGAGCGAGCAGATGCGCCGCGCGCTGGATCAACGCCTCGGCATCACCGCCACCGATATTTACGGCCTGTCCGAAATCATGGGCCCGGGCGTCGCCTGCGAATGCGACGTGGCCCGCGCCGGGCTGCACGGCTGGGAGGATCATTTCCTGTTCGAAATCATCGATCCCGAAACCCTGGAGCCCCTGCCTGTGGGCGAAACGGGCGAACTGGTCATCACCACCCTGACCAAGGAAGCCCTGCCGATGATCCGCTACCGTACCCGCGACATCACCCGTCTGAGCGATGAACCCTGCGCCTGCGGGCGGACACATCTGCGCATCCTCAGGGTCACGGGGCGGGATGACGACATGCTGATCATCCGCGGCGTCAACGTATATCCCTCGCAGATCGAGGCGGTGCTGATCGAACTGCCGGCGATCTCGCCCCATTATCAGATCGTGCTGGAAAAGGACGGCCACCTGGATGCGATGCGCATCGAGGCCGAAATCGCCCCCGGCGTCCCGGCGGATGAAGACGATCTCATCGCCAAGGGCCGGGAAATCCGCCATCACATCAAATCGGTCATCGGTGTAAGCTGCACCGTCACGGTGAAGCGGCCGGGCACCTTGCCCCGCTCCCAGGGCAAGGCTGTACGGGTGCGGGATCTGCGCGGCGGCTAGGGCCGCCCCCTAATCATGGGCATCATGGCGGCAAAACCGCCACCTGGCGGGAAAGGGAGATCACCCTTCCCCCGCCGGGTCCATGTCCTCGTGGCGGCGATCGTCCTCCTCGGGATATTTGCGCAGTTCCCGGTGCACGCGATCGACATGTTCGCGTTCCTCTTCGGCGAATTCGGCGGCGAAGCGCCTGATCCCTTCATCCGCCGTCCGTTCCAGCAGCCCGGCGAAAAAGGCATGGGCCCGCTGCTCGGCCGCCAGCGCCAGCAGCAGAGCCCGACGGGGACTCATCAGGTAATCCATATCGCCAAGATCCAGGGCCTCGGGGCTTTCGGCACCCTCCCAGCGGAAATCGAGCGGGCCGATTTCCGGCACATCCATGCCCTTCATTCTTTCCTCTATTTCACGGGCATGCTTGCCTTCGACCCGGGCAAGGGTCTGAAACAGACGGGCCAGTTCCCTGTTGTTATGGGTTTCCATCTGCCGGGCGAGAAATTCATAACGCTCCTGGGCCTCCAGCTCCATCGCATGGGCATGGGCAAGCAATTCGCCCACCGTGGCTATATCCCCTCCGCTCATAGCGCGAACTCCT
This sequence comes from Sneathiellales bacterium, assembly GCA_026992315.1. GTDB lineage: Bacteria > Pseudomonadota > Alphaproteobacteria > Minwuiales > Minwuiaceae > JALXAG01. The sequence continues at coordinate 22,264 of JALXAG010000053.1, read as the reverse complement.
CATCGAAGACAGCGGCATCGCCTGCCTCTGCGGCCACCTGCCCGGCAAACGGCTTGCGCCGCCCCTTATACAGGACCCCAACGTTGAAGCCGTCATCGGTCATGATGCGCCGCGCCGCACGCGCCGGATCGTCGGTCGGTTCCACCGCCGCCGGATGGACCATGTTCTTCCATTCCCGTTCATCGGGACGGAAGGTGACGCAGGGGCTGAGAATCTCGACGAAGGAAAAACCAGGATGCTGCACCGCCTCGACGATGATGCGGGTGGCGTTCCTGATATCGCCGGAAAAGGTGCGGGCGACGAAATTCGCCCCCGAAGCCAGGGCGATCACCAGCGGATGGAACGGGCTCAGCCCCGTGCCGCCGGGCGAGAGGGCGCTGTCCCAGTCCGGTTCCGTGGTCGGGGAAGGCTGCCCCTTGGTCATGCCGTAGACGCGGTTGTCCATGACGATATAGGTCATGTCCACATTGCGCCTGCAGGCATGGAGAAAGTGATTGCCGCCGATGGAGAACCCGTCGCCGTCGCCGCTCATCACCAGCACCGTCAGATCGGGCCGCGCCACCTTCAGCCCCGTCGCCAGAGCCAGGGACCGGCCGTGAACGCCATGGAAGCCATAGCAGTTGGTATAGGCGGGAAAGCGCGAGGAACAGCCGATCCCCGATATGACGGCAATGTCTTCCGGCGGCGTGCCCATTTCGGCCAGCGCCCGGGTAACGGAAAGCAGCACATGGTAATCGCCACAGCCCGGACACCAGATCGGATTGATATCGGATTTGAAATCAGACGCCTTGTACCGGCGCGGTGTTTGAACGGTCATCAGCTTATCCAATCGCGAATTTGAGTGCAGATTTCTCCGGCACCGATGGGTTTCGGTCCCGGCCGGTGGAAGGAGCGGACATCGCCGGGCAGATCGCACTGGGCGCGAAGGTAGCGGTGGAACTGCCCCGAATGGGTCTGTTCGACGACGAGGATGCGCCGCGCATCCCCCAACGCCTGAAGGAGCGGGCCTTCAGGGAAGGGAGAGAGCAGGCGCATCGCCACCAGCCGGACGGAGATGCCCTCTGCCGACAATGCGTGCATCGCCTCCCGCGCGGCGCCGCTCAGCGATCCCCAGGTCAGGATGACGGTATCGCCCTCCCCTTCCGCATCGGCCCAATGATCGCCGTAGTTGAAGCCGGCGATCTTGTCGCGGCGCTTGTCCAGCTGCGCCAGATGATCGTCGCTTTTGCTGGAGGGAACGCCGCGTACCGTATGCGTCAGCCCGTCAGCCGTGTACTGTCCGCCCGCCGTACCGGGCAGGGCCATCGGCGATATGCCGTCGGCGGTCAGGGCGTAACGTTCGTATTCGCCCTGCGCGCCGCCCTCGTAGAGCTTGCGCCGCGCAATGAAGGAAACATTCGCCGGCGCATCGATCAGCGCCCGCGCCTGCCCCAGCGCCTGGTCGGAAAGCATGATCACCGGCACCTGCATGGTTTCCGCCAGATAGACGGCCCATTGGGCGGTAAACAGGCAATCGGCGATATTCAGCGGCGCCACCACGACATGGGGCGCATCCCCGTGACAGCCATAGACGGCAATGTTCAGATCCGACTGTTCGGATTTGGTCGGAATGCCTGTGGAGGGACCGCCGCGCATCACATCGATCACCACCACCGGCACTTCGGAGGCGGTGGCAAGGCCAAGTGCTTCGATCATCAGCGCCAGCCCCGGCCCGGAAGTGGCCGTGACCGCCGCCCGGCCGCCAAACGAAGCGCCGATGGCCATGTTGATCGAGGCCAGCTCATCCTCGGCCTGCACCAGGGCGCCGCCGACCCGCTCCAGCGACGGCGCCAGCCATTCGAGAATTTCGGTCGCCGGGGTGATCGGATAGGCAGCGGCAAAGCGCACCCCGCCACGCACGACGCCGAGACCGGCCGCCTCATTGCCGGTGATCAGCCATCGCGGCGAAGTTTTCCCTTCCGCCGGAGCCAGGGCAAAATCATGGGGCAGAGTGGCCGCCTGCGCCATACCGGCTTCGATGCAGCGCCGCCCGGCTTCGGCCACGGCCTCTCCCTTCCCCAGCAGCCTGGCATCGACGACCTCCATCAGACTTTCCGCGGGAATCCCGGCAATGCCGGCGGCAATACCCGCTGCGATCATGTTTTCCCGCCCGCCGGGAATCTCCTTGGCCAGCGCCTTCAGGGCCGCATTGGTCATTGTGGCGCCGGAGGCTGCGATCACTTCGGGAATCTCGCCGCCCTCGGGGTCGGAGACGACCAGACCATGCGCCGCCAGCGGCATATCGGCTGCAAAACGTTCGGCATTGTTCCAGTCCATGGCGATCAGCAGGTCATAGGCCTCGCTCATGCATTCGACGGGACGGCTGGACAAACGAACCAGCGCCGCCGCCTCGCCGCCACGGATCTGCGGCCCGACCGAACGCCCCATGATCCCGTACCATCCGGCGCGGCCGGCGGCCTCCAGCAGGATGGTCCCGGCCGTCAGGGCACCGGCACCACCGCTGCCGACAATGGAAATCGCAATAGTTTCAAGAAGTTTCTTTTCTTCTGCCATGATCTGCCGGCCCTTGTCCCCTGGCACCTGGCTGGTGCGGTTTTTCCCTATTGACGTTAAATAAGTATTAGCGTACCGTTTTACGGTAATAAGGAAACCGGACGCTGTCAACCAACTCGTCCAACCGACGGAACACTCACCGCCTGCAGGCCGGCAGGACAGAGCGGCCAACCGCGCAGGAACGGAAAACAAAGGGGGCTGGCATCACATGGCACAACGCTGGGTCATGACCGCGCAGGGGGAACCCCTGCAACCTGAAACCTTCGATCCCGGACAACCGGACGCGGGAGAGGCCATTGTGGAAATTGCCGGTTGCGGCGTCTGTCATACCGATCTCGGTTATTATTATGACGGGGTGCGCACCAACCATCCCCTGCCGCTGGCCCTGGGCCATGAGATCAGCGGCCGTGTCATCGCCGCCGGCGAAGGGGCAGAGGAATGGACAGGCCGCAACGTTATCGTGCCGGCCGTCATTCCCTGTGGCGAATGCGATGCCTGCAGGCGGGGCAAGGGCACCATCTGCAGGGCCCAGAAAATGCCCGGAAACGACATCCAGGGCGGTTTCGCCACCCATATAACCGTGCCTGCCCGCGGCCTCTGCCCGGTGGATACGGAACGCCTTGCGGCAGCCGGCCTGACACTGGCCGATGTTTCCGTCGTCGCCGATGCGGTGACCACGCCATATCAGGCCGTGGTACAGGCCGGTGTCGGCCCCGGCGACCTGGTGATCGTCAACGGTGTCGGCGGCGTCGGCGGCTATGCGGTGCAGATTGCAGCGGCAATGGGCGCAACGGTCGTTGCCATCGACGTGGTCGCCGAAAAACTGGAGGCGATCGCCCCCTATGGCGCGGCGCTGACGCTGAACGCCCGTGACTTCGACCCCCGGGCGCTGAAGAAGGAAATCGCCGCCTTCGCCGGGAACAACGGCCTGCGTCCCAATGAGTGGATCATCATCGAATGTTCCGGCACCGCGGCAGGACAGGCCGCCGCCTTCGGGCTGCTCAACCACGGCGCCACTTTGTGCATCGTCGGCTTCACCATGGACAAGCTGGAAGTGCGCCTGTCCAACCTGATGGCCTTCCATGCCCGCATTCTCGGCAATTGGGGCTGCCCGCCGGAGCTGTATCCCGGTGCGCTGGATCTGGTGCTCGACGGCAAAATCCGGATCGCCCCTTTTGTCGAACAACGCCCTCTGGATGAAATCAACGAGGTTTTCCAGGCCGTCCACGATGGCAAATTCGTCCGCCGCGCCATTCTCGTGCCGGCAGCCTAAAGGAGACACGACAAGATGAACGAGTTCACATCCCCCCGTCCCGGCGATTTCGAATTTCTGTCCCACGATCTGGTGGCCGATGAAATCCGCGCCACCGTCTCCGACAAGGTTTTGTATGAAAAGCGCCCTGCCCGCGATGCGGACGGCAGGGAAGTCGAAGGGCTGTACAATATCTGGATCACACTGAACAATCCCAAACAATACAATTCCTATACCACCGACATGGTCAAGGCGGTCATTCTCGCCTTCCGGGCCGCCTCGAATGCCCGCGACGTCAATGCCGTCGTTTTCACCGGCGCCGGCGACAAGGCCTTCTGCACCGGCGGCAATACCAAGGAATATGCCGAATACTACGCCGGAAGGCCGCAGGAATACCGCCAGTACATGCGCCTGTTCAACGACATGGTGTCGGCCATTCTGGGGTGCGACAAGCCGGTCGTCTGCCGGGTGAACGGCATGCGCATCGGCGGCGGACAGGAAATCGGCATGGCCTGCGATTTTTCCGTTGCCCAGGACCTGGCGCGTTTCGGACAGGCCGGCCCCAAGCACGGATCGGCGCCGATCGGCGGATCGACCGACTTCCTGCCGGTGATGATCGGCTGCGAGCAGGCGATGGTTTCCGGTGTGCTGTGCGAACCCTTCTCGGCACATAAGGCGATGCGCCTCGGCATTCTGACCGATATCGTTCCCGCCCTGAAGGTTGACGGCCGCTTCATCGCCAACCCGACGGTCGAGACGGAGCGGATGACCGATGAATGGGGACGGCTGATCCACGGCGAATTCAAGACCGGTGAAGAACTTGCCGAGGCCAGGAAAATTCTGGCCGCGGGCGAAACCGATCTCAGCCTTCTCGATCAGAAGGTCGAGGAACTGTGCACCAAGCTGCTGCTGACCTTCCCCGATTGCACCACCAAGACCATCGAAGAGCTGCGCAAGCCCAAGCTCAACGCCTGGAACATGAACAAGGAAAACTCGCGCGCCTGGCTGTCGCTGAACATGATGACCGAGGCCCGCGCCGGTTTCCGCGCCTTCAATGAAGGCAGCCGTGAGCACGGCCGTGAGGTCGATTTCATCGCCCTGCGTCAGGCCCTGGCCAATGGCGCCCAGTGGACGCGTGAATTTACCGATGCCCTGATGCCGGGGGCGGGAAAATGAGCGGCCCCCTGCGCATCTGGTCCGAATATGACGGGGCATTGCTGCGTCTGAGGCTGGACCGGCCGAAAGCCAATATCATCGACGCCGCAATGATCGCCGCCCTCGACAGCGCCCTGGCGGAGCATGCGCAGGAGACGGCGCTCAAAGGGGTACTGATCGACGCATCCGGCCCCCATTTCAGCTTCGGCGCCAGCGTCGAGGAGCATCTGCCCGGTCAATGCGCCGCCATGCTGCGCTCCCTGCACGGACTGGTGCGCCGCCTGCTGCAGTTTCCGCTGCCGGTGCTTGTCGCCATCCGCGGGCAATGCCTGGGCGGCGGTCTCGAGGTGGCGGCGGCAGGCCAGCTTCTCTTCGCGGCTGCCGATGCCAGCCTCGGCCAGCCGGAAATGCAGCTCGGGGTTTTCGCTCCGGCCGCCTCCTGCCTGCTTCCCGAACGCATCGGCCAGGCCCGGGCCGAGGATCTGCTGTGCTCCGGGCGCAGCGTCACGGGGGAAGAGGCGCTTGAAATCGGTCTGGTGGATTTCGTGGCCGAGGATCCCCAGGCGGCGGCCGGCGCCTATTTCGAACGGCACCTGGCCCCCAAGAGCGCGTCTTCCCTGCGTTTTGCGGTTCAGGCGGCGCGCATCGGCCGCAGCGAAGCCATCCTGTCCAGGCTGGAGGCGGTCGAGCGCCTCTATCTGGAGGATCTGATGAACACACATGATGCGGTGGAAGGGCTGGAAGCCTTCCTCGCCAAACGTCCAGCAAGGTGGGAAAACAGATGAGCACACCCCAGACAAGTGAAATCGTCGCCCGTTGCCAGGCCCTTTACGAGGATCTGAATTTCACCGCCGCGCGGGAATGGAAAGAGGCAGAGCCCGGACGCAAGGTGATCGGCTTCATGCCGATCTATATTCCGCGCGAAATCATCCATGCCGCGGGCATGTTGCCGCTCGGCATTCTCGGCGGCGGCGATCAGCTCGAAGTCATCCATGGCGACGCCTATTATCAGAGCTATATCTGCCGCATTCCCCGATCGACGATCGAACTCGGCGTCAGCGGGCGCCTCGATTTCGTCGATGGCATGCTGTTTCCTTCCATCTGCGATGTGATCCGCAACCTTTCGGGCATGTGGAAGGTCATGTTCCCCGGCGTCTACAGCAAATATTTCGACGTGCCGCAGAATTACGAGGACGAGGTCGGCGGCAGGTTCTATGTCAATGAAATGGCCGAATTCCGCCGCGACCTGGAGGAAATGGCCGGACGCAAAATCACCGATGACGATCTGCGCCGTTCCATCGGGCTCTACAACCGCAACCGGCGCCTGATCCGCGAGCTTTATGCCCTGCGCGCCCGCACCCCGTGGAAGGCCCCGGCGGCGGAAGTCTATCTGGTGGTCCGCGCCGGGCTGGTGCTTCCGGTCGAGGAACATTCGGCACTGCTGGAGCAATACATCGCCGCCGCCGAGGCGGAGGATAGGCCGATCCGGGACAATTGCCGCATCGTTCTGACCGGCATGTTCTGCGAACAGCCGCCGCTGAACCTGATCAAGTCGCTGGAACTGGCCGGCTGCTACATCGTCGACGACGATCTGCTGCTGGTCACCCGCTGGCTGATCGACGATGTGCCGCTCGATGGCGACCCGCTGCACAATCTCAGCCAGGCCTTTCTCCATCAGTCGGAGAGCACCGCAGCCAAATACGAACCCGATCAGGAAGAAAAAGGAAAATTCCTTGTCCGGGCGGTCAAGCGCACCGGCGCCGAAGGGGTTATTTTCGCCGCGCCCAGCTTCTGCGATCCGGCCCTGCTCGACCGGCCGATGCTGCAGAACGTGCTGACCCGGGCGAACATTCCCTTCATCGCATTCAAATACGCCGAGAATTCCGGCCAGATGCAGCCGATCCGCGAACAGGCAGGCACGTTTGCGGATTCGATCAAACTATGGAGCGCAGCATGAACACCACCGCGAAAGCCAGCAAGGCAGAGGTCATCAAAGACGCTTCCATGCTGAAGCAGAAGGAAATGATGGCCAAGCATTACGAACGTCTCGCCAATGCCGAGGCCAATGGCGAAAAGGTGGTTTCCACCTTCGTGCCCGGCAATCTGAACGAATTGCTGATGTGCTTCGACCTGGTCAACAACCTGCCCGAGGTCAACGCCATCCAGTCCGGCCTGCGCCGCCAGAGCGGCGCCTATGTCATGGAGGCGGAAAAATCCGGCCATTCGGAGGATGTATGCACCTATGTGAAATCGGATATCGGCATGATGGCCAAGGGCAATATCGGCCCCAATGGCAAGAAGCTGCCCAATCCGGATGTGCTGATGCTTTCCTATACCGGCTGCTTCACCTTCATGAAATGGTTCGAGCTGCTGCGCGAGCAGTACAAATGCGAAACGATCTTCCTGCAGACGCCCTATATGGCCGACGGCAGGATCACGCCGAACATGATCCAGTACATGGTCAAGCAGTTCAAGGAAGACGTGATCCCCAAGCTGGAAGCGGTCAGCGGCGTCAAATTCGATATCGACCGCCTGCGTGAATATCTGCGCAAATCCGCCCAGGCCGAGGAGGATCTGGTCTACATCCTGCAAAGCAGCAAGCGCAGGCCCTCTCCCATCGACGCCTATTTCGGCGGCATTTACTATATCGGACCGATCTTCGGCGCCTTCCGCGGCACCGACGATGCCATCGATTATTACCGCTTCCTGCGCCAGGAGGTCGATCAGCGCATTGCCGCCGGGCTCGGCCCCGTGACCCCGGACGGGCAGATGGGCGAGGAGAAATACCGCCTTGTCGTCGAAGGCCCGCCCAACTACACCAATTTCCGCCAGTTCTGGAAGATGTTCTATGAGGAAGGCGCCGTCGTCGTCGCCTCCAGCTACACCAAGGTGGGCGGCACTTACGATTTCGGCTTCCGCCACGATCCCGACCGGCCGCTGGAGAGTCTGGCCGAATACTGCCTGGGCGTCTACACCAACCGTTCGCTGCCCATGCGCATCGAAATGCTGGTCAACTACATCAATGAATACGAGGCCGACGGCCTGCTGATCAACTCGATCAAAAGCTGCAACAGCTTTTCGGCCGGACAGCTTCTGATCATGCGCGAAGTCGAAAAACGCACCGGCAAGCCGGCGGCCTTCATCGAAACCGATCTGGTGGATCCGCGGTATTTTTCCGCCGCCAACGTCAAAAACCGCCTGGAGAGCTATTTCCAGATGGTCGAACAGAAACGCGGCGGCGCAGGCAAGGGAGTGGCGGCATGAAAACCTTTGTTGGCATCGACCTGGGTTCGACAACCACGAAAGCGGTGCTGCTGGACGAAAAGACGCAGGTCCTCGGCCGGGGCATCACCAATTCACGCTCCAATTACGATACCGCCTGCCGGGTGGCCAGCCAGGAAGCGGTCATCGACGCCCGCTTCACCCTGTTCCGCCGCGAACTCGGCAGCGGCGACGGCGATAGCGGACAGATCGAGGAATTCCTTGGCGCATTGGAACGGGCCTTCCGTCTGGAACAGTTTCTCGAACAGCTAAACGATCTGGAAAGAACCTGTCTGGAGCAGGTGCGCGGCGAACGTTTTGCCAGGCTGGGCGATGGCGTGCGCGAAGCCATAACCGAGGTTTTCCGCCAGTTGCGTGAAGAGGCCCCGGCGCTGTTCGCCCCCGGCGCCACGCGCAAGTCGGATTTCTTCCGCGACATCGCCGGATCGCGCTATCTGACCATTGCCGAAACGGTCGCCCGCGATGCCGGGCTGCCCTACGACCTGCTGCTCAACGTCTATGACAAGTCGATCATCGCGGTGGAAAACCGCCCGCCATCGGGACAGCTGAGCGACAAGTTCCATGCCGCCCTGAAACGGGTGACGCGCGAAGATACCGGCATGAACGAGACGTTCCGCGAGGCCGTCGAACGGGCGCTGGGGATCGAACTTGAGGAAACCTATCTCGTCGGCACCGGCTATGGCCGCGTCACCCTGCCCTTTTCCAAGGAACACATCCGTTCCGAAATTCTGTGCCACGGGCTGGGCGCGCACATGATGTATCCGGGCACGCGCACGGTTCTCGACATCGGCGGGCAGGATACCAAGGGCATCCAGGTCGATGAAAACGGCATCGTGGAAAACTTTCAGATGAACGACCGCTGTGCCGCCGGCTGCGGGCGCTATCTCGGCTATATCGCCGATGAAATGAACATGGGCCTGCACGAGCTGGGACCGCTGGCGATGAAATCGGGCAAGCCTGCGCGCATCAATTCCACCTGCACGGTCTTCGCGGGTGCCGAGCTGCGCGACCGTCTGGCGCTCGGCGAAAAGCGCGAGGATATTCTGGCCGGGCTGCACCGCGCGATCATTCTGCGGGCCATGTCGATCATTTCGCGCTCGGGCGGTATCACGGATCAGTTCACCTTCACCGGCGGCGTCGCCAAGAACGAGGCGGCAGTGCGCGAACTGAAGAAACTGGTGGTCGAGAATTACGGCGAGGTAACCATCAATATCGACCCGGATTCAATCTATACCGGGGCGCTGGGAGCGGCGGAATTCGCCCGCCGCGCCGCCGAAGGCAGAATGGAAGGAGTTGAGGCATGACACTCGCGGCAGGAATCGATGTCGGCACCGGCGCCGTCAAAACCGCCATCTTCAGGGTCGGGGACGGCAAGGAAGAATGGCTTTCGCGGGCGACGCTGCGCATCCGCCAGCGCGATCCGATGGAACTGGCCCGCGAAGCCTTCGAACGCACGCTGGAGGATGCCGGGCTGAAGGAAGAGGATCTCGATTACATCGCCACCACCGGCGAGGGCGAATCCATCCCCTTCCATACCGGGCATTTCTATTCCATGACGGCCCATGCCCGCGGCGCCCAGTTTCTGAACCCCGAAACCCGCGCCGTTCTCGATTGCGGCGCCCTGCACGGACGCGCCATCATCACCGATGAACGCGGCAAGGTACTGAAATACAAGATGACCAGCCAATGCGCTTCCGGCTCCGGGCAGTTTCTGGAAAACATCGCCCGTTATCTCGGCATCGCCCAGGACGAAATCGGCAAGCTGTCGCTGCAGGCGGATGACCCCGAAGCGGTATCGAGCATCTGCGCCGTTCTGGCGGAAACCGACGTCATCAACATGGTCTCGCGCGGGATTTCGGCGCCCAACATCCTCAAGGGCATTCACCTGTCCATGGCCAGCCGCCTGGCGCGGCTGCTGAAATCGATCGGCGTCGGCAACAGCCTGGTGATGGTCACCGGCGGACTGGCCAAGGACGAGGGGCTGGTTGCGGCGATGAACGAGGAACTGGCCAAGATCAAGGGCGTCGATGCCAAGGTCATAAGCCATCCGGATTCGATCTATGCCGGGGCCATCGGCGCCGCCCTTTGGGGTGCGTTCAGATTCGACAAACTCGCCGCCAGCGGTCAGTTGCTCAAGGCTTCATGACCGTCTGCCGGCACCCCGGCTGAAATGAGAGCGCTCAAGAAACCAAGGAGAGCACCATGGCGCTGATGATCACCGAAACCTGCACGGCCTGCGATGCCTGCGAACCCGTCTGCCCGAACGAAGCGATCTCCCCCGGCGATCCGATCTATGTCATCGACCCGATGAAATGCACCGAATGCGTCGGGGCAGAGGACGAGCCCCAGTGCAAATTGGTCTGCCCCGAGGAATGCATCGTCCCCAACCCCGATTGGGAGGAAAGCGAAGAGGAGCTGCAGGCCAAATACGACCAGCTGAACGGTTAGGATCCGCCACACCGGACTACCGCGCTCCGTTCATGCGGCGGCAGCGATACGGTAAAAGGAGGCGCCGTCCATCTCGGGCGGCGCCTTTAGTTCAGGGTCCGGACCCTGATTGCGGGGGAGAGAACGCAAGGATCAGGACGCGCCGAGATCGCGGTTCAGCACCACACATTGTGCCGGTGCAAAACCCGCCCGGTCGAGATAGGCGATAAGGGCGGTGTCGTTCCAGCCGATTTCGGTGCGGACGTGATCGATACGCAGGACCGAGAGATTGGCCAGCAACCGGTGCATCAGCGCCTGACCGACCCCCTGCCCCTGAAAGCCGGGATCGACGCCGATACTGTCCATCACCGCCTTGGGACTGGTACGGCCGAATTCACCGAAATCCATTCGCGCCATGATGAAACCGGCGGGGTAGCCGTCCACCTCGGCAATCAGCGAGATGCGCACGCCCGACTGATACAGCGCCTCCTGCATCCTGCGGGTGAAATAGGCCTGGCGATCGAGCCCGCCCGCCCGGCGGTCGATGCGGATGATGGCATCCAGATCCTCCTCGCGCATGGAGCGGACGGGAATGCGTTCATGCGACAGGGCAGCCGGGTCGTCCCCTTCCGGGGCGCTGAAATCAACCTCCGGGCTTTCCGGTTCCTCATCATCATGCGCCTCTTCCACCGGCGGCATGCCATCGACCGCCCGTGTCAGCACGTTACGCGGCGCCAGGCCGAAACCGGCTGCGGCCAGAAAACCGACAAGCGCCTGATCCGGCCAGTCGACCTGGCTGGTCAGATCCCGGACCCCTTTATGGCGCAGCACATCCTCGACCGCCCGCAGCAACCGCCGTCCGGCCCCGCGCCCCTGCATGGCGGGATCGACACCTATGGCATCCAGCACCGCCCGGCCGCCGGGCTTGCCGAAGGCACCGTCCACCATACGGGCCAGCGCGAAACCGACCAGCCGGCCATCTTCATCGATGCCGACATAAATGTAATCCTGCGGCTGATCGAGCGCGGCGGACAGGCGTTTTTCGAAGAACCCCCGCCGCGAAATGCCGGACAGGGCCGTGTCGATGGCGATCACCGCTTCCAGATCGTCGGCGCGCAGGGGTCTGACATCGCCGGAAAGCGTTTCGGATATTGCGGACATTCGGGCTCCTCCCCTCATTGGTTGAGCGAATAGGCTTCTGACAATTCCATGTCGGTTTCGGGATCGAGCAGCTCATCCAGCATCGGCAGCAAGGCCATCTCCTCCTTCTGGATATGGGCAAGCATGCGTTCGATCAGTTCCCCGGCCAGGGTTCTGAACTGCGTCCAGCTTTCCGCGCCGAAACCTTCTGCCAGTGCCCCGCGGGCCAGGGCCGCCACCTGCCCGGCCAGCGGCAGGATGGCGCGGTGTTCCTCGCTGAGATGCTCGCCGATGCCGACATCGCCCAGATCCGCCAGACGGGTGAAGAGTTCATTCTCCTCGAAGGTGAAATGATTGCCGACCTCCTCTTCAATGGTTTCTGCGGCCCGGCGCAGGGTGCGCCTCACCTCATCCTTGCTGGTGTCGGGTGCGTTGCGCCTGGCCTGCACGATCAGTGTTTCGAGCGCTTCGACCGTTGCGACGGTGGCCATGTGATCCTCATGCAGAAGCTGGGCGACACGGCGGGAATATTCCATGTTCGGACTCCGGAAAACGGGATACGGATATCGGGTTATTGCCAATTTACTTATTTAGGTACTATAATACTTATTTAGAGAAATCATCAAGGGGGAATCGACGAATGTTGCTGGATCTTTCCGGCCGCCGGGCCATCGTTACCGGCGGGGCGCGCGGTATCGGACGGGCGATTGCAGAGGCTCTTGCCAAGGCAGGCGCCGAAGTACATGCCATCGATGTCCGCCAACCGGATACGCCCGTTGCGGGCATCGCCTCTCATGCCGCCGATATCACCGACAGCGCCGCGGTGCGCGCCATCCTCGAACGGATCGGCAACCCGCCCGGCATTCTGGTCAACAATGCCGGTATCACCCGCGACCGCACCCTGATGAAGATGAGCGATGAGGAATGGCACGATGTCATTACCGTCAATCTGACCGGCGCCTTCAATATGCTGCGTGCGGTGGCGCCGGCCATGGCGGCGGGCGGCGGCGGAGCGATCGTCAACATCACCTCGATCAACGGCATCAGGGGCAAGATCGGCCAGGGGAATTACGCCGCATCGAAAGGCGGGCTGATCGCCCTGACCAAAACGGCGGCCCGGGAACTGGGCCGCAAGAACATCACCGTCAACGCCGTGGCGCCGGGGATGGTGCTGACCGATATGGCCAGGACCCTGCCGGAAGACGTCCTGCAGCGGGCCCTTGACGAAACGGCGCTGAACCGCCTGGCAGAGCCGGAGGACATCGCAGCGGCGGTCCTGTTCCTCGCTTCCGATGCAGCGCGCATGATCACCGGACAGGTTTTGCAGGTCGATGCCGGCCAGCTTATCTGATCCCTGATTCCGGGGATTCGTCCGGCGGACGGCGCAGTTTCAGCAGGACGAAGGCGGCGAAGACGGCAAAGGACACGGCGCCGCCAAGCCCGGCCGC
>JALXAG010000053.1:0-8997 GCA_026992315.1 Sneathiellales bacterium | reverse complement strand
GTCAGGGCCGCCGCGCCGGCCCTGACAAGCAACGGAAGATCAAGCACGATTCCCGCTGCAATGGCCGCAAGCGCCACGCCATGGCACAAGGCATGAACACGCAGCGGCGTCTCCGCCGTCAGTTCCGACAACAGCGGCGGCATGCCGCCCCTGCCCGCTGCATGCATGGAGGCAAGAAACGGCATGATCCGCTGCAGAACGCCCAGCAGAAAGGTCAGCAGCCAGCCTGCCACGGCAAGAAAGACGAACAGTACCGCGCCGCCCGGCACCGGCACGCCCGACCAGATCACCGCCAGCAGCAGCAATGCCGCTGCCAGCATCCCCCATGAAGCGCGGATCAGGACAAAGGACAGGCCCAGGCGCTTGCGCATCCGGTTTTTGAGGGCGGCATGCATCAGCCATAGATAAAGACCCGCCCCGCTCAGCCCGGCTGCCAGTGTCAGCCACGACAACAGCGCGTTATCCAGCAGCAGGGCGGCAACGCCAAGAATCACGGCACCGGCGGATAAAACCAATCCGGCCCAGCCCGGATAGCGGGGCAGGCTCCGCGACAAAGCGAACATCGGCACCAGAACATGGCTGAAGCCAAAGGCGAACAATCCCATGAAGCCGAATACCGCCAGCACCATATGCACCGCCGCCACGGCCGGACGGTCGGGCAGAAACCCGCCGGTAAAATCGGCCAGCAGCAAACCGCCGGCAACCCCCAGACCGAGCAGCGCAGCCAGAGCGGCCCGGCCATGCCAGGCCACGACGGGCAGGCTGGCCGCACGGCGCAGATTATCCGCCGTCAGCACGGCAAAGATCGCCAAACCGGCCAGAACGGCGGCACCGCCGCTCATCAGCAGTTCCGGCACGGCCGAAGCCATGCCCCAGGCCAGCAGCAGCGTGCCGGGAGCAAACAGCCAGAAGGCGGCCCGCGCCGGCCAGACACGGACCAGCGGCTGACGGGTGGCAACGGGCAGAAGCTGAAACGCCGCGCCCATCGCCGTCATCGTCAATACGCCGAGGGTCAGCAAATGCAACGCCGCCAGCACCAATCCCGGCCCGCCCGCATAGCCCGGCAGCTCCCCGGCACCGGCCAGAAGCACGATCCAGGCCAGAACATGAAAAACCACTGCCGCGAAAAAATAGCGAAACGGCACGGAAGCGGGCAGCAGCCGGTTCCGGGCCCCGCCGAGAAAGGCGGCAGGCAGGCTCATGCCCGCCTCGTCAGCAACAGGCGCACCTCATCCTCTTCCCCCGGAACGACGGACCACTGCCAGCCGCGTTCGGCCAGCTCGGGATACAGATAAACCGGTTCGCGAAAATGATGAACGATCACCGGCCCGTCCACCTCCTTCCCGTCGAGACGGGCAAGAATGGCGATAAAGGGTTCCGGCGCCGTCAGGCCGCGCACATCGATATGCAGCCCGTCCGCCGCCTGCCAGCATTTTCCGGGAATATCCGTTGCCATCACGCCGCCTGCCACAGATCGCGGGCCAGGCGGACGGCCATCGCCGCAACCCCGAGACGACGGTAATGGGGGGCAATCGCCGTGGTGCGCTGGGGCGAGGCCTTTTTCTGCACCTGCCGTCCCAGGGTGCGGAAATAGGCTGCGGCATCCTCATCTGGTGCAAGAGGCGGCATCTCCACCATCACGGGGCAGGAATTGGTACCGGTCAGCGCAATGGCAAAATGCCAGCCATCCTCCCGCCGCGCACAGGAAATGGCCACACCGGCAAGGGGGAAATCGATGGCGCCGCGCAGGCGCAGCTTGCGATAGGCCGACAGCCCCGCCGGCGGCGGCAGATACACACCGGTCACGATTTCCCCTTTTTCCAGCGCCAGATGATCGGCGCCGTCCTCACGGTAGAAATCCTGCACCGGCAGGCGGCGGAGGCCTTCGCCCCCGGCAATGACGATTTCGCCGCCATGCACCATCAGGGCCGGGGCGAGATCGCCGCTGAACGCCGCCCGACAGCGTTTGCCCGATGGCGCGACACGACAGACATCCCCCCCGTATTTGAGGCAGAAATCATTGGCCCGGCGCCACCAATCGCTCTGATTGTAATAAAGACAGCGCGTGTCGAGGCAAAGATTGCCGCCCAATGTCGCCGCCTGGCGGTGGGCGGGTCCGGCAATCGTCCGCACGGCCTCGGCAACGGCCGGATAGGCACGGGCGAGGGTGTCGTCCTCCTCCAGTTCGCACAAGCGGGTGGCGGCACCGATATGCAGCCCTTCCCCCTGCCGGACAATCCCTGCAAGCTCGTCTATGGCCGTGATGTCGATCAGGGTTGCCGCCGGGCTCAGGCCATGACGCATATTGACGATCAGATCGGTTCCGCCGGCGCACAGGCGCGGCGCTTCGGCTTCCTGCAGGGCCGCGATGGCCGCGGCAAGGGTTGCGGGGCGGATCAGTTCGAAATCGGGCAGGGTTGCGCTCATGACGCCTCCTTGCGCCGGGCGGCACGGCGGGCCTTGATCAGCGCATCCAGCACCCGGTCCGGGGTCAGCGGCAGCACGTTCATGTCAAGGCCAATGGCATCGGCAACGGCATTGGCCAGGGCGGGCGGAAAGCCGGACAGGGCTCCCTCTCCCGCCTCCTTGGCGCCGAAGGGACCCAGCGGATCGACGCTTTCAACGATATGCACCTCGATATCCGGAGATTCCGCCATGCTCGGCACCCCGTAATTCAGCATGCTGGCATGTACGGGCAACCCGTCGAGATAACGGGTTTCCTCGCTCAGCGCCTGGCCCATCCCCATCCAGACCGATCCCTCGATCTGGCCTTCGACCGCCAGCGGGTTGATCGCGTAACCGCAATCCAGCGCTGCCCAGACCTTTTCAACCGTAATCCGGCCCGTATCCGCATCCACGGCGACCTCCACCACCTGGGCGGCATAGCTGAAACCCATGGTGGAGCCGACGGCGCCGCCGCGATGACGGCCGCCCTGAGCCTCCGGCGGGCAGGTGAAGGTGCCTTTCACGGTGATGGTGCCTTCATCGGCCAGCGCCGCCCGGACCACTTCGGCAAAGGAAAGGGCCGATTGCTCGCCTCCCTGCACCGAAAAGGTTTCCCCGGCACATTCGATATCGCCGGGATCGGCATCGAGCTTCGCCGCCGCCGCCGCGATCAGAATGGCGCGCAGGCGCTTTGCCGCCTCGATGGTGGCGTTGCCGACCATGAAGGTCACGCGCGAGGAATAGGAGCCGTTGTCCTTCGGCGTGATCACGCTGTCATTGACGACAACGCGGATGCGTCCGGGATCGACGCCCAGCACCTCGGCCGCGGCCAGCGCCACCATGGTCGTCGATCCCTGGCCGATGTCGGAAGCGCCGGTCAGTGCCGTGATTCCGCCGTCGAAGTCGAGTTTCAGATTGACCACCGCATGCGGCTCTCCCGTCCAGTGCACCGGCTTGGCGGCGCCGCTGACATAGTGCGAGCAGGCCATGCCGAGCCCGCGCCCCGGCCCCAGCCGCCCGCGTCGCTGCCGCCAGCCGGAAGCCTTCTCCACCCTGTCGAGGCACTCTTTCAGCCCATAGGAATTGATCATCAGATCGTTGAGGCTGCGGGTCGGCGCCCTGAGCAGATTGGCCCGGCGCACCGCGAAGGGATCCAGCCCCAATTCGCGTGCCATGCGATCGAGCAGACATTCGAAGGCATGGCGCACATTCACCGTGCCGTGGCCCCGCATGGCCCCGCAGGGGGGCAGATTGGTATAGACGCGCCAGCCGTCATATCTGACGGCCGGAATATCGTACAACCCATGCAGCAGCGCCCCGGCATAGAGAATGCTGACGATGCCGTAACCGGCATAGGCGCCGCCGCGCTGGGTCACCTCGCAATGAACCGCGCAAAGGCGACCGTCCCTGCCGATGCCGATACGCATGAGCACCTCGCTTTCGGGGCGGCCGCGATGGGTGATGAAGGTTTCCTCCCTGCTCAGGCGCATCATTACCCTGCCTCCCGTCGCACGGGCCAGAAGGGCGGCGATGATCTCGAAATTCAGGGTTTCGGTGCGGGCCCCGAAACCGCCGCCGACAAAAGGCTTCACCACCCGAATGCGGGAAGTGTCCATGTCCAGGCAGCGGGCCAGCATCAGATGCACGTAATAAGGCACCTGGGTAACCGAATGCAGGGTCAGACGGTCGCGTTCGGCATCGTATTCGGCCAGGGCGGCATGCGGTTCCATCTGCGCGTGATTGACCTCGGCACAGCGGAAACGTTCCTCGCGCACCAGATCGGCACGGGCGAAACCGGCTGCGACATCGCCGAATTCATGATGAACCTCGCGTTCGATATTGCCGGGCCTGTCCTCGTGCAGCAGCGGCGCACCGGCGGCGCGGGCATCGGCACTGGTATAGCAGGCCGGCAGTTCCTCGATCTCAAGCGTGATCAGCGCCAGGGCGCGTTCGGCCGTACGGGCATCGCGGGCAGCCACGGCCGCCACCGGTTCCCCGCGATAACGCACCTTTTCGCGCGCCAGCGGATATTCGTTCATGGCGATCGGAATGACACCATAGCTGCGCGGACAGTCCTCGCCGGTCACGACCGCCTCAACGCCATCCAGCGCCCTGGCCCGCGATACATCGAGACGCAGGATCCGGCCATGGCTGACGGGACTGCGCAGGATACGCCCGCTCAGACAGGTCGCCGTATCCAGATCAGCGGTGTAGACGGCCTCCCCCGTCACCTTCTCGATACCGTCGACCAGCGGCGACGGCTGCCCGGCGACGGCACGGCGCGCGCTCATTGCCCACCCCCGGCAGCCGCGCGAACGGAACGGATGATTTTCACGTAACCGGTACAGCGGCACAGATTGCCGCCAAGCGCCGCCCTGATCTGGGCATCGTCGGGATCGGGCACCCGGCGCAGCAGGGCTTCGGCCGCCATGATCATGCCCGGGGTGCAAAAGCCGCATTGGGTGCCGAGATTTTCATGAAAGGCGCGTTGAAGCGCTGACAGTCGCCCGCCCCGTTTCTGCCCTTCGATGGTCTCTATCTCAGCCCCGTCGCACGCAGCGGCAAGGGTAATACAGGCCAGACGCGGGCGGCCGTCGATCAGCACGGTGCAGGCACCGCATTCGCCGCCGTCGCAGCCCTGTTTCGTGCCGGTCAGGCGCCGGTTCCGGCGCAGATAGTCAATCAGCAGCAGATTGTCCTCCACCGCATCGGTGCATTCCTCACCATTGATAACGGGGCTGATCATCCGCATCATCGCCCTCCCCAATCCGGCAGCCTCATATAAATACATATTACAGTACTGTTATACCTATTTAAAGCCCTGACAGAAATCCCGGCCGCATTTTTCAGCAGCGGCGCAAGGGGCGGCGGGTGGCGGAATCGCTGGCGGCGGTTGCACGAACATCACGGGATGGGCTACATTTCACAGGGCGGGTGCATAAAATCCCGGCCGCCGGACATCGCCGCTGCATGGCACGAATCCGGCCGGGCAATAACATGATGGGTGAGCATGGGCGAAACACAGGGCAGCATTTTAAATCCGGCGAATCCGCAGATCACGATCCGCAGGGTCCGCGAAGCCGATCTCGATCACGTGGTGGCGCTGGACGAACGGGTAACCGGCCTGGCCAAGCCCGAATACTGGCACGATATTTTCGATCGCTATACGAAACGCCGGGTGGGGGAACGCTTCTTCCTGGTGGCCGAACCGGCCGGGGAGGGCGCGGATCTTCCGCTGCTTGGCTTCATTGTCGGCGAGGTGCGCGCCTGGGAATTCGGTTCCCGTCCCTGCGGGTGGATATTCGCTTTCTCCGTTGAGCCCGACACCCGCCAGCAAGGTATCGGCGAACGGCTTTTCGAAGCGATTTCCGATGAATTCAGGGCTATCGGCATCAACACCATGCGCACCATGGTCGAACGCAAGAACCAGTTGCATATGGCATTTTTCCGCAGCGAAGGGATGGTCGCCGGACCCTATATCCAACTGGAAAAGGATCTGGACGACTGAACGGCCGTCTGTCCGGAGCGCAAAGAAGGATTACATGAAACTACAGATATCGAGCCGCCTGGCGATCTATGCCCTGCTGGAACTGGCCGCCGACCCGCAAAGGCAGATGTCGGTGGCCGAGATCGGTGAAAAATACGGCGTATCCTCCCACCACCTGGCCAAGGTCATGCATACGCTGGGCCGCGCAGGGCTGGTGCGCTCCATCCGCGGCGTCGGCGGCGGCTACAGTTTCAGCGGCAATGCCAGGCGCACGACATTGCTCGATGTGATCACCCTGTTCGAGGAAATCTCCGGCCCTGATGGTGCCACGGCCAATTCCACCGATGCCGAATGGGCCCTGGATCAGGTGCTGAATGAAATCGACGATATCGCCCGCGCAACGCTGGGTTCCATCACCATCGCCACAATGCTGAAGCAGATGACCCGGCGCAAAAGAGCGGCCGGTGCCCGCAACGCCGCAGAGGCCTGAGCCATGCAATCAGCCGGGAATGACAGCCGTTGCTTCAAGCTCGATCTTCCCCGGGTGATCCAGCAGGTCGGAAACGAAAATCATGCTCATTGCCGGGAAATGGCGCCCCATATGCGCCCGCCAGATATGCCCGAGCGCCGGACGGGCGGCCAGATAGGCCGGCTTGTCACAGCAATAGGCAGTCATGCGGCATATGTGACGTGCCTCCCCGCCGGCGCAGGCAAGAACGGCGAGAACGTTTTTCAATGCCTGATCGAACTGGTCCACGAGATCCTCGCTCTCGAATACCTGATCGGCATTCCAGCCGACCTGCCCGGCGATGAAGACCATGCGTCCCGCAGGCACCATGATGCCGTTGGCATAACCGACCGGCGCCGCCCAACCATCGGGGTGAAGTGTTTGCATGAACGATCCTCTTTCATATGATTTTGATTAATCGTATAATCGTACGATAATACTTATATAAAAACAAACAGGGAGGAAACTCATGGTATTGCCGCGGCAATACAATGCCGTCGACGATTTCGTCGACCGCAATGTAAGGGAAGGTCATGGCGGCAGGCCCGCCTTCATCGGTTCCGGCGATGTCATGACCTATGGCGAATTGCAGCAGGCCACAAGGCGCATGGCCAACGTTCTCGACACCCTGGGCATCGGGCGTGAAACCCGCATTGCGGTGCTGATGTTCGATACGGTCGATTATCCGGTGGTTTTCTGGGGGGCGCTGCGCGCCGGGGTCATCCCCGTATGCCTGAATACCCTGCTGACCAGCGAACAATACCATTACATGCTGGCGGACAGCCGGGCCCGGGCCCTGTTCGTTTCCGAAGCCCTGCTGCCCGCGGTCATGCCTGTTCTGGAACACCTCGATGCGCTGGAACATGTCATCGTCGTCGGGGAAAACGGCGGTGGCCGCCCCCTGCTTGCCGACCTGCTGGCCGATGCGCCGGATACATATGAAACCGCGGCGACATGTGCCGACGAAACGGCGTTCTGGCTGTATTCCTCCGGTTCGACCGGCGATCCGAAAGGGGTGCGCCACGTCCATTCCAGCCCCATCTACGTCGCCAGACATTACGGGCGCGGCATTCTGGGCATCCAACAGACCGATGTCTGCTTCTCGGCGGCGAAGCTGTTCTTTGCCTATGGGCTGGGCGCGGGGATGTTCATTCCCATGTCGGTCGGCGCCTGTACCGTTCTGCTGGCCGAACGGCCGACACCGCAATCGGTGCTGCAGACAATGAATGCCCATGACCCGACCCTGTTCTTCGGCGTTCCCACCCTGTATGCGGCCATGCTGGCGGATCCCGAATGCCGGCCGGAAAACGCCTCCGCCCGGCTGCGCCTGTGCATCTCGGCCGGCGAGGCCCTGCCCGAGGAAATCGGCAAATCCTGGAAGGAGCGCATGGGGGTCGACATTCTCGACGGCATCGGCTCGACGGAAATGCTGCATGTCTTCCTCTCCAACCGCCCGGACGATATCCGCTACGGCACATCGGGGCGGGAATTCGACGGTTACGAACTGCGCCTGGTCGACGAGGAAGGCAATGAAGTCGGCACCGACGAGATCGGCGAATTGCTGGTCAAGGGCGATTCGGCCGCCGACGGTTATTGGAACCAGCGGGCCAAATCCCGCGCCACCTTCCTGGGCGAGTGGACCCGCACCGGCGACAAATACACCCGCGACAAGGATGGTTATTACCATTACTGCGGGCGCACCGACGATATGTTCAAGGTCGGCGGACGCTGGCTTTCGCCCTTCGAGGTGGAACAGGCTTTGGTGGCCCATCACGCCGTTCTGGAAGCCGCCGTCGTCGCCTATGAAGACGAGGACGGGCTGACCAAGCCCAAGGCCTTCGTCGTCCTGAGCGCCGAGGTTGCAGCCGATGAAGAGGATCTCTTCAACATCCTGAAGGAACACGTGAAGGAGGCGATCGGCCCCTGGAAATATCCGCGCCTGATAGAATTCGTCGCCGATCTGCCGAAGACCGCCACCGGCAAGATCCAGCGCTACAAGCTGCGCGAATAGATCGCCCGTAATCGCCGGCGACAGCGTGAAAACACGACCCGGTCATGGCGCAGACCGGGACCGGTAACGGGCGGGCATGGCCGTGTTTGAATAAGTGTTGAAGGTAAGAGGAGCAACCTCGCACCGGAACCCGCACATTGGGTTGGCGGGCGGCAATGTGCAGACAAAAATGGTGGGCCTGGCAGGACTCGAACCTGCAACCAGACCGTTATGAGCGGCCGGCTCTAACCAATTGAGCTACAGGCCCCACCATGGCGCAAGGCGCCGGAACGTGCTGCTTATAGCAGGGACGGCGCGCCGGGAAAAGGGCGTTTCACGCACCGCCGCCGCAATGAAAAACCCGGGCGCGGGGTCCCGGGTTCTTCCTTCGTATCCGTCATCGGGACGGCAACATGTTCATCAGGTATCGAGGAAGCTGCGCAGCTTGCGGCTGCGGCTCGGATGCTTCAGCTTGCGCAGGGCCTTGGCTTCGATCTGACGGATGCGTTCGCGGGTGACCGAGAACTGCTGCCCGACTTCTTCAAGGGTATGGTCGGTATTCATGCC
>JALXAG010000052.1 GCA_026992315.1 Sneathiellales bacterium | reverse complement strand
ATGCAGGCGTCATCGACATCGGCGACGGCAAGGCGGCCATCTTCAAGATGGAAAGCCATAATCACCCCTCCTTCATCGAACCCTTCCAGGGGGCGACGACGGGCGTGGGCGGCATCATGCGCGATATCTTCACCATGGGCGCCCGGCCGGTGGTCAACATGAACGCCCTGCGCTTCGGCGCGCCGGATCATCCGAAAACCCGGCATCTGGTTTCCGGCGTCGTTGCCGGCATCGGCAGCTATGGCAACTGCATGGGCGTGCCGACCGTCGGCGGAGAGACCGAATTCCATCCTTCCTATAACGGCAATATTCTGGTCAACGCCATGTGCGTGGGCACGGCGGATGCCGACAGGATCTTCTATTCCGCCGCCGCCGGAATCGGCAACCCGGTCGTCTATGTCGGCGCCCGCACCGGGCGCGACGGCATTCATGGCGCCACCATGGCCTCGGCCGAATTCAGCGAGGATTCGGAAGAAAAGCGCCCGACCGTGCAGGTCGGCGATCCCTTTACGGAGAAGCTGCTGCTGGAAGCCTGCCTGGAACTGATGGAAACCGATGCCATCGTCGCCATTCAGGATATGGGCGCGGCGGGGCTGACCTGCTCCACCGTGGAAATGGCCGACAAGGGACAGGTCGGCGTCGAACTGGATCTCGATGCCGTTCCCCAGCGCGAGGAAGGCATGAGCGCCTATGAAATCATGCTCTCCGAAAGCCAGGAACGCATGCTGATGGTGCTCAAACCCGGCTCCGAGGATGTCGCACGGCGCATCTTCGAGAAATGGGAACTGGAATTCGCCATCATCGGCCGCATCACCGATACCCGCCGCCTGACCCTGATCAAGGACGGCGAAAAGGTTGCCGATATTCCGGTGCCGCCGCTGGTGGACGATGCCCCCGTCTATCGCCGCCCCTATGTGCTGAGCGAGGCACCGGCCCCCGTCGAGGCAGAGGAAATCCCCCTGCCCAACGACTGGGGCGCCGTGATCCGCCAGCTTGCCGGTTGCCCGCATCTGGCCAGCCGCCGCTGGATCTGGGAACAGTACGATTACACGGTGATGGCCGATACGGTGGTCCAGCCCGGCGGGGATGCGGCCGTGGTGCGTATTCACGGCACCAACAAGGCTCTCGCCGTTTCCACCGACTGCACGCCCCGCTACTGCCTGGCGGATCCGAAGACAGGCGGCGCCCAGGCCGTGGCCGAATGCTGGCGCAACATCACCGCCACCGGCGCCCGCCCGCTGGCGATCACCGATTGCCTGAATTTCGGCAATCCCGAAAAGCCCGAGATCATGGGCCAGTTCGTCGGCTGCATCAACGGCATGGCCGAGGCTTGCAAGGCTCTCGACTTCCCGGTGATTTCCGGCAATGTCTCCCTGTATAACGAAACCCAGGGCCAGGCGATCATGCCCACCCCGGCCATCGGCGGCGTCGGGCTGATCGAGGATCTGGACCGCATGCTCCCACAGGGGGCTGCGGCCGCAGGGCAGACGCTGATCCTTGTCGGCGGCGATGGCGAACATCTTGGCCAGTCGCTTTATCTGCGCGAAATTCTCGGCCGCGAGGAAGGCGCCCCGCCGCCGGTCGATCTGGCAGCCGAACGCCGCCACGGCGATGCCGTGCGCGCCGCAATCGTGGCCGGGTTGGTCCGCGACTGTCACGATATTTCCGATGGCGGGCTGCTGGTCTGCGTGCTGGAAATGGCCCTGCGCGCCGGGATCGGTGCCCGCATAGATCTGCCTGCCGACACGGCATATCCGCATGCATGGCTGTTCGGCGAGGATCAGGCGCGCTATGTTATCGCCACCGACGGGAAATGCGAGGAAGAGGTCCTGGCGCATTTTTCCGCCGCCGGTGTGCCGACACGCATCATCGGGCGTTTTGAAGGCGACGATTTGACAGTGGACGGACTGATGACCATATCCCTGTCGGAGCTTAGCCGGATCAATGAGGAATGGCTGCCTTCGCTGATCGAGGGCGCCTCCTGATCGACAACGATAATCTGTAACGGGGTAGTGACATGGCCATGGACGCAGGCGAAATCGAAAAAATGATCCGGGAAGCCATTCCCGATGCCGAAGTGACGATCGAGGATCTGCGCGGTGACGGCGATCATTATGCGGCACTCGTCGTCTCTCCCGCTTTTGCCGGCAAGAGCCGTGTACAGCAGCATCAGATGGTCTATGCCGCCCTCAAGGGCAAGATGGGCGACGATCTGCATGCGCTGGCCCTGCAGACAGCGGTGCCGGAAGACATCTGAATTCATCAATGGCGCCAAAGGCGCTTACAGGAGCAGCAATATGAGTGAAAATCCCGTTTTCGACAGCATCAAGCGCGATATAAGCGACAATGACGTTGTCCTCTACATGAAGGGCACGCCCGTCTTTCCCCAATGCGGTTTTTCGGCCGCCGTGGTCCAGATCCTCGGCCATATGGGGGTGCAGTTCAAGGGCGTCAACGTGCTGGAGGATCCCTCCCTGCGCGAAGGCATCAAGCAATACAGCAACTGGCCGACCATTCCGCAGCTTTACGTCAAGGGCGAATTCGTCGGCGGCTGCGATATCGTGCGTGAAATGTTCGAAACCGGCGAACTGCGCCAGCTTCTGGCCCAGAAGGGCATCGCCGCCAACGACTGAGCACGCCCGACGGCCGCAAAACCATCACGGGACCGAAAGCCACCCTTATCCGGGGTGGCTTTTTTTTCGCCGGCCGCAGCGAAGCGCAGCACATAAGAAAAGGGCCGCGGGGAAAACCCGCGACCCTGAAATTCCTTCTGCAATGATCCGGTAAGGATCACCGCGAATAGTATTCGACCACCAGATTGGGCTCCATCGCCACCGGATAAGGCACATCGGCAAGCTGGGGCGTGCGCAGGAAGGTACCGCGCATCTTCTTGTGATCGACTTCCAGATAATCCGGCACGTCGCGTTCCGGCGATTCCACCGCTTCCAGAACCATGCCGATCTGGCGGGAACGTTCGCGGACTTCAATCACATCGCCTTCATTGACACGGTAGCTCGGAATGTTTACCCGGCGGCCGTTGACCAGCACATGGCCATGATTGATGAACTGGCGGGCGGCGAAAACGGTCGGCACGAATTTCAGGCGATAGACGACCGCATCCAGGCGGCGTTCGAGCAGGCCGATCAGGTTTTCCGAGGTATCGCCCTTGCGCCGGTCGGCCTCGTCATAAATGCGGCGGAACTGCTTTTCGGTGATATTGCCGTAATAGCCCTTCAGCTTCTGCTTGGCGCGCAGGTGCAGCCCGAAATCGGATTTCTTGCGCCGGCGGGCCATCTGGCCGTGCTGCCCGGGGCCATAATCGCGGCGGTTGACCGGGCTTTTGGCGCGGCCCCAGAGGTTTTCGCCCAGACGGCGGTCGATCTTGTACTTCGCTTGGATTCGTTTGCTCATGTCTCTTCGCTCTCTAATATGCAGGAGAGTTGGTCACAAGGACCCGGCTTTACCTCCCGCCCCGCCATCCGCCGGAACCCGAAACGTCGTTCGGGGTTCGGAAAATGCCGAAACGGGCCAGACCGGCTGCATTTACCGGCCGTCAAACCGAATATGAGGGGCCTAGCTACAGCCGCGGGGCGCGGTTGTCAAGAATTAGAATTGCCCCCGCTTTCAGAATGGCCGCCGCCTGCCTGCCGCCGCCAGCGCCGCCCGTGGGACAGCGCCTTGATGATGCCGCGCAGGGTGCGCACGTCCTGCTCCGCCAGATTGGCGCGCTGGAAGAGATTGCGGATATTGCGGATCATCACCGGGCGCTTGTCCGGCACGGCGGCGAAGAAATCGGCATCCTCCAGCTCCGTTTCCAGATGATTGAACAGATGCATCAGCTCTTCCTTGCTCGCCGGGGCCATGTGCCCGCTCAGCGGTCGCGGCGGTTCGGGCGTGAAACCGGCATGGAACCATTCATAGGCGAACAGCAGCACCGCCTGCCCCAGATTGAGCGATGAAAAGGCCGGATTGGCCGGAATATGAATGATGGTGTCCGCCAGCACCACATCGTCATTGTCCAGACCGGATTTCTCCGCGCCGAACAGCACCGCCGCCCGCTGCCCGCCAGCCAGGGCCGCACGGATATCGGCCACCGCTTCGCGCGGGGTCATGGCCGGCTTGAACATGTCGCGACGGCGCGCCGTCATGGCATAGACGCGGTGGCAATCGGCAATGGCCTCGCCCGTATGCGCCACCAGACGGGCCTCGTCCAGTATCCGGTCGGCGCGGCTGGCCAGCGAATAGGCCTTGGGATTGGGCCAGCCGTCGCGCGGGGCGACCAGGCGCATCTCGTCGAGAGCGAAATTCATCATGGCACGGGCGGCGGCACCGATATTTTCGCCCATCTGCGGACGCACCAGCACGATGGCCGGTTTTGCCTCCGCGCCGTCCTTCCCCGTCGCGTCTTCTTTCGCCGCGTCCATATCTTCCTGCCTGTCGCTCATCGGCGGCTCGTCCGCAAGGTATCGAAGGAATAAATCGCCAGCGCCGTCCAGATCAGCCCGAAGGTGATGGCATGGCCGATGGTGAACGCCTCGCCCAGCAGGAACACCGCATAAAGGAAATGCATCGACGGGGCAATATATTGCAGCAATCCGACAGTGCTGTAGCGCAGCCGCCGCGCCCCGGCCGAAAACCAGATCAGCGGCATGGCCGTGATCGCCCCCAGCCCCATGGTCTTGATCAAGCTCGGAAGATCGGCGAAGCCGTCATAACCCGCATCGAAATAGCCCAGATAGAACAGGGCGAAGGGGGCAAGGAACAGCGTTTCGATGAACAGCCCTGCCAGGGCGTCGATCGGCATCACCTTGCGCACGAATCCGTAAAAGCCGAAGGTCAGCGCCAGGGTCAGCGATATCCACGGAAAAGTGCCGAGACCGAGCGACATGTACAAGACCGCCGCCGCCGCCAGCGCCACGGCGGTCAGTTGCGCGCGGCTGAGACGTTCGCGCAGCAGCACCACCCCCAGCAGCACATTGACCAGCGGATTGATGTAATAGCCCAGCGATCCTTCCAGCACCCGCCCCTGGCCGATGGCCCAGATGAACACCAGCCAGTTGGTCGTCACCAGCGCGGTCGTCACCAGCAGCGTCAGCAGGGTTCGCGGGTTGGCAAGCCCCTTGCCCACCTGCCGCCAGCCGCCTTTCTGAAAGCACAGCAGCAATGCGGCACAGGGCAGCGCCCACAAGCTGCGATAGGCCAGAATCTCCAGCGGCGCGACGCCGGCGAACAGGCCGATATACCAGGGCATGAAGCCCCAGGTCACAAAGGCGAGCACCGCATAAAAGACACCGATCCCGGCCTCCGGCGCCGGGGATGACGCCGCCAGGGTTTCCGTTTTCGTCATGAGGACAGTCCTATCTGGCCGGTTTGGGCAGATTGCCCGCCGGCGCCTCGTCGATATAAAGCTTGTAGTTGAGGCTGTCCAGCAAGGCAACGAAAGAGGCATCGACGATATTGGCCGAAACGCCGACGGTGAACCAGCGCCGGCCGCGTTCATCGCAGCTTTCGATCAGAACCCGGGTCACGGCATCGGTGCCGCCATCGAAAATCCGTACCTTGAAATCGACCAGACGCAGCCCTTCGATATAGCGGGAATATTTGCCGAGATCCTTACGCAGCGCCAGATCCAGCGCGTTGACCGGCCCCGTTCCCTCCGCCACCGACAGATATTCCCGGTCGTCCACCTGGGCCTTGACCGTGGCCTCGGATACCGAAACCAGCACGCCCTTTGCATTGTAGCGGCGTTCCACCAATACACGGAAACGTTCGACACGGAAATATTCGGGCACCTGCCCCAGCACCCGCCGCGCCATCAGTTCGAAGCTGGCATCGGCGCCGTCATAGGAATAACCCTTGAATTCCCGTTCCTTGACGGCATTGAGCAGCTTGTCCACCCGCGGATCCCTGGCATCCAGTTCGATGCCGACTTCCGCGAGGCGGGCAAGAATATTGGACCGCCCGGCCTGATCGGACACCAGAATATGGCGCTCGTTGCCCACCGCTTCCGGGGGCACATGCTCATAGGAGCGCGGATCCTTCAGCACCGCCGAGACATGCAGCCCGCCCTTATGGGCAAAGGCGCTGGCGCCGACATAGGGCTGGTGGCGGTTCGGGGCACGGTTGAGCAGCTCGTCCAGCAGGCGCGAAGTGGAGGTAAGCAGCTTCAGCCCGTCCTCGCTGACGCCGGTCTCGAAGCGGTCGGCATATTCCTCCTTCAGCATCAGCGTCGGCAGGATGGTGCAGAGATTGGCATTGCCGCAGCGTTCGCCCAGGCCGTTGATCGTTCCCTGGATCTGGCGCACGCCGGCTTCCACCGCCGCCAATGAGTTGGCGACCGCCTGCTCGGTATCGTTATGGCAATGAATGCCCAGGCGATCCCCCGGCACACAAGCGGTCACATCGGCGATAATCCGGCGGATCTCCGCAGGCTGGCTGCCGCCATTGGTATCGCACAGCACCACCCAGCGGGCCCCGGCTTCACAAGCCGTGCGCACACAGGCCAGGGCGTGTTCGGGATTGGCCTTGTAGCCATCGAAGAAGTGTTCGGCATCGAACAGCACCTCCTTGCCCCGTTCGCGGCAGGCGCGGATGCTGTCGGCGATCAGGGTCAGGTTTTCCTCCTCGCTGATGCCGAGCGCCAGACGCACATGAAAATCCCAGGTCTTGCCGACGAGACAGACAGCCGGCGCCGAAACCTCGAGAACCGCCTGCAGCCCCGGATCGTTGGAAGCGCTGCGCCCGGCCCGGCGTGTCATGCCGAAGGCCGAAAGCCTGGCCCGGCCCAATTGCGGCGGGTTGGCGAAAAAGCTGGTGTCGCCGGGATTGGCCCCCGGCCAGCCGCCTTCGATATAATCGATGCCGAGACGGTCCAGCGCCTGGGCAATGGCCTTCTTGTCCTCGACGGAAAAATCGATGCCGCTGGTCTGCGCCCCGTCGCGCAGGGTCGTATCGTATAGGTAAATGCGTTCACGGCCGCTCATCGGGCGTATCTCCATGCGGTTTTGCCGGCCTTGTCCTCCAGAACGATGCCGCGCGCCTGCAATTCATCGCGGATGGCATCGGCGGTCGCGAAATCGCGCGCCTTGCGGGCTTCGTTACGCCGGGCGATCATTTCCTCGATCTCCTCCTCCGCCATCCGCTCCGCCGCTTCCGGGCGCCAGGCGAACCATTGTTTCGCCGTCTGCCCGAACAGGCCCAGCGCCCGCCCGGCCGCCGCCAGCGCCGCCGCCTCGCCCCGGCCGCCATTCTGGGCCGTCTGGGCCAGGCGGTTCATTTCGGCAATCGCCTGCGGCGTGTTCAGATCGTCCGACAGGGCCGCTTCCACCGCCTGCGGGCACGGGATATCGGCAGGCAGATCGTCATATTCGCCGATGACGCGATACCAGCGGTCGAGCTGCTTCTGCGACTGGCGCAGCCCGTCGCGGCGGAAATCGAGCGGCTGGCGGTAATGGGCCGACATCAGGGTCAGGCGGATGGCCTCGCCCGGAAATTCCTTCAGCAGGTCGTGAACGGTGAAGAAATTGCCCAGCGATTTGG
>JALXAG010000051.1 GCA_026992315.1 Sneathiellales bacterium | reverse complement strand
TGGCGGAAGGTTCCGCTTTGCGGCCAGTCGCCGGGGGCATACCAGCGCCCGAAACGGTCGACGACATAGGGTATCTTTCCCGCGGCCATGATCTGGGCCGTCATGCCGCCGGGGCCGGCCTCGAACAAATTGCTGTCGATCTTTTCGCGCATCGGCCACCAGCGCAGGTTCAGAAATGCCTGCCGGGCGATCAGAAAGGCATTGCTGCGCAGATGAACGTTCGGCCAGGGCGGAAACCCGGCAGCGGGATCGATCTGCTCGTAGGAGCCGCTGGCCCCGGTCATGCCGGCATCGGGGGCCTGTTCCAGCGCCGTGGCGAGATGGTCGAGCCAGCCATCGGCGAGGATTTCGCTGAAGGAATTGAAAAAACACAGATGCGAGCAATCGATACGTTCCGCCATGCGCCTGTAGGCGGTCAGATCGAAACCGTCATCGGGCAGCGGCAGGATACGGTGTTCGATATCGCCGGCAACCGCGGCAATGGTTGCGGCCGGGTCGTCCGCGAAGCCCTTGGCCATGATGACCAGCCGGTGATCGCGCCCGGCCGGGTGACGGCGATAGGTATTGAAAAACCGTTCCGCAGCCGAAACAGGGTTGCTGCCCCGCCACAGATAACCGACGACGATATCGCTGCATCTTACTGGCGTTTCAGCCATGGTGCCGGGCCTTTTCCAGCAGGTCTTCGGCCGCCTGCACAGCCATGTCGACGCTGATGCCATCCATGAGGCTGCCGGTATGCCGGTGATCGTATGTGGGATCGAGCACGTGATCCTCGAAACTTTTCGGCGTGCGCAGCGCCGCCGTCAGCGGCCCCCATGGACGATAGCGGTCGATCTGGCTGGGGCCGAACAGACCCAGAGTCGGCACCTGCAGCGCCGCCGCCATATGCATCAGCCCGGAATCGTTGCCGATGAACAGGTCTGCCCGTTCCAGCATCGCGCCAACCTGTCCCAGCGGCCGGCCGATGGCATCGATCAGCCGTTCCGCCGGCAGGCTTTCGAACAGGGGCTGAAGCTGCGCCCGTTCCGCCGGCGCCGCGAACAGGGCGATGCGTGCCCCGGCCAGCGGCCCGGTTGCCGCCGTCAGCCGTGCCGCCAGTTCGGCGAAACGTTCCGCCGGCCATTGCTTGCCGATCCAGTTGGCGGCGGGACCCAAGGCCAGAACCGGCCCTTCCTTCATCATTCGCGCCGCCGCATCGCGCGCCGCCGCATCCAGCCACAGGCGCGGGGCCGGCGGGGGATTGTCGACGCCGATCACCCGGCCCAGTTCGATCACCCGGTGCAGATCGTCATTGCGCCGGCCCATGATGTAACGCCGCCGCGCCGGCAGCAGCCAGCCGATGGCCGAGGCGCGCAGATCGACGACGATCGACCAGGGCCTGAAACAGGCGCCGTACAATTCCAGCCAATGCAGGTGGTGGCGGCGTTTGGCGATGATATGGATGCGCTCCAGCCCCGGCACCGCGGCAAAAAGCGGCGCGGCGGGCGCACCGCAGGCAATGGTGATCCGCAGCCCGGGATGACGGCGGATGAAGTGATCGATCAGGCCGGTGGACAGCACCGCATCGCCGATCCGTGTCGATGTGATGAACAACATGCGCATGTCCCTGTCATACACGCCGCCGGGGCGATATCAAGCCACATGCTGCCGAGGAAAACACAGGGGGAAGAGCGACAGGGCTAGCCACCGATACGGGCGAAGGCCCAGCGGATGGCGATCTCCGCCTGCCCGTCCGGCAGTTCCGCGGGCAGGGAAAGCACGATCTGGTGGCTGCGCCGGGGAGCGGCGGCACAGTAAACGCTTTCGCCGATAGCCACCCGGGGAGCATCAGTGCGGAACACCCAGCCCCGCCCGGAACGGGGGGTGAGAAGGATCTGCTGCCCCTCACCCACCGGCGTCGGACGCAGGGAGGGATGAAGATGAAAGCGGACGACCCCGCCTTGCGGCCATGAACGCCCCTCCGCGGGGCGGAGAATATCGGCACCGCGCAGATCGTCGCCGCCGGCGCCAAGGTAAAAGCGGCGCGTATGGACAACCCCTTCGGGGCGGGGGCACGTGATGTCGAGCCATGCCGCCCCTTCGTGTTCATGGCGGCTTACCGTGCTGCCGAGGGGCGCCTGCGCCGCATCCGCCCCGAAAGACAGGGTCGAATAAGCCTCCATCCGCGACAGGGCCTCGGCCCAGGCATCGCCGGCATGGCCGCCGCCGCCGCAATTGACCACCACATGCTGACGGCCAAGGCTGTATTCGAACGCCCCCGGATACTGACGGCGGCGGGTCGGCGCCGCCGCCCCGAGGCCCGCATCGGCAATCAGGCAGCCGCGTCCCGCATTCAGGCGTTCGAAACCCGTATGGGGAAAGGATAATGGCGGCTTTGCCCCCCGTCCGCCCCGTTGCAGGGTCAGGCCGATCGCCTGCGCATCCCCCGCCCGCCCGCCGCCGAACAGGGCCAGCGCCCCGTCGCCATGGCGGAAGAAACGCAGGGCCGGCGTCATCCTGTCCACCGCCCTTTGCAGAAAATCCGGCACATCCTGCTGACATGCCGGCAGTGCCTCGCGCAGCAGCAGCAGCAGGCGCAGCAGATGAAACAGGGTTTCCGGATTGCCGCTGACATGGCCACCGTCGCCGGGAATCTGCCGGGCGATCTCGCGCCGCAGCAGGGCGAGCCAGCGCTCCAGCCGCCCCTTGCCCTTTTGCACATCCGCGCGGGCCAAGGCATAAAGACACAGGCTGACGGCACGTTCCATGGCCCCGGACGGGCTGCCCTCCTGCCCCGGCAGGCGGGCCAGATGCGCGGCCTGCCTGTCGAGGCTGAGGAGAAAGGATTGGCGAAACCCCGCCTCCGCCCCTTCCAGCAGGGCTGGGGCCGCCAGCAGCCAGGCCCTGATCCGCCGTGCCAGTACCTGACGGTTCCAGGCATCCTCGCGCCAGCGGCCGCAATCGCGGATCCAGGCGGATATCAGCAGCCGCGCCATATCCTCATGACCATCGGCCAGCAGATCGCCGAGAAAGGCAAAGGCATGATGATATGCGCCGGGCGCACCCAGCGAGGGCGGCGCCCGCCAGGCGGCATCGCCCAGGGATAACGGGGGCATGTGACGGGCCGACGGGGCGAACAGATCGTCCCCCGCCCGCCGCCGCAGCCACGGATCGGGCAGGGCGCGCAACCCGCCGTCCCGGCCGGAGCCCAAGCTGCGCATATACAGGGGATTGGAGAAAATATAACGCAGAAGCCGCGACGTCGGCGGCTCATCCACCGGCGGGAAGCCGGCGGGCGTTCCCGGCTGTTCAGCGCCGCCGCTCACGCATGGCCGCGGAGGCGGCGTATATTCCCGGCATAGGCCGCTTTTCCGCCCCTGAAACCGGCCGTGCCCGCCACCAGAACATCGGCGCCAGCGGCAATGACCTGCGGGGCCGTTTCATCGTTGACCCCGCCATCCACCTCCAGATCGATATCGCGACCGCTGGTATCGATCATTTCGCGTAAGGTGGCGATCTTTTCCAGCTGCGAGGAAATGAAGCCCTGCCCGCCGAAGCCGGGATTGACGCTCATGACCAGAATGAGATCGACCATATCCATCAGATGCGTGACCGCCTCCGCCCCCGTCGCGGGGTTGAGGGCGATGCCGGCCCTTTTGCCCAGGGATTTGATCAGCTGTATCGTGCGGTGGACATGCGCCCCGGCCTCGGCATGGACGGTGATGATATCGGCACCCGCCTCGGCAAAGCCGGCGATATAGGGATCGGCCGGCGCAATCATCAGATGGCAGTCGAACACCTTGTCCGTATAGGGGCGCAAGGCCCTGACCACCATGGGACCGATGGTCAGGTTGGGCACGAAATGCCCGTCCATGACATCGATATGGATGTAATCGGCGCCGGCTTCGGCGATATCGCGGACATCCTCGCCAAGGCGGGCGAAATCGCCGGAAAGGATGGAGGGGGCTATACGCACGGGCTTTTGCATGGAAATTTTCTATCAGCTTGCCTGAGAGCGTTCAACCCTGACGGACCGCCCCGCGGCGGCTATGCCCGAACTTTGGTCAGCCGGGCGATGAAAAACCCGTCCATGCCGCCTTCGATGCCATCTCCGGGCGCCAGATCGGGGCGGCAGCGGATATCGCCCTCGGCATTCACCGCCCCATGCGGAATGCCGGCCTCCGCCGGTTTCACCGGCTGCCGCCTGAAATCGTCATGTCTTTTCAGAAAAGCGGCCGCCTGCATCTCTCCCTCCTCCGCCTGAAGGGAGCAGGTGCAGTAAACCAGCACCCCGCCCGGGGCCAGCATGGCGGCAGCGGCATCCAGCAGTTTTTCCTGCAGGACCGCCAGCTTTTCCATGTCGGCCGGGGTTTTCAGATGCAGGGCATCGGGATGGCGCCGCAGGGTGCCGGTGGCGCTGCACGGCGCATCGAGCAATATGGCATCGAAGGGCGCCTCGGGCCGCCAGCGGGTGGCATCGGCACAGACGATGTCGGCATGCAGCCCGGTGCGTTGAAGATTTTCACCCAGCCTTTCCAGCCGCTTCGCCGAGCGGTCCAGCGCCGTGACCCCGGCCCCGGCCGCGGCAAGCTGCAGCGTCTTGCCGCCGGGGGCGGCGCAAAGGTCGAGCACCCGCCGGCCCGCCAGATCGCCGAACAGACGTGCGGGCAGGGCCGCTGCCATATCCTGCACCCACCAAGCGCCTTCTTCAAATCCGGGCAGGCGTTCCGCCGCCCCGCCGCCATGACGGCGCAGGCTGCCGGTGGGCAGGACCTCCGCCTGCAAGCGTTCGGCCCAAAGCACGAGATCGCCGTCACGCAGGGTGATATCCATCGGTGCTTCGCTCAAGCTGGCCAGGGCGATATGGCGGGCGGCTTCCGCGCCCCATTGGGCCTGCCAGCAGGACAGCATCCAGCCGGGAATATTCAGGGCAACCGGATCCTGATCCGCCAGCGCGGCCTTGCCCTCGCGCGTCAGACGGCGCAGCAGCGCATTCACCAGCCCCCGGGCACCGCGGTTACGCCCGGCCAGCGGCACCGTCGCTGCCACGGCGGCATGATCGGGAACATCGAGAAACAGGACCTGCGCCGCGCCAAGGCGCAGGGTCTGGCGCACCGCTGCATCCAGGGCATCTAGAGGCCGGTCGAGGAACCGGGCCAGCAAATCATCGATCTGGCCGAGACGACGCAGAACAGTGGCGCAAAGGGCGCGGGCAAAGGCGCGGTCGCGCCCCTCGAACCCCGGGAAATGGCGTGCCATCGCCGTATCGAGCGGCTGACGGCGTTCGAGGACATCGCCCAGCACCGCCAGCGCAGCCCGGCGCGGATTGCCTGGCCCGGATCCCGTATTCGTTTTCCTGCTTTTTCCCTGCTTTCCGGCCATGGCCCCGCCTTGCTTCATGTTCGGCGCGGAGCCTTACATGGTTTCGGTCAGCGGCGCAAGCAATGGCGGCGGCCGCCTCCTTGCCTCCTGAAAAAAGGAAATCAGCCCCAGGGGCCGGAAATCAGACCCTGCTCGCGGGCCATTTCCCTCAGCCGGGCAATACGGTTGGCCGTGTTGGGATGGGTGGAGAACAGGCTGTCGGTCGCATGCCCGCCTTCGGCACGGGCCCCGTGCAGGGGGTTGACGATGAACAGATGCGCCGTGGCGGGGTTGGCCTCGGCCTGTTCGTTGTCGATCAGCTCAGCCCCGCGCGCCAGTTTTTCCAGCGCCGATGCCAGCCACAGGGGATTGCCGCAGATTTCGGCACCGATGCGGTCGGCCTCGTATTCGCGGCCGCGGCTGATCGCCATCTGCACGATCATCGCCGCTATGGGGGCAAGAAACATCACCAGCAAAGCGCCGATGATGCCGAAGGGGCTGCCGCCTTCGCGGTTATTGCCGCCGAAAAAGCCCAGAAACATGGCGAAATTGGCCAGCATGCCGATCGCACCGGCAATGGTTGCCGTAATCGTCATGATCAGGGTATCGCGGTTGCGCACATGGGCCAGTTCATGGGCC
Organism: Sneathiellales bacterium; assembly: GCA_026992315.1. GTDB lineage: Bacteria > Pseudomonadota > Alphaproteobacteria > Minwuiales > Minwuiaceae > JALXAG01. The sequence goes on along the minus strand of JALXAG010000051.1, from coordinate 1,576 downwards.
ATGACTCCGGCGATCTCTTCGGAAGAGAGTAGGCGCAACAACCCTGTCGTCGCCGCCACCGCCGCATGTTCCGGATCGCGCCCGGTGGCAAAGGCATTGGGCTGATCGTTCTCGATGATGTAGACACGCGGCATCGGCATGCCGGCACGCCGGGCAAGGCGTTCGACAATGGCATGAAAATTCGGTGCATCCGCGGGGCCCACCTCGCGGGCGCCATACATGCCGAGCACCAGCTTGTCCGCGTTCCAGTAGGCGAAAATATTCATCACCCCGGCAATCAGCAGGGCAATGATCATCCCCTGTTCGCCACCGACGAGATATCCGGCACCGGCGAACAGCGCCGCCAGCACCGCCAGCAGCAGAAAAGTGCGGATGTAGTTGATCATGGTCATCGCTTGCCAAGCCCTCCTTGCCTCATTATTTAGAATGACGAGGGCCTGCTTCAAGGACCATCGGTCCACAGATACGGAAAACCCCATGAGCGAAAACAGCAAAACCCCGACAGCGGATGCGGCAAAAGAGACGGCAGAACCTGCCGAGGATGCCCCCCGGCCCGGGATCCGCCAGACCCAGCCGCCCGGCGAGATCGGCGGCCCCAAGGGGCCGGAGCCGACCCGCTACGGCGATTGGGAAAAGAACGGCATCTGCAGCGATTTCTGAAAAACCGCGACAGGCCGCCGGGCCAGGGTATCGGGGTCTGAGCCGATGCCGGTGAACAATTTTTACGGTTCCAGCACCGGGTTGAGCGGAACTTTCGGGCAGGCGATACCCTTACGCAGCAGGGGATCGTCCTCCGCCGCGGCGAAGGCACGGGCAACGGGCAGCACCCCGGCCCAGACATCGAGAGCATGATCCTCATCGTCATCCACCGGCGGGCCGGAACGGGATTTCATCACCGCATCCTCGATATCCATGGCGATGACCGTTGTCGCCTTCATCTCCTGCGCCGAGGGCGGGCGGATATGCGGCCAGCGCCCGGGATAAAGCCGTTCGATCATCGCCTGCAGCGCCCGTGCCTTTTCCGCCGGATCCTCCACGGCCCGGGCCATCCCGTAGGCCATGGCCGAACGGTAGTTGAGGGAATGATGAAACGCCGAACGGGCCAGCACCAGCCCGTCAAGAAAGCTGACGCATAGGCTGCAGGCCACCCCCTGACGCAGACGGCATGCCATCCGCCCCGCCGCCGAACCATGCCAGAACAGCCGCCGCCCCTGCCGCCAGTGGGTGGTGGGGGTGATAAAGGGCTGCTCGCCGATCGCATAGGCGACATGGCAGATTACGGCCCGGTCAAACAGCCCGTGAATGGCCTCCTGATCGTAGCTGGCGCGCTGATGGGCCCGGCGAACGCGGTTGCGGTCGTTCCTTGCATAATCGTTCATGAAACCCTCACCGTTACTTTCATACCGGGCCGAAACCGCCATGACGGTTTCTGCTCCGCAATCCGATCCTTCACGATGAGGGTTTGACCTATGATTGGCATGGTGGAAATATCCAATTTGATAATTTCAATAAGGCCAATTGCCATGTCATCCCCAACCGCCCGCCCCGACCCCGCCACGGCCGTGCTGGGGCAGGA
>JALXAG010000050.1 GCA_026992315.1 Sneathiellales bacterium | reverse complement strand
CCTGGACCAATTCGATGCGCCGGGAAATCGAGGAAGCCTTCGACATGCATGCCGTCGACATCTACGGCCTGTCGGAGGTGATCGGCCCCGGCGTCGCCAATGAATGCGTCGAAACCAAGGATGGCCCGCATATCTGGGAGGATCATTTCTACCCCGAGATCATCGACCCCACCACCGGCGAGGTTCTGGAAGACGGGGAAATGGGCGAGCTGGTCTTCACCTCGCTGAGCAAGGAGGCGATGCCCGTCATCCGCTATCGTACCGGCGATCTGACCCGCCTGCTGCCGGGCACCGCCCGCAGCATGCGCCGCATGGAAAAGGTCACCGGTCGCAGCGACGACATGATGATCGTGCGCGGCGTCAATGTCTTCCCCACCCAGATCGAGGAACAGATTCTCGCCTGTCCGGGGCTGAGCCCCCATTATGTCTGCGAACTGCGCCGCGACGGGCGCATGGACACGCTGACCGTGCGCGTCGAATGCCGCCCCGATCATGCGGAGGAAGCCGCCCGCCGCGAACAGGCCGGGCTGCTGGCCCATCACATCAAAAGCGTGATCGGCATCAGCGCCCGCATCGAAATCGCCGATCCCGGCGCGGTGGAACGTTCGATCGGCAAGGCAAGGCGCATCGTCGACCTTCGTCCGAAGGACTGACGGCATGGCGCGCATCCGGGCCCATGACTACGACGACCGGCGGCGACGGATTCTCGAGATCGCCGCCGCCCTGATCGCCGAACACGGCTTCGACGGGGCCTCGATGTCGATGATCGCCGCCCGCGCCAGCCTGTCGAAACCGGGGCTGTATCATTATTACGACAGCAAGGAAGCCCTGCTGTTCGATATTCTGCACAGCCACCTGACGGCACTGCGCGCCACCATCGCCGCGGTGCCGGGCGATCTGGCACCGGAAGCACGGCTGCGCGCGCTGATTCAGGCGCTGCTGGCCGCCTATCGCGATGCCGACGACCGCCACAAGGCCCAGATCAACGATCTGCCGCGCCTGCCCAGGGAACAGCAACAGGCCATCAAGGCCATAGAACGGGATATCATCGCCCCCTTCCGCGAAGTCATTGCCGCGCTGAACCCGCGCCTTGAACCCCATCAGCTGACGCCGGTGACCATGTCGCTGTTCGGCATTCTCAACTGGCAGTACACCTGGTTTCAGGCCAGCGGCCGCATGAGCCTGGAGGATTACGGCGAGCTGGTCGCCCGCCTGTTCCTCGACGGGCTGAAATCCCTGCCCTGAAATCTCTGCCCTGAACGGCGCAGGCGGACGCCCCGGCGGGACGACGGCGCCCCGCCCGGTTTGATCGATTATCGCCCGCCATGGCCAAAGGCCGTCAGGGGGCGTCGAAGTCGATTTCGATGGTTTCGCTCTGCGGCCGGGCCTGGCAGGTCAGGACATAGCCCTTCTCGACCTCGTCATCCTCCAGCGCGTAATTCAGCGCCATGGCCGCCTTGCCCTTGCGCACCCTGGCCCGGCAGGTGCCGCAGACACCGCCCTTGCAGGCAAAGGGCAGATCGAGCCCGGCACGCTGCGCCGCTTCGAGGATCGAGGCATCCTCCGGCCCCATCTCGACCAGGGTCTGCACCCCGTCGGCCCGGATCAGCACCTTGCTGCCGCCTTCGGGCATGGCCTGCTCGGCGCTGCCGGCCGCCGCCGGCGCCGTTTCGGTGGCGAAAAGCTCGAAGTGAATCCTGTCCTCGGGCACGCCGGCATCGCGCAGGGCGGATTTCAGCGATTCGATCATCGCCTGCGGCCCGCACAGATAAAAACCGTCCACGGCCTCCAGATCGAACAGGGGGCCGGCCAGACGCAGCAGTTTTTCCCCGTCGATATGGCCGTCGAGAAGCTCGTTGTCGCGTTTTTCGCGGCTGAGCACATGATGCAGGGTGAAACGTGAGAGATATTTATCCTTCAGGGCCTCGATCTCCCGGCGGAAGATGATCGATTTCACCGTCCGGCTGCCATAGATCAGCGTCACCTCGGCCTTGTCATCGCGCGCCAGCAGCGATTTGGCCATGGAGATCAGCGGCGTGATGCCCGAGCCGGCCGCCACCAGCACGTAGCGGCGGACCTTATCGCCGGCGGCATCGGGATCGAGGATGAAACGCCCCGCCGGCGGCAGCACGTCGAGGGTCATGCCGGGCTTGAGGTTCTCATTGGCATAGCCGGAAAAAACACCGTGGGGCTGGCGCTTGATGCAGA
>JALXAG010000049.1 GCA_026992315.1 Sneathiellales bacterium | reverse complement strand
CGCAGCCCGTCGCGGCGGAAATCGAGCGGCTGGCGGTAATGGGCCGACATCAGGGTCAGGCGGATGGCCTCGCCCGGAAATTCCTTCAGCAGGTCGTGAACGGTGAAGAAATTGCCCAGCGATTTGGACATCTTCTCCCCCTCGACCATCACATAGCCGTTATGCACCCAGTAACGGGCCATCACCGCGCCGCCATGGGCACACTGGCTCTGGGCGATTTCGTTCTGGTGATGGGGGAAGACCAGATCGATCCCGCCGCCATGGATATCGAAGGTGATGCCCAGATGCTTCTCCGACATCGCCGAACATTCGATATGCCAGCCGGGCCGGCCGCGCCCCCAGGGGCTGTCCCAGCCGGGCAGGTCCTCCGACGATGGCTTCCACAGCACGAAATCCATCGGATCGTCCTTGTATGCCGCGATATCGACCCGGGCCCCGGCCAGCATTTCATCGCGCGAACGATGGGCGAAAGCGCCGTAATCGGGCATGGTCGAAACATCGAAAAGCACATGCCCTTCGGCCACATAGGCATGGCCGCCGGCAATCAGGGTTTCGATCATCGCGATCATTTCACGGATGTGATCCGTCGCCCGCGGTTCGACATCCGGCGGCAAGGCGTTCAGCGCCGCCATATCCGCATGATAGGCATCGATGGTGCGCGCCGTGATCTCGGCAATGGGCACGCCCTGCTCCTTCGCCGCCTTGTTGATCTTGTCATCGACATCGGTCAGGTTGCGCACATAGCGCACCTCGGCGTAATGGCGCTTCAGGTAACGATAGAGCGTATCGAACACCACGACGGGGCGGGCATTGCCGATATGGGCATAATCGTAAACGGTCGGCCCGCAGACATACATGCCGACGCGATCCGGCGCCAACGGGGTGAAGACCTCCTTGCGGCGGCTGGCGGTATTGTAGATTTTCAGCGGCACATCGACCCTCGTATCAATTGCCCGTCTGCCCTCATGCAGGCCCATCCTCTAGCAGCTTTTCCCGGCCCGGTCCACGGCCCAGATCGCCCCGGCCGGCCGGCATTGCCATGACAGGTGCAAGGGTGGACATATTGCCGCGCACGCCCCCTGAAGCCGGCCTGCACCCTTGCCTGCAAAAAGAAACGTCATAAAGTGCATGCAAACGATCGGCAAGATAGGGATGACGGATCATGACGCATTTCATCGATGGCGCCTGGAGGGAAGGCAACAACGGCAGCTTCGACGTTTTCAACCCCGCCACCGGCGAGGCGATCGGCCAGGCGGCCAGGGGAGGCCGGGCAGAGGCGGAAGCCGCCATCGCCGCCGCCGTCAGGGCCTTTCCCCTGTGGTCGGCGAGCACGGCCTATCATCGTTCCGCCCTGCTGTACAAGGCCCATCGCATCATGACGGAACGGGCCGAGGAACTCGCCCGGCTGATGAGCACCGAACAGGGAAAACCGCTGAAGGCGGCGCGCAACGAAGTCCGTTACGGCGCCGATTTCCTGCTGTGGTATGCGGAAGAGGCCAAGCGCATCTATGGCGAGACCATCCCCTCCGCCCGGGCCGATCAGCGCTTCATGGTCTATCGCCAGCCGGTGGGTGTGGTGGCGGCGATCACGCCGTGGAACTATCCCGTTTCGATGATCACGCGCAAGCTGGCCCCGGCACTCGCCGCCGGATGTACCGCCGTTCTCAAACCGGCGGAAGCGACGCCGCTCTGCGCGATTAAAATGTTCGAGATTCTCGAAGAGGCCGGCTTTCCCGCCGGGGTGGTCAATCTGGTCACCGCCGAGGATCCCGCCGAAATCGGCGAGGTGTTCACCACACACCCGGACGTGGCCAAGCTGACCTTCACCGGTTCCACCCCCGTGGGGCGGATGCTGGCAGCGAAGGCCGCGGGCAACATGAAGCGGGTTTCCATGGAGCTGGGCGGGCATGCCCCCTTCATCGTTTTCGACGACTGCGATCCCGTGCATGCCGCCAAGGGCGCCGGGCTGGTGAAATTCCTCAACACCGGCCAGGCCTGCATCAGTCCCAACCGCCTGTTCGTTCACCGCAGCATCGCCGAACCCTTCATCGCGACCCTGAAGGCGAGAACGGAGAAAATGAAGATCGGCAGCGGGCTTGAGGACGGCGTCGCCATCGGCCCGCTGGTCAATGAAGCGGCCATCGCCAAGATCGAACGCCAGGTCAACGATGCCCTGGACAAGGGGGCCGAGCTGGTCTGCGGCGGCAGCCGCGCCACGGAGGGGGATCTGGCCCGCGGTCATTTCTTTGCCCCGACGATTCTTGCCGGCGTCAACGAGGACATGCTGATCTATCGCGAGGAAACCTTCGGCCCCGTGGCACCGGTGATCCTGTTCGATAACGATGAAGAAGTCCTCGAACGGGCCAATGACACCCATTACGGGCTGGCCGCCTATGTCTATACCCGCGATATTTCCCGGGCCATGAAAATGACAGAAGGGCTGCGTTTCGGCATTGTCGGCGTCAATGACATCAACCCGACCGCCGCGGCCGCCCCCTTCGGCGGCATGAAGAACAGCGGCCTCGGCCGCGAAGGCGGGCATGAGGGGCTGGACGAATATCTGGAAACCAAGCTCGCCGGATTCTCGATCTGACATCCCGCCTGCATATCGACGGATAAAACGATGAAAGGGCGGTCGACCGGACCGCCCTTTCACCTTTCATAGACTTCATATACGCCCTGTATTCCCGCCGTCAGTTCAGCAAAACCCTGGGCAACCACAGGGCGATATCAGGGAAGGCCATGACCAGCCCCAACCCGATAAGCTGTAACAGCACAAAGGGAATGATGCCGGCATAGATTTGCTGGATCTTGACCGATTTCGGCGCCACCGCCTTCATATAAAACAGGGCAAATCCGAAAGGCGGCGTCAGGAACGAGGTCTGCAGATTGACCGCGAGCAGGATCGCAAACCAATAGACGACCTCCTGCTGGGGCAGGTGATCGCCGAAATCCATCAGCGCGATGATCGGGGAAAAGACAGGAAGCACGATCAGCGTGATCTCGATCCAGTCGAAGAAGAACCCGAGGAAGAAAACGATCCCCATCAACAGAAACAGCAGGCCCCAGGAGCCCAGTCCCAGCGATTCGACAAGCTCGATGACAATGTCATCGCCGCCAAGAGAACGGAAGACGAAGGAAAACAGCGTCGCTCCCACGAAGATACCGAACAGCATGGCATTGGTCAGGGCCGTACGGCCCATGACATCGCTGACAGTGGCGAAGAAGTTCCGCAGTTTCTCGGGAAAGGTTTTGCCGGACAGCTTGTCGCCGAGATCGATTTCCTCGCCTTCACCGCTCATGTCGATATCATCGATGCCGAGACTGGGCAGAAGCACCAGGTTGATGAAGCCGAGCAGGACGGAACCCAGGGCGCCGATGCCTGCGGCCTCCGTCGGTGTTGCCAGACCCATCAGAATCGATCCCAGCACCATGGCGATCAGGGCCACCGGCGGCAAAAAGGATTTCAAAACCATCGCCGCCACCGGCCCGGCCCCGCGCGGACCGATATCATCGGCCAAAGGCGGAGCCACCTCCGGCTTGGTGAGCGAGCGAACGACAATGTACAGAACATACAGGCCGGCCAGGATAAACCCCGGAAATACGGCAGCAACGAACAGATTCCCGACTGAACGGCCCAGAAGATCGGCCATGATGACCAGCATGATCGAAGGCGGGATCAGGATACCCAGCGTGCCGGAAGCAGCAATCGTCCCCGTTGCCAGGCGCGGATCGTAATTGCGCTGCAGCATCACCGGCAGGGCCAGCAACGACATCATCACGACCGAGGCGCCGATGATGCCCGTGGTTGCCGCCAGAATGGTGCCCATCAGCGTCACCGCCAGCGCCAACCCCCCCGGCACGCGCCGGAGCAATACCTGCAGACAATTGAGCAGGTCGCGGGCAATGCCGGATCGTTCCAGCATCGTGCCCATGAATATGAACATGGGTATCGCCGTCAGGATCAGGTTTTCGGCAATGCCCCCGAAAATACGCGAAGGTATGGCGCCGAACTGCGGCCAGTCGAACAGAAACGGATCGATCCACATGGCCAGAAAGGCAAAGCCAAGACCGACACCGCCCAGAACGAACGCCACCGGAAAGCCGGAAAACAGCAGCACCCCCAAGGCGGCGAACATCGCAAGGGGCAGAATCTCCTCAATAGGCATTTAAGCATCTCCCCCGATGACTTCCGCTACCTTCTCCTCCGGCAGCCGGCCAATCAGGCCCGCCAGAGACTTGATAAACTGGGAAATACCGGCAAGAACCAGAAGGCCGAACATCACCGGCAAGGCGGTTTTCAGTATCCAGATACTCGATAAGCCGATGACCGATTTGGACACCTCGCCTTCCATGAAGGATTCATGTGCATACAGCGCCGTGTAATATCCGGCAACAAACATATAGGGGAGGAAGAACAGTAATATACCTGCAATCTCAATAACATATTTTGCTTTCAGGGGCAGATTGTCACGCAACAAATCGATGCGTACATGTGCCTGCTTGATATAGGCGTAGCCCATAACCAAGGAAAACAAGAAAGTGTGCAGCCAGTATTCGGATTCCTGAACCTTGGTTGAGTTCAGGCCGAAAGGCTTGGGTACGCCGAAGTACCGGCTGGCAACGTCATAACAAACAACAATGACCAATAACAGCCCCGCCCAGTTGCCTATTTTGGCAATAAACCCGAGCAAGCGGTCAATGGCGCTGCTGACATTCAGCAGAAAACGCATCTCCACCCCCAGACCCTTAGTTTAACACAAAAAGAGATCCGGCGGCCTGTGCCGCCGGATCGGATACTGCATGGCTTATTTCAGATAGCCGACGTCTTTCCAGACCTTGTATTCAGCCCGGAATTTCTGCAACGAATCCCAGACTGCCTTGAAATCGGCATTTTGAGCCGCCAGTTCGGCAGCAACTTCGTTCCAGGTTTTCTCCAGCTTGGCCAGGTCGGCATCGGACCATTTATGAATGGTCACACCTTTGCCCTGAAGTGTCTTCAGCGCCTTGCCCTGAATGGCTTCGCCCTCGGCCAGGCCGATGGTGGAGTTGGCAAGACATGCCGTCTTGAGAACCGCTTTCTGGCGATCGCTCATCGCATCCCATTTCTTCTTGTTGATCATCAGCTCGAACAGCGTCGACTGCTGGTGCCAGCCCGGGAAGTAGTAATGCTTGGCGATCTGATAGAAACCGAGATTGAGATCGATCGCGGGCTGTGAAAATTCAGTGGCATCGATGGTGCCGCGTTCAAGCGCCGGATAGATGTCGGCGCCGGCAAGAAGCTGCGTATCGACGCCGAGCTTCTGCATCACTTTGGCGCCGAGGCCGAAGAAACGCATTTTCTTGCCCTTGAGATCGTCGATCGAGCTGACCGGCGCGCGGAACCAGCCGGAGGCCTCCGGCGCGATGACGCCGCAGATCATCGAATGGATGCCGTGGCGGGCATAGATCTTCTGCATCATCTCTTCGCCGCCGGCATGGTAGATCCAGGCCAGATACTCACCGGCAGAGGGCCCGAAAGGCACTGCAGCGAACAAGGCCAGCGCCGGTTCCTTGCCCTGCCAGTAGCCAGGCGTTGACCAGCCGGCATCGACAGCACCGGAACGCACCGCATCGAACAGTTCCAGGGCCGGCACCAAAGCGCCCGGCTCGTAAAACTTCATCTTGATGCTGCCGCCGGAAATGCTGTTGACGGTTTTTTCCAAGGTCTTACCGAGCGAGCCAAGCTGCACCAGTTTGGAAGGGAAGGTCGAGCCCATCTTCAGGCGGACCTTCTCCTCTGCCGCTGCACCGCCGACCGAAGCAAGCGCCACACCAGCGCTGAGCACGGTCGTCAAAAGCCATTTTTTCATCTTCATTCGTTTCCTCCCTCTCGAATGATATTCGTCATCAGGCAATTGGCCATGTTTCACTGAAAACTGAATTTCCATAGCATGGAAATCTTTTCAAAGATAACACCAATCCTGGCCAAACGCACGGATTTTATATTTATTGAGAGTATCATTCCCTAAAATGATATATTATTACAAATTTTATTATTTTAAGGACGTATTATTATAAATTTTTTGATCATGAGAAAAACCAAAAACAATTGTTAATTGTTTTTACGACAGCAAAACCGCCTTGAAGAAATATATTATTTCTTTGTACATATACACAAATCGCTATAAATCATGGGCGGGTGCTGGCCCGGTCAGGCCTTTTCGCCCTTCAGGCGGGCGGCGGCGCGCTCGGCACCGATCAGCGGCAGCAATGCCTGCAGTTCGGGCCCCTTCTCCCGCCCGGTCAGGGCCAGACGCAGAGGCAGATAGAGCTTGCGCCCCCTGGCACCGGTTTCGGCGGCAATCGCCTGCGTCCACCGCCGCCAGGTGCCCTGATCCCACGGTTCGGGCGGCAACAGCCTGCGGGCCGTCTCCAGCAGGGCTTCATCGGTGATCACCGGTTCGATGGGCCCCCTGACCACCTGCCACCAGTCGTTCACTTCCGCCAGGCTGTTGACATTGGGGCGCACCGCCAGCCACAGCGCCTCGCCCTGTTCATCGAGGCGCAGCCGCTCGCGCACCGCCGAATAGGGCAGGATATGCAGCACCCGGCTGTTCAGGGCCTTCAGTTCCTCCAGATCGAAGCGGGCGGCGGCACGGCCCAGGCTTTCAAGGCGGAAGCCTTCCACCAGCGCATCCATGCTGGCGCGGGCCTCCACCGGATCGGAGGTGCCCAGACGCGCCAGCAGGCTGTTGATCGCCATCGCCTCTATACCCTGTTCGCGCAGGGCACGGATCGACAGATCGCCCGCGCGCTTGGACAACGGCCCGCCATCGGCAGCGACCATCAGGGCGAAATGTCCCCATTGAGGCGGCTTGTATCCCAAGGCCTCGAAAATCTGAATCTGCACCGCCGTGTTGGCGACGTGATCCTCGCCGCGCAGGACATGGGTGATGGCGAGTTCTGCATCGTCGACAACCGAAGGCAGGGTGTAAAGCGGGCTGCCATCGGCACGCAGCAGCACCGGGTCGCTCAGGGATCCGGCATCGATGCCGACCCGGCCGCGCACCAGATCGTGCCATTCGATCCGCCCCTCGTTCAGGCGGAAGCGCCAGTGCGGCAGACGGCCCTGCGCCTCGAAATCGGCCCGCTCGGAGGCACTCAGACGCAGCGCCGCCCGGTCATAGACCGGCGGGCGGTGGCTGGCAAGCTGGCGGCGGCGCTTGCGCTCCAGCTCCTCCGCCGTTTCGTAGCAGGGATAAAGGCGCCCCTGGCGTTTCAGCTCCTCGACCGCCGCGTTGTAATAGTCGAGCCGTTCCGACTGGCGGGTGAAGCGGTCCCAGCTCAGCCCCAGCCAGAACAGATCGGCCTCGATCGCCGCCGAGAAATCCTCCCGGCTGCGCTCCCTGTCCGTATCGTCCAGGCGCAGCAGGAACTCGCCGCCATGCTTGCGGGCGAACAGCCAGTTGATCAGTGCCGCCTTGACATTGCCGACATGCAGATAACCCGTCGGCGAAGGGGCGAAACGGACCAGAACGCTCATGACAGTCCCTTGTCGTATTCAGCGGCGCGAAAACGGTTGGTGATCGGATAACGGCGGTCGCGGCCGA
>JALXAG010000048.1 GCA_026992315.1 Sneathiellales bacterium | reverse complement strand
TGGCCCCCATTAATTCATTCATTCCGCGGGAGCGGATCTGTTCGCTGAACAGGAGAAAGGCTGCAGGAAATGTGGGGCATTTTCAAAGCCTTTCGACGCCGTCAGAGGGCAGATCCGCCCCGCCCTTCGGGTTTGACGGATGGCACTCGCCTGCGGCGCAAAAGCCCCTTGAACAGGAAAAGGCCTGTCCTGCGGGACTTTTGCTGGCATTCAACCCCCATCCGCCAAACGGAATCGTATGAATTAATGGGGCCAGACCCTAAATTTATTGCCCAGAAAAGACGCGAATTTCCTGACCTCTTCCCGCGGAATGTCTTTTCTTTTTTCCATCTCGCGAATGACGGAGGCGGCGATCTGATTACCGCCGCTTTCGATCTGCGAATAGACCGTTTCCCGCACATTCGCGGCATCGAGATAACGCATCAGCAACTGATCAGAGGGTTTCTCCGCCCGGGCCGGGGCAACGGTCGCGACCACGCCCATGGCCAGCAGGACAATGACGGACAGCCGCAGAAAAGACCGGCGGATATCCCGTCCAGATACAGGATGAATCATATTTCCCCCCTTAAAATCATGCCCTCACAGGCAAGAAGCACTTCGCCGAACCATGGCCCCGGACCGGAGAGAAGCTTCAGACAAGCTGCACATCCGCCACCCCCCGGACCGCCTTTATGGCCTGGCATACCGTCGGCGAGATAGCGTAACCGCCCTGCAGCTTCATTTCTACTTCTTTCGACATATCGTGCAGACGGATCAGCAGATGGACCTGACCGCGCCCCTGCCCGGCCCCCTGAAGAATGCTGACCAGGCCGGGCAAGGCATCGGCACTGCTGAGATGGACGAGCGCCCCGGCGGCGGCATCGGCAACATAATCGTCGATTTCGATGATGCGCCGTGCCGTCAGCCGCAGGCGATCCTCATTCTGGCGCGGTTCGACGACGAAAACATAACTCTGCCCCACCTCGATCATATCGCGGGCGGCATCGTAAACTTCGCTGAACAGGGCCACCTCGAACATGCCGCTGGCATCGGAAGCGGTAATGAAGGCGTACCGGGCCCCCTTGGCGCTGACCCGTTCCTGCTTGCCCAGCACCGTGCCGGCCAGACGCACCACATTGCCGCCGCCGCGCGAGCGGGCCAGATCGGCGAAGCTGCGCACCCCCTTCTGACGGAGTTGTCGTCCGTAGGAATCCAGCGGATGGGCGGAAAGATAAAAGCCGATCGCCGAAAACTCCTCTGCCAGTTTTTCCGCCTCCGGCCATGGGGAAACGCTCTTCAGCGGCGGCGGCGGCGCCATATCGCCGCCCGGGGCACCGAACAGGCTGGATTGATTGCTGGCCTTTTCGGAAGCGACGAGCTGGCTGTAGCGGGAGAGAACATCGATATTGTGCAGCACCTCGTGACGGTTGGGATGCAGGCTGTCGAAGGCACCGGCGCGCACCAGATTTTCCATCTGGCGCTTGTTCAGCACCGCCGGGTCGAGGCGGGCGGCAAAATCGAACAGATCCCTGAAGGGGCCATTGGCGCGGCGTTCGGCGATCACCGCGCGCATCGCCTCCTGCCCGACATTGCGAATGGCGCTGAGCGCATAACGCACCTTGCCGCTATCCGGCCCGTCCGGATATTCGACGATGAAATCGACCTCGGAACGGTTGATGTCGGGGGGCAAGACCTCGGCGCCGAGGCGCTGCAGATCCTGGCGGAAGGTATTCAGCTTGTCCGTATTGGTCAGGTCCAGCGACATGGTCGCGGCCAGAAATTCCACCGGATAATTCGCCTTCAGATAGGCCGTCTGCCAGGCGACCAGTGCATAGGCGGCGGCATGGGATTTGTTGAAGCCGTAGCCGGCGAATTTATTGACCAGATCGAAGATATAATCGGCCTGCTTTTCATCCACCCCCTTGGCAACGGCACCGCTGACGAAACGGGCGCGCTGGGCATCCATTTCCGCCTGAATTTTCTTGCCCATGGCCCGGCGCAGCAGATCGGCTTCGCCCAGGGTATATCCGGCCAGCACCTGGGCAATCTGCATCACCTGTTCCTGATAGATGATGATGCCATAGGTTTCCTTCAGGATATCCTCCAGCCAGGGGTGGAGATAATCGGGCTTTTCCTCGCCATGTTTGGTGGCGATATATTTGGGAATATTGTCCATCGGCCCGGGGCGATACAGGGCCACCACGGCAATGATATCGCCGAAATTATCGGGCTTCAGGTTGCACAGCACATCGCGCATGCCGGCGCTTTCAAGCTGAAACACCCCGACCGTTTCGCCGCGGGAGAGCATCTCGAAGGTCTTGCTATCGTCGAGGGGAATGGCACTGAGATCGATCTGCCCCCCGTCAGGACGGGCGGCGATCAGCCTGACGGCCCGTTCGAGCACCGTCAGGGTTTTCAGGCCGAGAAAGTCGAACTTCACCAGCCCGGCCTTCTCGACGAATTTCATGTTGAGCTGAGTGACCGGCATGTCGGAACGGGGATCGCGATACAGCGGCACCAGCTCCACCAGCGGCCGGTCGCCGATCACCACCCCCGCCGCATGGGTGGAGGCATGGCGATACAGCCCCTCGATCTTCATTGCCAGATCGATCATTCGCGCCGCATCCTCATCGCTGCGCTTCTCCTCGCGCAGGCGTTCCTCCATATTCATCGCTTCGGCGATGGTCACGGGCTTGCCCGGATTGTTCGGCACCAGCTTGCAGATGCGATCGACCTGCGGGAAAGGCATCTGCAGCACCCGCCCGACATCGCGCAGCGCCGCACGGGCCTGCAGCTTTCCGAAGGTGATGATCTGGGCCACCTGGTCGTAGCCATATTTTTCCTGGACGTAATGAATCACCTCATCGCGGCGGTCCTGGCAGAAATCGATATCGAAATCGGGCATGGACACGCGTTCGGGATTGAGGAAACGTTCGAAAAGAAGATTCAGGCGCAGCGGATCGAGATCGGTAATCGTCAGCGCCCAGGCGACCAGCGAACCGGCACCGGAGCCGCGCCCGGGGCCGACCGGAATGCCGTGATTTTTCGCCCATTGAATGAAATCGGCAACGATGAGGAAATAGCCGGGAAAATCCATCTTGATAATGATGTCCAGCTCGTAATCCAGCCGTTCCCGATAGGGGCGGGCCGCTTCCTCACGCGCGGCCTCGTCCATCCCGTCTTCATAGACATGCTTCTGCAGGCGCTGCTCCAGGCCCTGACGGGCCCGATGGCGCAATTCCTCGGCCTCGCTGCGTCCTTCGCCGGAATCGAAGCGCGGCAGAATGGGCGCCCGCGTCGGCGCCATATAGGCGCAGCGGCGCGCCACCACCAGGGTATTGGCCACCGCCTCCGGCAGATCGGCGAACAGCGCCGCCATTTCCGCGCTGCTCTTGAAGCGGTGCTCGGGCGTCACCCGGCGCCGGTCCCCGGATATGATATAGGCCCCTTCGGCCACGCAGAGCAGCGCGTCATGGGCATCGTACATATCCTCGTCCGGGAAATAGACATCGTTGGTGGCAATCAGCGGCAGGTCGAAATCATAAGCGAAATCGAGCAGATGCGGCTCCGCCTCGGCCTCCACCGCCAGGCCGTGACGCTGCAGTTCGATATAAAAGCGCCCCGGAAACATCGCCGCCAGATGGCGGGTCAGATCCGCCGCCGCCGAACGGCGCGAGGCCAGCAACAACCGGTTGACCGCCCCGAGCGGCCCGCCGCTGAAACAGATCAGCCCTTCGGCGCATTCCTCCAGCAGTTCGAGCGAAACATGCGGATCCTGATCCGACGGGGTGTCGAGATAGGCGGCTGAAGACAATTTCAGAAGATTGCGGTAACCCTGTTCGTTCTGTACCAGCAGCACAAGGGAGGGATAGGAAGCAGATCCGTGTTCACGGCCACCTTCGATACGGCCGGCATCGAAGGCAAGCTGGCATCCCAGTATCGGCTGTATGCCCTTTGCGGCCATGGTCTGGGAAAATTCCAGCACCCCGAACAGATTGTTAGTGTCGGTCACCGCCACTGCAGGCATGTCCGAGTGCGCGCAAAGATCCGGCAGATCCCCGATCCTGATCGCGCCTTCGGACAGGGAATATGCGCTGTGAACGCGAAGATGTACGAATTCGGCAATCGACATGCCAGCCCCTTAACCCTGCATTGGCCGGGCCAGTCCGGAAAACCGCCCGGGAAAGACCGTTCCCTGCCCGCACCGCTGCCGGGTGCGGTAAACAATCTTCCTATACCCTTGACGCCGACATGAAAACACCCGTTGCACAAATCCCTGAAATTCGCCCCATTACGCCATCACCGCCCCCATTGCCACCCGATGGCGCCCGCGGAAATAAAGACACGGGGCCATAGCGATTCTCAGCCCACAGTCCCTGTTCTCAGCCCATCGCCCCCTGAATCAGGCTGGCAGAGGCAAACAGCGCCGCCCAGATACCCAGCAAGGCACCGAGATTGATCAGATCCTTGGCAAAACGCGACATAGCACCCTCCATGTTCTTTATATGTTCTTATTTATTCCTGTTTTGTTCTTATTGTCAACCATAATCCGGCACGGCGGTATCCATCGGCCCCTGCCCCGGCATAAGGCGCCGACAGGCACGGCCCAGAGGGGCATTTCGCTGACAAAGAACCATTGCCCTGAAGGTAAAGAGAAAGCGAAGCGGCAAGAAGGGCGGAAGGATCCCGGCTCAGGCGGGAATATGCAGCCCCAGCCCCGGCAGCAACCGCCCTTCATGCAGATGGCAGGCGCGGTTCATCGCTGCGGCGAGGTCGAGATTATGGGTCGCAATCAGCGCCGCGACGCCCTGATCGTGCACCAGTTCCATCAATGCGGCGAAAACTTCGGCGGCGGTGTCCGGATCCAGATTGCCGGTCGGTTCATCCGCCAGAACCAGCCGGGGCCGATTGGCCAGGGCCCGGGCGATGGCCACCCGCTGTTGTTCCCCGCCTGACAGACGGGCCGGGCGATGATGCAGGCGGGCGGACAGGCCCAGCCGGTCCAGCAATGCGCGGGCGCGTTCAACGGCCGCGGCCTTCCGCCGGCCGGCAATACGCTGGGGAATGACGACGTTTTCCAGGGCGCTGAATTCCGGCAGCAGGTGATGGGCCTGATAGACGAAGCCGATATATTCGCGCCTCAGCGCCGTGCGCTGGCGGTCGTTCATGCGCGTGCAGTCCCGTCCGGCGATAAACACCCGGCCGCCATCGACCTTTTCCAGCAGGCCGGCCATATGCAGCAATGTCGATTTCCCGGCCCCGGACGGCCCGACCAGCGCGACCGCCTCGCCCGCCTGCAGATCGAGACAGACATCGCGCAACACATGCAGCACTTCCTCCCCCTGCCGGAAGGAGCGCCCGACATGATCGAGACGGAGAACCGGCGCGGCCGCATCATTCATAGCGCAAGGCCTCCACCGGATCGAGGCGGGCCGCCCGCCAGGCGGGATAAAGCGTCGCCAGGAAGGACAGGGCCAGGGCCATGACGATGACCAGAACCGCCTCGCGCACATCGAGAACGGCGGGAATGCGCGAAAGAAAGCGAATCTCGGCATTCCACAATTCCAGCCCGGTCAGCCCTTCCAGCCACAGGCGTATTTCATCGATATTGATCACGAAGAGCAGGCCGAGCACCGCACCGAGCGCCGTACCGATCACCCCGACACTGGCCCCGGCAATGATGAAGATGCGCAGAATCATCCCCCGCCCGGCCCCCATGGTGCGCAGAATGGCGATGTCGCGTCCCTTGTCCTTCACCAGCATGATCATCGAGGAAATGATGTTGAAGGCGGCAACGACGATGATCAGCGTCAGAATCAGGAACATGACATTGCGCTCCACCTCGATGGCGGAGAAAAAGCTGGCATTGGCCTGCTGCCAGTCGAACAGGCGCACCGGCCGCCCCCGCAACAGCGAGGCGATCCGCTGCTTGATGACATCGACACTGTCGGCATCGCGCACTTCGACCTCGACAGCGCTCACCCCGTCGCCGAGACGCAGATATTTGCGCAAACGATCCAGAGGCACGAAGATATAGCCGGAATCGTATTCATACATGCCGACATCGAAGGTGGCGGCGACGGTATAGGAAATCAGCCTCGGGACGAAGCCGAAGGCCGTATTGCTGCCCTTGGGCGATATCAGGGTGATCTTGTCGCCGATATCGAGCCCCAGCTTGCGGGCCAGCCTGTCGCCGATCACCGCCTGGTTCTGCGCAGTGAAACCGTCGAGCGAGCCGCGCACGATCTTCGAGGCCACAATGCGCCGCGCGCGCAGATCGGCAGGGCGCATGCCGCGCACCAGCGCGCCGGTGGCCACCTGATTGGCCGTGGCCATCACCTGCCCTTCTGCAATCGGGGTGGCGCGGACAACGCCGTCGATCAGGCGGATACGCCGGGAAATTTCATCGTAATCCCGCAGCGGCGTTCCCACGCCCTGCACCAGAATATGACCGTTCAGCCCCAGAATGCGCGAAAGCAACTCGCCGCGAAAGCCGTTCATCACCGACATCACGATAATCAGCGTCGCCACGCCCAGCGCGATGCCGATCAGCGAAAACCATGCGATGATCGAAATGAAGCCCTCCTGCCGCCGGGCCCGCAGGTAACGGCTGGCAATGACCCATTCGATCGCGGCGAACACAGGCTCAGCCCAGAAAACGGTTGATCAGGGCATCGGCGGTCATTTCCTCGCGCATGCCGGTGGCGCGGCATTTCAGTTCGACCGTCCCGTTCTTGGCCCCGCGCGGCCCGACGATGATCTGCCAGGGCAGGCCGATCAGGTCCATGCGGGCGAATTTGGCGCCCGCGCGCTCCGACGTATCGTCATACAGCACTTCCTGGGCACCGTTCTGCAGGCGCCGATACAGATCGCGGGCCATGGCGGCGCAGGCTTCGTCCTGTTCCTTGAGGCTGATCAGCCCGAAGCGGAAGGGCGCGATGGATTCGGGCCAGATGATGCCGTCATCGTCGTGGCTGGCCTCGATAATCGCGCCGACCAGCCGGGAAACGCCGATACCGTAGGACCCCATGTGAATGGGGATCTCCTTGCCGTCGGGACCGGCGACCAGCGCGCCCATCGGCTCGGAATACTTGGTGCCGAAATAGAAGATATGCCCGACCTCGATGCCGCGCCGGCGCAGCAGGTCCTCAGCCGCGACCGGGCAGTTTTGCGCATCGTGCATCTCGTCGGTGGCGGCATAAAGTTCGGTCCAGCGATCGACCAGCGGCTGCAGGTCGCCCTCGTAATCGATTTCCTCGCCCGGCGGATCGAAAGAGAGGAAGTCCTTGTGGCAGAACACCTCGGATTCGCCGGTATCGGCCAGAATGATGAATTCATGGGAAAGATCGCCGCCAATGGGGCCGGTATCGGCGGCCATCGGTATCGCCTTCACGCCGAGGCGATGAAACGTGCGCAGATAGGCGATGAACATCTTGTTGTAGGAACGCCGCGCCGAGGCATAGTCGAGATCGAAGGAGTAGCTGTCCTTCATCAGAAATTCGCGCCCGCGCATGACACCGAAACGGGGGCGCACCTCGTCACGGAACTTCCACTGGATATGATAAAGCAGCTTCGGCAGATCGCGGTAGGAGCGCAACGCACCGCGAACGATATCGGTGATCATTTCCTCGTT
>JALXAG010000047.1 GCA_026992315.1 Sneathiellales bacterium | reverse complement strand
TTCGCCCTGGCCGTGAATTCGTAATCGGCGGCGTAATGGGGCAGGCGATCGGCTGCGAAATTACCGATCTCTGCAATCAGCGATGCCGGAAACAGCAGCGCGCGGCCGGCCAGCATATCCACGGGCCCGAAGCGCTCGGCCACGGGGCGGCGGGGGCCGGTCAGTTCATGACGGGTCAGGGACAGCGGCCAGGAAACCATTACCGCCCCGCTGGAGACAAAACGCCCGCCACTGGCCGATGCCGCGCAGAAAAGGGCCCCGGGGCGCTCCGCCGCCGCTGCAAGATAGCGGCGCAGAAAATCGGGTTTCAGGCGGATATCGCAGTTCAGCAGCAGGATCATGTCATCGGGACGGGCCGCAGGCAGCACATCCTCGATACCCATGGCGACGGCACCGGTCCAGAAAATCTCGGGTGCCGCAGGGATCTCGCGGATATCGAGATCCCCGCAACGTTCAATCAGGGCGCTCGTTGCATCGCCGGGATCGGAATTGACCACACGCAGGCTGAAATCCGTGAACTCCTGCTGGCGCAGATCGTCGATCAGATCGGCAACATGTCCCGCTTCGCGGAACGTCGGGGTCACGATATGAAGCCGCCCGCCCATATCAGCGTGTCACCCGTGTCAGCATGTCCGACAACCCGAAGCGCGAACGGATCACGACATTGAACAGCCCGGCCAGATAACCAACGCCATAAGCCGTGTGCAGACAAAAATAGGCGGCAACGAGCAGAGGCCATGACAGGGGATCGCGCAGCCGCCAGGCATCGACAAGCGAGGCGGCGGCAATCAGCGTCAGATAGACCGCCCAGCCCGCCAGGGCCACCGGGCGGCCGATCTCCCCCTCCAGCATCAGCAGCGGCGACAACACCATGAAGACGACCAGCGCCGGGGGAAAAAGCTGCCGCTTGGTAGAGAGAAGGCGATGCTTCTTGTTCACCATGTTCTTCCAGTAGCCGTACTGATAGGCCTTCTGCATCAGCTTGCGGAAAGTTTCGCGCGAGTAGTATTTTACCGATATCCAGGGCAGCAGCGCCACCTTCGCCCCCCGGGCCTTGATGCGCATGTTGTGCTCCAGATCCTGGGCACGAATGAAGGCTTCGTCATAGGGGCCGAAACGGTCGAACACCTCGCGCTTCCAGGAACCGAAGGGCACCGTATCGACGAACAGCGGCTCGTGCCCGCTGAGGGAACGATGCGACATGCCGACCCCGACGGGAGAGGAAAGCACCGCCGCGATCGCCCGGGCCACGCGGCCGTCATCGCCGGGGACGCTGTCGCAGCGCACGCCGATGTTATCCGCCAGCCCCGCCGCATGATGTTCGATCAGAACGGGAAAATAGTCCCGGGGATATTCGCTATGCGCATCGCAGCGAAAGATCAGATCGCCGGATGCCTGCCGCAGGCCGATATTCAGGGCCTTGACCTGAATTTTGTCGGGGTTGTCGAGCATGCGGACAAAATCATAACGGCGGGCATAATCGGCGATGATATCGCGGCTGCCATCGTCGCTCATGCCGTCGATGACGAAAATTTCCGATCCGCTGGCCGCAAAATCGAAATCGCCGCCGATGATGCTGTCAAGACAACGGGCAATAAAACGCGCTTCCTGAAAACAGGGGATGATCACACTGATCCTTACTGCGCCGCCATCGGTCATGAACACCTCGAAGCGTATGAAAATACATCCGTTTCTATCCCGCGCCCCGGTAACGGGCAAGCACAAAGCGGCTGGTGCCCCCGTGGGGTCACCGTTATAGTGCCGCGATCAGGAGACGAAACAGCCCATGCCGTCGATCAGCGATCTTCTCGCCACCTATCCCCGCCGCCGCCCGCCGCTGCCGCCGGCCCAGCAGGCGATCTATGTTCAGGAATACCGCCGCAACCGCCAGGGGGCGGATGCGGTCACCTCGCTGGCACAGAAGGCGGAAGGCTGGATGCACCGGCAAATCGCGGCTGCCAGCCGCAGCGATAGCGGCGACATTCTGGAAATCGGTGCCGGATCGCTCAACCACCTGCCGTACGAACCGAACAGGACCGGCGGCTACGACGTCATCGAACCCTTTAGCGCCCTTTATGAGGATTCGGCGCACCGGCATCTGATCCGTGACTTTTATGCCGATATCGGCGATCTTCCCGAAGAAAGGCGCTACGGGCGCATCATTTCCATCGCCGTGCTCGAACATCTGCCCGACCTTCCTGCGGTTATCGCCCGTGCCGCGCTGCACCTGCGCGAGGGGGGATTGTTCCAGGCGGCCATTCCCTCCGAAGGGGGATTGCTGTGGGGGTTGGGCTGGCGTCTGACCACCGGCCTGTCCTATCGTCTGCGTACCGGCCATTCCTATGCCGTGCTCATGCGACACGAACATATCAACGAAGCAGGGGAAATCATCGCCCTTATCCGCCATTTCTTCACCGATGTGACGATCAGGCGCTTTCCCCTGCCTGCGCACCATCTCAGCCTTTATGCCTGCATCCGGGCACAAACCCCCCGGCCGGAACGCTGCCGCGATTATCTCCGCTCCTCTTCGCCGGAACCGGGGTGAGCGTCCCCGTCATCCTTCCTGCGTGCCGACAGCTTGGCCAGTTCGCGGGTCAGCGCCTCGATCTGCTGCTGCATGCGCCGGGCACGGGTATAGGATGTCAGCGCAACGAAAAGCAAAAACACGGTGCTGAGATAGAACACCAGATCCGAACCGCGCCGCACGCCGAGAAAAGCCGCGATCCGGTCCGCCCCTTCCGGGTAGTAGACGAAGCCGATGCCAACCAGCAGCAGCAGGCTGATCAGTATCTTATAGGCGGTATAAAGCGTCGAAGAGCGCAACACCAACAGGATCAGCAACAGCAGCACCGCCGTCAGAAACAGTTCGAATATGATCACCGGTGCAGCCTTTCCAGAAACAGATCCAGCAGAATATTGATGCTGCCGAGCCCGCCCTGCCCCTTGGACAGGGAATAATCCGTATAGCGGATCGTACAGGGGACTTCGATGATCTTCAGCCCCGCCTTGTGGCATTTGCGCACCATTTCCGAGGCATGGGCCATCCGCGCCTGACGGATCTGAAACCGGCGGGCAGCATCGCGGGTAAACAGGCGCAGGCCATTATGGGCATCGGTCAGTTTCAGACCGCCATACAGGCGCATGAAGGCGACAGCCGCTTTCAGCAGCAACCGGCGGGAAGCGGGAAGGCGCGGCGCCTGACCGAGAAAGCGCGAACCCAGCGCCACATCCGCCCCCTGCCTCGTCAGGGCATCGAACAGACGGGGAATATCCGCCGGATCGTGCTGGCCATCGGCATCGAAGGTGCAGATGTAACGAGCCCCCTGCTGCAGACAATATTCCATCGCCGTCTGCAGGGCCGCCCCCTGGCCGAGATTGACCGCATGGCGCAATACCACCGCCCCGGCCGCCAGCGCCATATCCGCGGTGGCATCGGAGGATCCGTCATCGACGACAACCACCGGATAGCCGGCCCGGCACAGGGGGGCGAGCACCTCGGCGATCACCGCCGCCTCGTTGAAGGCGGGCATGGCGATCCACAACCCGCCGACAGGTTCCGGCAACTCCTTCTCCATCATCATCGGACAGTCATAGCACGACCCGGCGGCAGGGGAAATTCCCTCATGCCTCATCGGCCCGGGCGGGCGGCGGCGCGTCGCGCCGTCCATATCGCCGCAACCAGCGCCCCGGCAGCGGCAAAAACGAAGGCCGCCGCCGTCGCCGCCGCCGCCCCCATGGCACCGTAGCGGGGAATCAGCCAGGCGTTGAGCGAAATATTGACGACGACATTCAGGGCCATCAGCAGACTCTGACGGGCAGGAAATTTTCCCTGAAGCAGCATCTGATCGCCCGGAACGAGCAGGGCGTAAACACACATGCCCGCAGCCAGAACGGCAAAGACCGGCCGTGCAGCCGCGGCGATGTTGCCGGTGAAATACGTTCCGGCCAGGGGAAACAGCCACCACAAAAGCAAGGCGCTGAGGGCACAGACGGCAAAGGCCGCCGCCCCGGCACGGCAAAGCAACGGCGCAACCCGCCCGCCCCGGGCCAGCAGGGCGGCAAGGCGGGGATTGATCACGGTGCGGATGACCACCGCCACCTGAAACAACCCCTCGACGAACAAGGCGGCAAAGCTGTAGATGCCGACCTGGACATCGCCGGTGAACAAGCCCAGCATCAGCACATCGATACGGATATAGGCCTCCGACAGCAGGCCGTGGCTCAATGCCCGCAGGCCAAAGCCGTAATGACGACGCAGCCAGGCGCGCACCGCCATATCCTCCGCCCGACCTTCCGGCCATACGCGCAGTATCAGGGGCAGGGAGAGGGCGAGTTCCCCGGCACTGAAGGCCAGACCGAAGAATGCCGGATCCCACTGTCGCAGAACCACCCACAGCCCGGCGGCGAATAAAACGATGACACGCAGCATCTGCAGCCGCGCCAGCAGACGCAGGCGCAATTGCCCCTGCAATATGCCCATCCCCACCTTGTTGAGAACGAACAACCCCAGCCCCGGCGCCGCCAGCGCCAGCCCCGCTCCCACGGCCCGACTGCCCAGCATGCCGCCGATCGATGGGGCCAGCAGATAAAACAGCAGCGCCGCCAGCAGGGCATTCAGCAACCCCGCCGCCAGGGCCGACAGAACGATTGCCGCCCCTGCCTGCGCCTGCCGCCCTGCCCCCGGGCGCGCCGCCAGG
Organism: Sneathiellales bacterium; assembly: GCA_026992315.1. GTDB lineage: Bacteria > Pseudomonadota > Alphaproteobacteria > Minwuiales > Minwuiaceae > JALXAG01. Next base: position 2,927 of record JALXAG010000047.1, on the reverse strand, counting down.
GCCACCTGCACCGAATCGTGCACGCCGAAAGCGGCCAGTTGCCCGGCGATGACAAAGGCGGCATAGATCTGATTGAACACCCCGAGCGCAGCAGCGCCGGAAAAGGCGGCAATCAGCAGGTTGAGCGCCAGCCCTGCAGCCGCCATCGCCGCCATGGCCCCGTATGACCACGCCGTATCGGCCAGAATGCCGCCATGACCCGGGCTGCCTGACGGAGACGTCATGTCAGTACAGCTTCGGAATGGCGTCGATGCGCACCAGCAACTCTTCCAGATTGAGGCCGACCGCTTCGGTAAAGGCGCGAATGTTCTCGAGCTTCGGTTCGTTGTCGATCGCGGCCAGGCGCAGGGCCTCGTCACGGTCAATCAGCCCTTCGCGTATCTGGTTCGAGCGGAAGGTGTCGTATTCGGAAAACCCGGCCACCGTGTAATAGATGTAATTGATGAAGGCGGTATAGCCATCGCCGATACGCCAGGTGTTGTCCGAACCGGGATCGGTTTCCCAGCCATATTCCCCGATCAGGGTGCGGTTGATCGTTTCCTCATCCCAGGGCAGGTAATGATACAGGTAGAGAAAATCATCCCGCCCGATGAAGGTCGAATAATAGGCGAACAGACTGTCGAAGAAGGATTCATTGAAATAGGCAGGGTTCAGCAGGTACTGCTTGGCATACCACAGCGCCATTCGCGCCTTGAGCGTAAAGCCGAAATTGAACAATACCTGGCGATGACTGTTTTCGCGCACGCCGAGAAAACCGGTCTTGAAATCGGTGCGCTCCAGCTCGTTTCCCGCCGAGAAGATCACCAGATCGATGCCCGTCTGCTTACGGATCTCGCGGGCATGGTGATAGAACATCTTGTCCCCGGCCATGAACAGCGGAACCATGCCCAGTTCGGGCCGCTTCAGCCAGGCCAGTACGTTCTTGCGCACATGGCGGCGTTTCTTCGGAATATCGGCGGCGCGCACGATATGTTCGACACCCAGCCGGGCGCACATGCGCGATTGGTTACGCCGGGCGATATCGGTCACCAGCCCCCAGTCATAGGAATAGGCAATCGGGTTCATCCCGAGCTCGCGCTTGATCAGATGCAGCCCGTAGGAACTGTCGCGTCCGCCGGAAAAGGCGACAATGCAATCGGGCGACCCGTCCCTGGAACGGTGACGATCGAGAATCCGTTCCAGCGCCTCGCGCCCGTGCAGGGGCTGAGGAGCATAATCGCGGCAGTAATTGCAGACCCCATCGGCATCGAATTCGATCAGCGGGTAGGTGGCGGGCAGAATACAGCGGCTGCAACGGCGCAGCTCATGTCCCTGCAGGGTCAGATCGCGCAGCGGCACAGGTGGCACAGGTGGCACATCTTCTGCCGTCATCTCCCCTTCTTCATTCAGGGAAAACAGGTGTGGAGCGGGACGATCCAGACCGATGACGGCCCCCATGCCCGGTTGCAGGCGCTGCACAGCGGCATCCTTCGCCAGACCGCCCAGCGCGGCGCGGGCACGGAAAGTCTCGATGAAATAACGCTCGGAGGCGAAGACGAAAACCCCGTCACCCACGGCGTAATAGAGCGATCCCGTATTGGTGGCCAGGTACAGGGCCCGGTGCTGTGCATGCAGAAAGGCGATCGAAGCCTCGCCCTCGATCCGCCGGTAGGCCTGCGCGATGCCGCCCGGAACGTTATCCGCCGCCCGGTCGATCAGATTGAACAGCCGGGCGCTGTCGGTATCGTTCTGACCGGCAGGCGGCAGTTCATCGGCATTGACGATGATGCCGTTATGAACCCCGGCGATATGGCCAGTGATAATTGGCTGATTATGGCTCTGTATCACCTGTGAGCCACTGGTCACCAGGCGGCAATGCCCCAGCAGTGCCATGGCCCCGTCCCGCTTCCTGTGCAGAAAATTCCTGAAGTCCCGTGACTTCAGCATCTGCGAAGGGGCGGCGGGGCGTTTGAAAACATCGATACCGTCATGGCCCGCAACGGCACATCCCGCTGCTTCACGCCCGCGCAACTCGGAAATGCGGAAGAGGAGGCGCACCACCTCCTCCAGGGAGTCGGGGGGCAGGGCCCGGTCCGCAGTCAGTACGATGCCGAAAATGCCGCACATGCCATCATCCGTTCAGATCGCCACTCAGTCGTTTTCTCCCGGCCATGGGCACGCTACACCAGCATCGCGGCTGCGGCAATCAACCTCGGACAGTTCGCCGCCGCCACAGACGCAGCGTCAGAACCGCATGCAGAAAGATCACCGGCATCACCGGCAGCAGATAGCGCGCCATGGTGTGGCCGAACAACATTGGCGACAGCACCACCAGCAGCGCAAGAATTTCCAGCCGTCGGCCCCGCAGGAAAGTCGCGACAAAGCCGAGCAGCAGAAAGACACCGAAGACAAAACGGGCGGCAAGGCCGTATACGGAGCCGGAATCGGAGGGGTAGTAACCGGACAGCATCAGCAGCTTGCGGCCCAGAAGCTCCAGACTCCGGCGCAGATAAAGCAGCGGATCGTTCCACAGATCGCCGAGACCGGTGATCAGATAGCTCTGCGGAATGCCTCCGACCGGCTGATAATCGGCCGACACGGTGATGAACCAGTGAAAATAGGGGAAGTAATACCAAATGCTTGCAAGGGTAAAGAACGCCGTTATGACCTGCAGCGCCAGCATGCGCCGCCGGCTCAGCCCCGCAGGCAGAAAGAGAAGGGCGGCATGCAGGATCAGCAAGCCCTGCGGCCCGGTCGGCCGCGACAGGGCCGCCAGAACGGCCAGGACAAGCGCCAGCGTATAGGAACCGCGCCGCCAGCCCGAATGCACGGCATGCCCCGTTGCCAGAAAAGTGGCGAAAACCAGCATTGCCGCGGGCATGTCGGCCCCAATGACGAAGCCGTGAAACAGCGTATAGGGGGAAAAGGCGAACAGTCCCGCCCAGAAC
>JALXAG010000046.1 GCA_026992315.1 Sneathiellales bacterium | reverse complement strand
ACTGGAGCCGGATAGCTTAACCTGCCCTGTTATGGCTGAAGCCCCTTTTGTACCAGAGAGAACAAACCAAAACACTGACAGAGATATCAGCAGCGTATTCAAGTAAAAACGATACATCTACAATACCTCTTGTTCTCATTTCCGCAATAATCTTACAAAAAATATGAATATATACTTGGCGACTTTCTTCATATTCCTTCTTGTGCTCACAATGAACGTAACAAATCGATACACTTTAAAAGTGTTATATGATCCACCACACTTCTGAATGTATATATCCATATGCGTATGAGTATGTCTAATTTGAAATATTCATGACTTTGAGTAGATTACCTCATATGGGTATACCATCCTTCAAATCCTTGCTTGCGCTTGAGGCCACCGTCCGTCTGGGAACAACCGTCAAAGCCGCCGAGGCCCTGTCGATCAGCCAGACTGCGGTCAGCCACCGCCTGAAGGATCTTGAGCGGGTGCTCGGCACATCCCTGTTTACAAGACAGGGCGGGCGCCTCAGACCAACCGCACAGGCAATCACCCTGGCCGATACCGTCCGCACATGCATCGGTTTGCTGGAACAGAGCCTGGCCGATATCGACGAGAACATCCATGAATACGGGCTGACCGTCAGCATGCTGCCGGCACTGGCAACGAAATGGCTCGCCCCCCGCCTGGCTGTCATGGCAGAGGCCCTGCAGGGCATCAAAATCCATGTCAGCGCTTCACGTAACCTTATCGATCTGCGCCAGGAGGGAATGGATGCGGCCATCCGCTACGGACGCGGCGAATGGCCTGAAACGGCGGCGGTGCATCTGAGCAACGAATATCTGTGCCCGGTTGTTTCGAGAGAACTCTATAAGGAACTCCATGACGGGAACCTTCTGCAGCAGCCTTCGGATCTGTTGCAGCTGCCCCTTCTGGTCAGCGATGTTCCGGATCATTGGGAAGACTGGTTCACCCGCGCGGGCCAGCCCGCCATCCGGCCCGAACCGGTCGCTTTTTTCGATGACGATGCCGCATTGATAGAAGCCTGCATCGCAGGCCATGGCGTTTGTCTCGGGCGTTCCGTTCTCGTCGCCAACGATCTCTGCAACGGGCGCCTTGTCGCCCCTTTTCCCGTATTCATGGAAGCCCGTTTCGGATACTGGCTGGTGCGAAACAAGGCCAGCCCCGCCACGGAAGCATTCACCCGCTTCCGGCAATGGGCACGGAACGCCCTGGGTGAGGATGCGAAAATCTTCCACTCTCTGGCTTGAGCGGCCGCCCCCGCCTGCCGGAAGGCGGGAATCTTACGGATGAGCCAGGCTCACTCCAGCGCCGCGCGCTTGTCCGCCCCGGCCTGCCCCGCGGTTTTAGCCGGCTTGCTGCGGATCAGGCGATCCAGATGCACATCGTCATCCACGGTCCAGGGCGTTCCGTCCTTGTTCAGGTAGAAACGGCGCATTTCCTCCAGCGTGAAGGGGCGAGAGCCCAGACGGCCGAAAATGGCGATCTGTCCGCCGGTTTCATCGACGGCGCGGTCACGGTCGAGACCCTTGGACAGGGACAGCGCCGGCCTGAAGGTCTTGCGCCAGGCGATCAGCTCCGGCTTCGGTTCGGGGCTGAAGCCGTAAAAACGCGGCTGACTTTCCGGCGATGTCAGCTGCAGCACCTTCAGCCCGTTCACCCCGTCGGCGATATAGGCAAAAAGCGACGCGTTGGTGGAAGCGACGATCACATCCCGGGCATCGTTGATGCGCCCGCCGGCATCATAGACCATGTAGACCTTCGGCTTGTCCGCCACCTCGATATCCAGGATCACCAGCCCCTGCTTGCCTGCCGCCACATAGGCGTAGGTCCGTGCCAGATAAACGCGACGGGCATCGGGCAGGGCAACCGTGGCATCCTTCAGATGCATCGGTTTTTCCGGATTGGTGACATCGACCACCTCGACCCCGCGGGCAGTGGTGACATAGAGATAGCGGAACTGCAACGCCGTTGCCCGGGGATCGTCAAAGGGTATTCTCGCCACCACCTTGGGCGATAACGGCTTGTCCATGTTCAGCACCACCACATCCTTGTCGGTGGTGATGTAGAAATAATATCCGGCGATGGTGATGTGCCGGGCACCGTTCAGCACCCCGCCCTCGTTCCAGGTCAGCGCGCGGGTGAGGAAATTATTACGCGGCTCACCATCGGCGAAGGTATTGATATCGGTGACGATCAGCCCTTCCTCGGCATCGGTGATGAAGGCGTAATTGTAAATCGGATGGAAGGGCTGTTCCTGATTGTCCTCGAACATCAGCTTGCGCGTTGCCTCATCCTTCACCTGGCGGGCCGGATGAATGGGCTGGTTGGTCGGCAGGGCAATGCAGGTGGCGTTCTTGCTTTCGATACGGGCATCATGACCGACCCGGCTGAAGGGCGCGGTAATGATGCGGTCGGAAAAGCCCTTATTGGCAATGGCGGCGATGTCGTAGACCTGAATGCCGTCCGGCCCCTCGGCGGCATAAAGATATTCGCCGCGCATCTGCAGACAGCCGGTGCGGTTGCCGGACTGCCTGTAGCTTTCCGGCAATTCGCGATTGCGTTTCTGGTGTTCCGCATACCAGTCGGGATAGGCGTATTTCTGCAGGAAACTACCGACCACCGCCTGCGGTTCGGGCCATTCGGTCACCCGCACCGCCTCGACCCCGCCATCGAGGCCGAGCCAGGCGTTATAGCCGACGAAATTGACGAAATTCGTCCCCTGCAGCAGCAGCTGCGCCATGATGGCATTGTTGTCGTTCTTCTTCGACAAGTGACAGTCGGTGCAGGTCTTCGTCTCCGTCTTGCGCACGGTATGCGGAAAATGGGGGGCGAAGGCCTGACTGGAATAGCCGCTGGCGGCAATCGGCGGCTGCTGCAGATAGATCTTCTCGCGATTGATGTTCTGCGATGACAGCACCAGTGCCGAACTGGATCGGATCGGTGCGATGATATTGCCCTTGGTTGTCTGATGCCGGCCTAGCTGGAACATCTGATCGCGCACCACCTGCGGATTGTAGGTGGCGAAATTGCGCGTCTCCCCGCCTTCGTATTTATGCCGTTCCGTCTTCCAGTTGGCCTGGATCGGCAGATGGCACCCGGCACAGGATGTCGTCCAGGACAGATGGCAGGTGAAACAGGCCATCTCGTCATCGTTATGGGCGCGATCCTCTTTCTTGACCGCCGGCCCCCAGCTCATGTCCCGGCCCTTGCTCATCAGCTTGGCCTGGGCCGCCTTGGCATTGAATTTCGGGCTGTCCGGATCGACCGAATCCTTGACCAGAGAGACTTCCCATTCGTATTCGCTGCCCAGGGCATCGGCGATCGTCCCGACCGGCGGGTTCGAGCCCTTGGGCCAGACATTCGGACGTTGATAGAGACGACAATCCTTGCGTTCGTTCAAAGGCTTGTCGCAATCGCTGCCCCGCCAGACGAAACGCTTGCGCCCGTCAGGAGTGCGCATCAGGCTGAGATCGTTGCCGCCCGGGGGCGCCGCCGGTCCGGAAGTGCGCAATGTCGGATAGCTGTCAGCGGTACCATGACAATCGCGGCAGCGGATTTCGATGGCATTGGCAACCTCGCCATAGATGAAACCGTTGCCATGGGAATCCTGTGAAAAATGGCAGTCCGAACAGCTCATGCCCACATCGGCATGAATCGAGGACATGTGCACCGCCTTCTTGAATTTGTCCGGATCGTCGGGTTCGACGATCTTGCCGTCCTTATCCAGCAGATTGCCCTTGCGGTCCTTCTTGAAAATGGCACGGAAGTTCCACCCATGGCCGTGATAATCGGCGAATTGGGTGTTCTTCATCTTGTCGTTATTGTCATAGACCTTGCGCAGGAAATCGACATCGGCCCACAGCCCGCGCGGGGCCGCCCCTTCCGGATTGCGCTCCAGCACCCGTAATTCTTCCTCCGCCGTCGGATAGCGCTGCTCCTTCGGCCACATGTTCGGCGCATCGGATTCGTAATCCCACATCGTATAGCCGAGATAGGTGTTCAGGAATACGTTCGGCTGATGCATGTGGCAGTTCATGCATTGCGAGGTGGGAATGGCGCGGGTGAATTCGTGCTTCAGCGGATGGCCCTTTTCCCCCTTGGGAATGGTCGGATCCTTGGTCTGGGTTTCACCGAAATGGCCAAAGCGGTAATAAAAGCCGGAATCCTTCGGATTGCGGTCATTGGCATAGACGACATGACAGCCCGCACAGCCGGAATTACGGAAATCCCCCGGCTGATCGTTGGTGCCCATGAACCACATGAACGGATCGTTCAGCCGGGTCTTGGTAATGTTGAGCACCGGTATCGACACCCTGAGCCCGGTACCGGGCCCGCGGTTCGACTGCTTCAGATCGGGGCGTCCCGGCTCCTCCAGCCGCTGCAGGGAACCGACGAGCGTGCCGACATTGGGCAGGCCGATTTCCGGAAACAGGTTCAGAATATTCCGCCCCCCGCGTTCGAACACCCGGAAAATATCGCCCGGCGGCACGGTCTCCCACGCCGGCAGGGGATAGAGCACCGGCAGCACCCCCCGGGCCAGATATTTCTTCCGCTCCTCAGGATCCTTCGGCAGGGGGGAGGTCACCATCGCACCCGTGCCGTCGCGGGTATAGGCCTCGCCCAGAATGTAATTCTTGAACGGCAGAATACCGTTGTTATAGGCGCCCCCGCCCCAGAGCATGGCCCCCGTCGCCATCAGATGGCGTTCGGAGGACTCGATAATCTTCTGATGACAGGCACCGCAGGCCTCGCGCGCCACCCGGTAATCGGAAGGATTCATGAAGCGGATGAATTCCGGACTTTCGCGGTTGAGCAACGTATAGGTCCGCTCCGGATTGGCGCTTTTCGGATAATCCCAGGCTTCAGGATACAGGGGCTGGACATGGGCGGCATCGAGCGCCGCGCGATAGGGTTTATCGCCATATTCCGTGCCTTCCGGGCGGCGGATGGCGGCATCACCGCCATGACAGTCGGTGCAGCCCAGCACCACGCCCGGATTGGCATGCATCGACATCTCGTCCGTCTGGGTATGGCAGGTGATGCAGCCTTCGCTTTTCTTCATCGCCTGCGGCCATGTCTGCTTGGCGGGGGCCGGAGGCGCTGGAACATATTCGCGTTCAACCTTTGCAGGCCCCTCCGATGCCTGCGCCGCGGCAACGGGGAAAACCGCAAGAACGATCGCCAACAGCAGAAATTGCAACAGGGTTTTCATCCGCCCCTCATGGCCTAATAGGTCAAAATCAAGTTCAGCAGCACCGAATAGAAAAGATCGTCGCTGTTATTGTTGGCCCGATAGATGTCCTTGAAGCCCTCGCCCGCGAACAGCATCGCCGCCGAGGCACGCAGAACGATGTTCTGGGTAAAGAACGGCCGGTACTGCAGCGCGAAGGACAGATCGAGACCGATCTCCTCGTCGATCCCGCCCTGATTGAGCAGGAATTCCAGCGTATCCGTATTGTCGAAACGCAGATAATTGGCATTGCCGAACAGGCGCAGTTCCGGCGTGATATCGAGATCGGCGCCGACACCGAACAGCCACAGCCCCGGATTGTTGAAATTCGACTGCCCCAGTTCCTTGGAGGAACGCAGGCTCGGCAGCAGGGCATTGCGCCCGGAGACGATCACGCCTCCGCCATCGATCAGCGGTATCGCCTGACGGATCCAGAAGCTGGTATCGGCTCCGGCAAATTGCGGATTTTCGAAGATCGCATCGAAGCCGCCTTCGGTATTGTCCTGCGCATCGTCATCGCCGGAAGCGTATAGAAAACTGCCGCGCAGACGGATCCAGCTGAAATCGACCGACGGCTCCAGTGCCAGGAACATCGCCCGGATATCGGCATCATCCTTGCCGGAGAACTGGTTATGCTTGTCCCGGCCGATGGCGTAATAGAACGACCCGGTCAGGTTCAGCCGCCCGAAATGCCCGTCACCGCTCAGCCCCAGATAAACGACGTCGTAGGAACGCGGGCGTTCGTCGCCGAAGGAAGCGGGGCGTTCGAGAAACCCGTTCTTGTTGTAGTAGAATTCGCCGTCTTCCTGATTGCGGTTGTAGACCACCGTCGCCTGGCTGGTAAAGCCGAGAGAGGGAAAATCCTGCCAATACAGGTTGGCCAGGAAAATGTAGTCATCGCGCAGATCCTGAGTGATGTCGTTCAGGCCGGAATTGGTGTCCTTCTCCACCCGTTTGATCACCGCCAGATTGTACTGGAAGATGTTGTTGTCGCGGGTGCCGAACAGCCGCATGCCAAGCTGCTGATCCAGGAACAGAAAGCCCCGGAAATCGGATATGAACGGCTGAATGCCGAAACGCACCGAATCGAAATCGTAGCGGTCGGACACGTTCTGCAGATGCAGATCGAGGAAGGCCTCCTGAATGGCGAAGAAATGATCGGCACGCGTCGTCCCCTTGTCGGGGTCGATGTTCAGCAGCCGCCGTTCTTCAACATCCGCATAGTTGTAATTGATCACCGGCGTGAAGCGCAGTTCGAAATCCGGCGGCTTGAAGGCCGTATCCCCCTTGATCAGGGAAAAGGAGGCTATGATGTTCTGATTGAAAATATACTGGTTGATATCGCCGAAGGTATCCAGCGAGCCGGCATTATTCGTCGTCTGCACCCCGACCGGAACCGGAAAGGCCCGCGGTTCGAACACCGTATCCGAAATCAGCAGGATATTGATGAAGTAATCCTCGAAAATCGGCCGGTCGGCCTTCAGGGTGTTCTGGTTATAAGGATCCCACCAGCGTTCGTTGACGCCGATCGCCTCGACGATGCGCCAGCGGTCGGAAACCGGCACCGGCTGCTGCGTCGGCAGATTGGCCGCCGGCGGCGGCACGGCACCGGGATTGATCGTGCGCAGATCCTCCTCCTCGCCCATGGGCGGGGCCTGCCCCGGTATGCGCCGGTCGATCTGCTGGGCCAGCAGGACACCCTCGCCCACAGGCTTGAATTCCAGCACCTGCTCCTTACCCGCCCGGGCATCGCCGCCGCCGGAGAGGACAAAAAACCCGCTTATCAGTACCGGCAGAGCGGATCGAAGCATTTTTGCCATGTTCATGGAGGCGCTCATTTACCGTTACACACGTTCTGATCGTTGGAGGCGATGAACGGCCGCCGCGGACAGTTGACAAAACGCAGCCGCGCCCCCTTCGGCGTCAGGCGGTCGGCGCGGATGTTCTTCGGCGCATTGCCGACCCCCGTGCCGAGAATGAGACTGGCGCGATGCAGCCCGAGGAAGGACACCATATCGTCCTGATCGACGCCGTCGCCGGAAACACCGATACCCCCGACCAGCACGCCGTTCTTGTAAATCGGCACCGATCCCGGAAAAATCTGCTGGCCGTTGGCCAGGCGCGGCAGGCCGCTGGCCGCCTGCACCGGCAGGTTGGTGCAATCCCCCGTATCGGTCGCCGCCGCATCGCCGGCCACGGTCACCCCCGTCAGCCCGGGCGGGGTGGCGAATTTCAGATGCTCGACGATATTGTCCAGAACGATATCGACCTGCAGGCCGGTGTTGAACGGGCTCCAGACGGAGAACGGCTTGCTCAGCGGCCCGTTGCCATTGCCGTTGATCCCGTCAGGATAGAAGGGACGGGAAAGATTGCCGCCGGAACGGTCGGCAAAGGCGACACCGTCGGTCAGCGCCGTGGGGC
>JALXAG010000045.1 GCA_026992315.1 Sneathiellales bacterium | reverse complement strand
CCTGGCCAAGAGCGAATGTGATCCGGGCGAAATCAAGATCAAGTTCAGCCATGTCACCAATACCGACAAGCATCCGAAGGGGATTGCGGCAGCCCTGCTGGCGCTGCGTGTGAATACCCTGATGAACGGCAAGGCCTGTATGGAGGTCTATCCCAATTCGACCCTGTACAATGACAAGAAGGTTCTGGAAGCGCTGCTGAATGGCGATGTTCAGATGGCGGCGCCCTCTCTGTCGAAATTCGAGAAATTCACCAAGAAATACCGCATTTTCGATCTGCCGTTCATGTTTAAGGATATCGAAGCGGTGAACCGTTTCCAGAATTCGGAAACCGGCCAGAAACTGAAGGATGCCATGCTGCGCAAAGGGCTGAAGGGCCTGGCTTTCTGGCACAATGGCATGAAGCAGATGTCAGCGAACCGGCCGCTCATCCATCCCTCTGACGCCAAGGGGTTGAAATTCCGCGTCCAGCCCTCTGATGTGCTGGTTGCCCAGTTCAGGCAGCTTGGCGCCAATCCGCAGAAAATGGCCTTCAAGGAGGTCTACGGAGCCTTGCAGACCAAGGTGATCGACGGTCAGGAAAACACCTGGTCGAACATCTATGGCAAAAAATTCTTTGAAGTGCAGGACGGGGTGACGGAAACCAATCACGGCATCCTCGACTATCTGGTCGTCACCTCGCGCGAATGGTGGGATTCCCTGCCCGATGACGTGCGCACCCAGCTTGCCATTATCATCAGGGACGTGACGGAAACCCGCAATCGCGAAGCCTATAAGGTCAATCAGGCCAACAAGCGCAAAATCATCGAGGCCGGCGGTATCGTCCGCACCCTGACGCCCGAGCAGCGCCAGGAATGGGTCGATGCGCTCAAACCGGTGTGGAAACAGTTCGAAGGCGACATCGGCGCCGATGTCATCGCCGCGGCACAGGCTGCCAATTCCGCACAGTAAGGGCGGAGCCGCACAGGGCCCGCAGTCCTGCGGGCCCTGATGCACAGGCGTCTACAAGCAAAATAAGGGGAGGGTTCCATGAACAACCGAGCCAACGGGCCGTTCGGGCCCGGCGGCGCCCTGGGCCGTGCCGCAGACCGGATCGAGGAAACGCTGATCGCCCTGATTCTCGGAGCGATGACCCTGATCACCTTCGCCAATGTGATTGCGCGCTATCTGTTCAACGACAATCTGCTGTGGGCATTGGAGGCGACCGTTTTCCTTTTCGCCTGGCTGGTGTTGATCGGCGTTTCCTACTGTGTGAAGAAAAATCTGCATCTGGGGGTCGATGTGCTCGTCGCCATGCTGCCGCGCCGCGCCCGGCGGATCATGGGGTTGTGCGCGGCCGGTGCCTGCATTGTCTTCAGCCTGCTGCTGCTGAAGGGCAGTTGGGACTATTGGTATCCCTTCGTCACCACAAGGGCATTTCTGGAGACCGACGATCTGCCGATGCCCGCCTTTCTGCAGTTTCTGGCCGATTGGGTCAATGAGGGCGAGGCATATGAAAAGATGCCCCGTTTCATTCCCTATTTCGCCCTGCCGTTGGGTACGGCGCTGATGAGCCTGCGTTTCCTTCAGGTCGCCTGGAATGTCTTTACCGGACATACGGACATGATCATTGCCTCGCACGAGGTCGGGGACGTCGAGGACGCCTATATCGCCGACGGGGGGAAATGAATCATGGAAGTTGCCGTTCTTTTTGTTCTTGTCATCGGATTGCTGTTCATCGGTGTACCGATAGCCGTGTCTCTGGGCCTGTCCAGCATCATATTCATGTTGATCTACTCCGATGCTTCGCTGGCTTCGGTTGCCCAGACCCTGCTTTCCGCCTTTGAGGGGCATTATACCCTGCTGGCAATTCCGTTTTTCATTCTGGCTGCAACCTTTATGTCTACCGGCGGGGTGGCGCGGCGGATCATCCGCTTCGCCATCGCCATGGTCGGTCATGTGCGCGGCGGGCTGGCGATCGCCTCGGTATTCGCGTGCATGATGTTCGCCGCTCTTTCCGGTTCCTCGCCGGCGACGGTGGTCGCCATTGGCTCCATCGTCATCGCTGGCATGCGTCAGATCGGTTATTCCAGGGAATTCGCCGCCGGGGTGATCTGTAACGCCGGCACGTTGGGCATTCTGATTCCGCCCTCCATTGTCATGGTGGTCTATGCCGCCGCCACCGATGTATCGGTGGGGCGGATGTTTCTGGCAGGCGTGGTGCCCGGGCTGGTTGCCGGCCTGATGCTGATGGCGGGAATCTACATCGCTGCCCGCTGGAAGAACCTGCCTGCCCAGCCATGGGCCGGATGGGGCGAGGTCATCGCTGCCGGACGCGATGCCATATGGGGGCTGATGCTGATCGTGATCATTCTCGGCGGCATATATGGCGGCATCTTCACCCCGACGGAAGCGGCGGCGGTGGCTGCTGTATACGCCTTTATCATCGCCAATTTCGTTTATCGCGATATGGGGCCTTTCAGTTCCGCCGGGCGGCGGGAAGGTGCATTCGTGCTGCGCGTTCTGTCCGTCTTCTGGCACGAGGATACCCAGAAGGCACTGTTCGATGCGGGCAAGCTGACCATCATGCTGATGTTCATCATCGCCAATGCCTTGATCCTGAAGCATGTCCTGACCGAGGAACGCATTCCGCAGATGATCACCGAAATGATGCTTGGCGCCGGTTTCGGGCCGGTCATGTTTCTGGTGGTGGTCAACATTATCCTGTTGATCGGCGGCCAGTTCATGGAGCCGTCCGGCCTGCTGGTGATCGTGGCACCGCTGGTTTTCCCCATTGCGGTGGAACTGGGCATCGATCCGATTCATCTGGGCATCATCATGGTGGTGAACATGGAAATCGGCATGATCACCCCACCGGTGGGACTGAACCTGTTCGTCACCGCAGGGGTGGCACGCATGTCGGTCATGCGGGTGGTGCAGGCGGCCTTGCCCTTCGTTGCCATCATGTTCGTGTTTCTGATTCTCGTCACCTATGTGCCATGGCTGTCGACCTGGCTGCCAACATTGCTGATGGGACCGGAGCTGATCACGAAATGATCTGCGCCTGCGGCAGGATTAGATAAAAGACCGGTGCGGCGTTGTGCAGCCGCACCGGTCGCCTGTCACGGCCCTACATCTTCATCGGCATGGCATTGCCCGCCGTTGCCATCTGCCCCATCACGCCCGTCAGCCAGCAAGGCCTCCTGTCAGGAGCGCCTGTATCCCTTTGGGGTTGGGGGCTTTGACCGTCCTTTGAACCCTGATCGTTGCCGAACGATGCTCTCACGCAGTTCGGCAATCAAAACGATTCAGGAATTGACATATCATATGACATGTCATTTAATGACGTATCATTTTAATGAAGCTCCGCTTAAACGATAGGAATCACCGATGACGCTTCCCACCATCATCGCCATCCCCTGCCTGTCAGGTGCGCCCTGGGATCTCGAAACACTCGAATCTCTTAGCGATTATCCGTTGTCGACATTTCGTCTGTCCGACGCCCACACCGATATCGAGGCGCATGCCGACGATACCCTGGCGGTCGCCGGGCGACACCGGGAATACGTCCTTGTCGGCGATTCCTTTGGGGCACAGGTTGCCCTTGCGGCCGCTGCGCGGCGTCCGGAAGGTCTCGTGGGTCTGGTTATTTCCGGGGGCTTCGCTTCCATGCCGGTCGATAATTTGCTCACCCGGCTTAAGATCGGCGCCGCCCGTTTTCTGCCGGGGCCTCTCTATCGCCATCTCGTCCTGCCCATGCATGCCAAAGCGCTGGAATCGCGATTTGATACGGAAGGCGATAGTTGCTGGAGCAGGGCGGACACGGTGCGGCTGTTCCGGAAGAACACGTCCTGGCACGGTTATGTGCGGCGCACTCAGGCGGCGCTTAAGGCGGATTACCGGCAGCAGCTCGCCATGATCGATGTGCCAACGCTTATCCTGACACCCGAAGACGACACCCTGATCGGAGCGGAAGCTGCCGGGGTTCTGCTAAGCGGCATAGCCAACTCCGTCGAAGTGGTGCTCGAACGAACCGGTCATATGTTCCGGCTCAGCCACCCGGCGCGTTATGCCGAAGCCATCGCCACCTTTCTGACAAACGAACAGAGACAGGCCGCATGAGCCCCGAAGAAGAACTTCGTTTCCTGATCCTTGGTGCCCAGCGTGAAGGCAATCGTCAATTTGCTTCCATGCTGGCGCCGCTGAAGCTGACTCCATCTCAGGCCGAAGTCCTGCGCTGCCTTGCCGAATGGGAACCGATTTCCTTGCAGGAATTGGGGCGCAGGCTGGTTTGCGAGCATGGAAGCCCAAGCCGTTTGGTTTCGGCAACGGTCGGGCGGGGTTGGGTCGTTCGCCGCGAAAATGCCGGCGACCGTCGCCAGGTTATCCTGACCCTGAGCGATGAAGGGCGCCGTCTTGCACAGTCGGTTCACGCTATCGAACAGCGCTTGCATGACTGGATAGGAGAGCGGCTCGCTCATTCTGAAATAGAGTGTTTGAATGAGGCCCTGCGAAACCTTTTGGATGGTTCGGCGGCAGGCGAGGCCATCGCATTGCGAAAGGCTGATGCCGGGAGATGATTCACAAAACCTCCTGAACGCTGCCAATCCCGGATACCGGCCACTTCGCCGCGGGACTGCCGGGATGCCCATATCGGAGGCTCCGCGCAATGCGATGAACTGCGCGCGCCGATGCCCGGCAGGCCGGAAAGGGTGTCCATATCAGGCAGAGTCTTGATTTCAAACATAAAACCGGTGCGGCATTGTGCAGCCGCACCGGTCGCCTGTCACGGCCCTACATCTTCATCGGCATGGCATTGCCCGCCGTTGCCATCTGCCCCATCATGCCCATCTGCATGTGATAGGGCAGCATGCACATGAACATCCAGGCACCATCGCGCTGCACGGTCAGCACGACGCTGATTTCGCCGCCGGGCAACAGCAGGGGTTGCTCGAACAGGGCTTCATGCTCCAGCAGGTTCCAGTCGGCGCGTTTGGCACGGTAATTCACCGCCTGCATTGCCGGCATGGTCATGAACATGAATTCATGCGGGATGTTGCCCTCATTGCGGATGACGAATTTGATCCGCTCGCCCTTTTTTACCGCGATGTTCATTTTCGAGAACCGCCATTCGGACATGGCGAGTGTGATTTCCCGGTCATAGGGCGCGTCTTCGGCGAAGCTCAGCCCGCCTTCGGCCATGGCATCGTCCCCGCCATCCATCTTCATGGATTCCGCGCTGCCGGCGGTGCTTTTCATCGCCTTCTTCGCGCTGTCTGCCGTCATCGATGCCTGATCCTCCGCCATCTTCATGGGGGTGCTTTGCTGTGTGCCGCTCTTACCCATATCCATGCCGGTCATGCTGCCACCCTTTTCGATGGCAGCCAGCATTTGTTCGTCCATGGGCGGCACCTCGAAAACGCCTTCTTCTGCCTCGTGGTCCTCTTCCAGCGCGCCGGCGGGGATGATCCCCGCCTTTTGCAGGCGGGCGGCTTCGCCCATGGCCGGTGGCGCCTGATAGGTCGGTGGCTGGTCGATGACGATGAAATAGCCGGTCACACCGAGAAGGATGAGACCGAGCGCAAGAAACAATCGCATGATCATGGTCGTATCCTCCTTATTCCGCCGGGGCGGCAGATGCCGCAGGGTGGGTTTTTTCATCTTCAAGAGGGAAGGGGTCGCCCCTGACGATCCGCCCGTGGGTGGCGGACCACATGATATTGACGACGAACAGGATAAAGCCCAGCCCGATCAGATAGGCGCCGCCGGTCAGCAGAAGCTGCGGCGTCGTCCATTGCGGCAGGGGCAGATAGTCCACCACCCAGCGCGGGAAATAGGCATATCCCAGCACATACATCATCGTCACCTTGGTGAAGATGCCGATCTGCCACAGCCAGAAATGCTGATTGCCCATGGCCTGGCTGTACATGCGCCCGCTCATGTAGGGATAAAGATAATAAACTCCGGCCATGGCCATATTGGCGATGAAGCCGACGAACATGGCATGGAAATGGGCGGGCACCCAATAGGTGTTGTGAATGAAGTCGCTGTCCACGGCCACCTGTGCGTTCACATAGCCGGTCACCCCGCCCAGAATCAAAAACAGGATGGCGGCAATCATGAACTTGAACGGTATGGCGCGTTTTGCCGATGCCGGAATCGGATCCGACCAGAGGGTGGCGATCCAGTTGAACACATGCATGGTGGATGGGATGAAAATCAGCAGCGACATGGTCTGGGCAATGTGCTGAACCAGCCCCGTGGCATTGTGCGCCGGCTGAAAGTGATGGGGAAACACCACGAATGACAGCACGGCCAGCAAGGCAAAGGCGATGACGCCGGACATGTAGCTCCACATCGGGCGGCCGAGGAAACGCGGCAGCAGGGTGTAGAGAATGGCGATGGCCGGGACCAGTGGCAGATAAACTGCCGGATGGCCGTAGAACCAGAACATATACATGAAGGTCATGGTGTCGCCGCCGCGGGCGGGGTCGAAAACGGCGCTGAGCTGCAGCCAGTCGGTCAGCATGTAAATTCCGGTCAGACCGAGCAGCGGCGTCGAACCCATCAGCAGCAGGCCCTCTGCCAGGGCCGCCCACCCCATCAGCGGCAGGGTCTTCCACCGTCCCTTGGCGCCCCAGCCATTGCGGAACAGCACGGCGCCGGCGATGAACTCCGAGAGGGCGACGAGGGCAATGGCCACATAGCCCATCCAGACCAGATCGCCGCCGACGCGCAGGGCCATTGGCGGGTAGAAGGTCCAGGTGAAATCCGGGCGGGCGATGATCAGCAGCACGGCCGCGACAATCAGCAACCAATAGCTCCATTGCGCCCCGCCTGCCCATAGCAGCCGTCCCGTGCCCAGGACCTTGGGCATCATGTAATACATGATCGAGATCACCAGAGGGATCGCAAAACCGAAGACCATGAACATCCCGTGCAGGGTCATCAGCGACATATAGGGGCGGGCATCGAAGAACTGGATGTCGGGAACGGCCAGCTCGGTACGGAACAGCATTGCCAACAGCCCGCCAAGGCCGAGCATCATGACCGAGGTCAGCATTCCCTTGATGGCAATATGCCGGTAATCGTTGGAAAACAGCAGGTCGCGGAGGGTCATCCCGCCCAGGATGTCTTCCGGCCCCCAATGGGGTTTTCCGCCCATGCGTGCGGCGTCGAGTTCATGCGCCATTGTCCTTGTCTCCTCAGTTTTGTGCAGCCACCATCAGGCGCGAACGACCAGCCAGGCCTTCATCTGGGCATGACCGACACCGCAATAGTTCAGGCATTGAATCAGATATTTTCCCGGTTTCTCCGGGGTGCGGATCCAGATATCCCGCTCCCGGCCGGGGTCGAATTCGGTCGTGATGCCGACGGCGGGAATGTTGAAGCCGTGAATGACGTCGTTGCTGAATATCCTGAACAACACCCGCTCACCGGGTTTGACCACGACCGCATTGCGGCTGATTTTGTTGTCGTCGCTCAGGAAGGCGAAGCCCCACTGAAAGGCAACGACCCTGAGTTCGCGGTCGAATGTTCCGCCTGGCTCCGTGGCTTCTGCCGTCAGAACGCCGGAGGCGCGAATTGCGTCCTGATATTCGGTGAATATTCTGCTGCTGCTGTCTTCCGCATACCAGGCCAGGGCCAGCAGCATGACTATGAAACCGATTTCAATCCGGTATTTCAGCCGCCAGCGTTTCGGCCAGAACAGCGCCAGAAACAACCCGGCTATGCCGAGTATGCCAAGCGCGAAAACAATGGTCATCATCAAAGCCTGATAACCGCTCAATCCAAGCGCATTTTCCATTTTGTAAACTCCCGTCTCCTCCCATGGCCACGGTATGCAGACCGGGCCGGGGCTGCGTTATTCGTTGTTCGCCGCAAGCGGTGCGCCCTTCACACGGAAAAACGGATGTGAAGGGATGCCCTGCGGCGGATGAACCGTTCTGCGTTCAGAGTCGCGGGGGTTTCAGCAGGGAGAAGGGATTGCGGTCATCGGCGCCGCTATCGGCAATGATGAATAGGGCAGGGAGGTATTCGCGTGGCGGAGCGTCGGTTGCGCTTGTCGGCTCCAGATTGCAGCCAAAGCAGCGCCCCCGCATGGCCAGGTCGCCGGGATGGCCCTTATTTGCCGATATGATCGTTGCTTCATGAGCGCCGGAGACGCGGTTGGTTGCCCGCACTATCAGGCTGGCGGTAACGGGGCAAATATGACTGGCTGCCGCCGCCGGAACGGTATTGTCGGGTGAAACCGGCATCCTTGCGGCGATGGCGGAAGAAAACGCCCCGGCGATGATGGTGAGAGCCAGGGTGGCTGCAATCAGTCTGTGAAGAATGCTTCTCACCATCATTAAAGTATAACTGCGGCATTTTGGCCGATAGTTCACATTTTCGTGAATGCCGGGCGGGAAGGAAGCAGCGGCAGGTTCTGGTTGACCGCGAAACTTGCAAACATGATCGTTCCAATCCCCACGAATTGCATCATGCTGAGGGACTGGTCGTAGAAGATGTAATCGATCATGATGGCCACGACCGGATAGATGAACGACATTACGGCGATGATCGGCGTGGGAAGTTTCTGGAATGCCGAATACATCAGGATGTACATCAGGCAGGTATGCACTGCGCCCAGAATGACCAGATAGGACCACTGGATGCCGCCGGCTGCCGCCATGTCGGCGAAGCTGGCGAAGGGCAGCAGCATGAAAATGCCGATCGTCACCTGGATCAGGGCAATCAGATGCGGGCGAATACCCTTGAGCTGCTTGGCGATCATGGTGGCGATTGCATAAAGAACCGCGGCCGACAGGGCGAGACCCAGCCCGAGAACATATTCCGAGGACAGGGTGAAAGACGCCAGATCCAGATCGCTGACCATCAGTACGCCGGCAAAGGCCAGGGCGATCCAGGCGATCTTGTTATGGGGTATCGCCTCGCGCAGGATGACAGCCCCGATGATCAGCAGGAAAAAGGGCTGGGTGTGGTAGACCGCGGTCGAAATCGAGATGGAGGCCAGCTTGTAGGAACTGAAAAGCAGGATCCAGTTGCTGACGATGGCCACCCCGCCGAGCGCCGTCATCAGCAGCGTTTTCCGATTGAGGCCGGTATCCTTGAAGAAACCGCGCGCCAGGCAGTAAAGCCCAAGAAAGATGGCGCCGAACAGGCAGCGGAGGAAGACGACATTATAAGCCGCCTGTCCGGATTCGACGACGAAAAAGCCCAGCGTTCCCGACAGGAACATGGCAGCCGCCATTTCCAGCGTGCCGCGCGTGCGTTCAGATAAATTGCCCATTTTCCGATTCCTTACCCGTGTAGGTTCTTGATCAGGCGCAGATATTCCGGGAGTTCGTCTGACGAGGGCGCGTAGCAGCCAGCGTTCAGTGGGTGGCATATCCGCTTGCTGACTACAGAGTTGTCGGGAACGGCATCCTTGCCCAGTTAGAAATACTAAAACGGCATAAGCTTGCCGAAACGGGCGGAGAAAAATGTATTAATTTCAATGATTTATGGTGATGACTCTAAAGATTCATCGCCGTGCCGGTATAGCGTTCTGCCTGCTTTGCCCAGTCCCTGCAGGTCGTGGCCAGCCAGCCGAGAAACAGTTTGGCGATCGGCCGCAATGGCCGGTGTTCGGGGTAGACCGCGTAATAGGCGGCATCCTCCTGCAACCAGGCGCCGAAAGGGGCCAGCAGGGTTCCGTCCTGGAGTTTGCCGAGCACGAGGCTGAGGCGCGCCAGGATGAACATATCGTGCAGTATGGCATGTTCGATCGCGATCTGACTGTCGGTGAAGCTGTATTCGAAGGAAATGTCCCGCTCGTCAATTCCCTTGGCCCGCATCCAGTCCTTCAGCCCGCTTTTGAATTTCACCCGGCTGCTGCCATCATCGACGAATGGCAGTCGGCTCAGTCCCGACAGATCGTTCCGGCCGGAAACGGCATTCCGATAAGTCTCATAAGCTTTCTGCGTGCAGACGACATTTACCGCTTCGGTAAGCAGCTTGCGGGCATGGAGGCCGGGATATTCCCCATGGCCGTAGCGGATCGCCAGATCGACCTCCTGGGTGCTGAAATCGACCAGTTCGTTCGTGGTCGAAATCGCCACATCGATTTGCGGATGATCCCGCTTGAAGGAACGCAGGCGCGGCACGAGCCATTGCGAAGCGAATGAAGGCAGGACGGAAATGTTCAGACTGCCCTGATCGTTGGTGCCGCGCAGGTCGTTGGTGGCGTCTTCGATCATCGACAGCGATTGCCAGACCTGATTGTAATATTGCCTGCCGAGATCGTTGAGGGCGACATGCCCGGCCGTGCGTTCGAACAGCGGAATGCCCACCCAGGCTTCCAGGCTTTTGATCTGCTGGCTGACGGCCGAGGGGGAAACCCCGAGCATTTCGGCGGCTTCGGCGAAAGTCCGCTTCTGACCGACGGCACAAAAGGTCCGCAGCGCATTCAGGGGAGGGAGGTTGTACATTGCGGGTTCTGGCCTGATTTCCGTAAAAGCCGCTCTCCGGACACTATAGCATATTTCTTTAGAAATATCTCGCCCGGGTTGTGCGGTGTTTCCCGCGCGCAAGAATCAGACGCAACAACTCTCTCCGCAATCGTTCCGATGAGCTTTGTGCCGCCGGTCATGAGCCGGTCATGAACTGTCATGAACCGAAGGGTCAGAGCGCCGGTCCCATCAGCGCCGTCGGCAGCCAGGTGGCAATGCCGGGGAAGATGCTGAGCAGAACGATCGCCGCCACCATACACAGCATGAAGGGCAGGGCGCCTTTCAGCACGGTGGCCAGCGGCACATCGGGCACGATGCCGTTGATGACGTAAAGGTTCAGCCCCACCGGCGGCGTAATCAGGCCGATCTCCATGTTGATGGTGAAGAC
Source organism: Sneathiellales bacterium (assembly GCA_026992315.1). GTDB lineage: Bacteria > Pseudomonadota > Alphaproteobacteria > Minwuiales > Minwuiaceae > JALXAG01. Next base: position 14,231 of record JALXAG010000045.1, on the reverse strand, counting down.
GACGGCGAACCAGTAGGGATCGAAGCCCGCCTGGGTGACGATGGGCAGCAATATCGGGGCGGTCATCAGGATCACCGCCACCGGCGGCAGGAAAAAACCGGCGACCAGCAGAAAAAGGTTGATGGTCAGCATCAGCACCCATTTATCGAGACCGGCATTGACGATGGCCTCCGCCGCCGTCTGGGTGATGTAGAAGGAAGAGAGCATCTGCGAAAACAGCGCCGAACAGGCGATGATCATCAGGATCATCACGCTTTCCTTCATCGAGGAGGAAAGAATTGCCCAAAGCTGCCCCGGCCGCCACATGCGGTAGATGACCATGGCCAGGACGATACAGAAGAAAGCGCCGACGCCTGCGGCTTCCGAGGGGGTGGCGACACCGCCGTAAAGAACCCACAGGACGCCTGCGATGATCAGCAGAAAGGGCAAGACCCGGGGCAGAATGACAAAACGCTCCTTCCAGCTCACCCGCCGCTGCATGGAAAAGCGGTAGCCGGAGCGCCAGGCGGTAAACAGCGACCAGGCCATGAACAGCCCGGTCAGCAGCAGCCCCGGCAGCAGCCCGGCAAGAAACAGCCGTCCGATCGACGTTTCGGTGGCGATGCCGTAGACGATCATGGTGATCGACGGCGGAATGAGGATGCCCAGCGTGCCGCCCGCGGCGATGGCGCCTGTGGCCAGCCCGTCCGGATAGCCGCGCTGGCGCATCTCCGGTATGCCCATCTTGCCGATGGCCGCGCAGGTGGCGGGCGAGGAGCCGGAAAGGGCGGCGAAGATGGAGCAGGCGCCGATATTGGAAATGATCAGCCCGCCGGGCACCCGATTGAGCCAGCGGTCGAGCGCCTCGTAAAGATCCTTGCCGGCGGGGGAGGCGGCAACGGCAGCCCCCATGACGATGAACATCGGAATGGACAGCAGGGTGAATTCGGCAAGGCCGGAAAAGAAATTCTCCCCGAGCGATGAAATCGCCAGCGGTCCCTTCAGCATGACGGGAAAGGCGATGGCGGTGATGGCCAGGGCAAAGGCCACCGGCACCCGCAGGGCGAGGAGAACGACCAATGCCAGGGCGATCAGCAGCCCGATGGTTCCCGGCTCCATCTCAGTGCCCCCCCATCACGGCATCGTCCTGCCCGTGCCAGACCTTGATCATGGAGGCGATGGCCTGCAATGCCAGCAGGCCGAAGCCGACGGGCATGGCTGAATAGGGTATCCACAGGGGAAATTCATAGATCGATTCCGTGGTCCAGTCGCCCTGAAAGGCCTCCCAGGTGATCTCCGCGCCCTTGTAGAACATCAGCGCGGCGAACAGAAAGACGATGACGTCCGCCGCCGCCAGCATGATCCGGCGCAGCCCCGGCGGGGCATAGGCGGTGACCAGGCCGACGGCGACATGCCCGCGTTCCTTCAGCACCCAGGCGCTGCCCAGCAGGGTGGCCGCCACCAGGGAAAAGGTTACCACCTCGGTCTGCCAGGCGGTGGATTGCACCAGAACGTAACGGATGAACACCATTTGCGTGACCATGAGGATCGCGATGCCGATCAGCGCGGCTGCCACGATGCCCGCCAGCAGCGACAGGCGTTCGATCAGGCGCACCACAGTTTTCACCATGGGGATTCTCCCGGTGCGGATCATTGACTGAAGGGGCAAGGGTAGACCGCCTGCCGGACGGGATCAATGTGCCCGGCAGGCGGATATGGGCTTATTCGACCGCCAGGGCCTTGGCAATCAGTTCCTTGCCGCCCTTCACCTTCTTGGCGAAGGCGGCATAGGAGGTTTTATCGGCGATCTTGCGCCAGGCGGCGGCCTGTTCGGCGGTCATGGTCACGACCTTGACGCCGGCCTTGGAGAAGACATCGACCATGGTCTGGTCTAGCTTGGCCGCCTGTTTGGCGAACCAGTCCTCCGCCTTCTGGCCGGCGGCAAGAACGGCGGCCTTCTGGGCATCGTTCAGCTTGTTGAACGAGGCCTTGGACATCAGGATCGGCTCATACATGAACCACAGGGCATGTTCGCCCGGTGCCGTCAGGCATTTGACCTGCTCGTAGATGCGATAGGACACGAAAGAGCCCGAGGAGGTATTGGCCCCGTCGAGCACCCCCTGCTGCAGCGCGGTGTAGATTTCGGACGAGGGCATCGACTGGATCGAGGCGCCGGCCCCCTGCAGCATGCGGTTGAAGGCCTTGCCCGCGGCGCGGAATACTTGGCCCTTCACATCGTCCGGCCACAGAACGCATTTCTTCTTGGAGGCGAAGCCACCGGCCAGCCAGGCATCGGAAATCACCATGACGCCGGCGTCATCGATGATTTTCTTGATGTCGGCCATGAAGGGGGAATCGTTCAGCCGCGCCGCATGCTCGTGGTTCTTGACCAGGCCGGGCATCAGCGTGGCGTCGAATTCCGGATGGCGCTTGGCGGCATAGGCCAGCGGAAAGGCGGAGATATCCAGCTCGCCCGTGGTCAGCGGCGCCCATTGTTCCTTCGGCTTGTACAGGGATTTCGACGGGAAGATCTTCAGCGTCACCCCGGTGCCGGATTTGGCCAGTTCATCGGCAATGATCTGGACCATCTGATGGCGCACATCCTTGGTGTTCCACTGATGCGAGGCCCGCAGTTCCAGCGCCGCGGCACCCGCCGTGCCCAGTCCCAGCATCAGGGCCGAAAAGGCCATGACCCGTGAAACGCGCCCTGCCGTTTTGTTGAAAGATAGTGTCATCTGGTTCCCTCCCATGGCCATCGGTCGTGATGGTTCGCCGTTGTTGCCATGCCGCCCTATGGCGGCCTTCAGCTATTGGCTGTGTTTATCTGGATAAATTCATCCATTATTGTATACATGTCAAGAAACTGTGCATACGATCATCAGGGAGGCGGGCAAAACATGCCGGCAAGGCCGTTGAAACGCGCCGATCAGCTGCGCCAGGTGCTGGAGGAGGACATCGCCACCGGCCGCCTGCCGCCGGGATCGCGGCTGGAAGAAGTGGTGCTGGCGGAACGTTTCGGCGTGTCGCGCACGCCGATCCGCGAGGCTTTGCAGAAGCTTTCGGCCTCGGGCCTGGTGGAGCTGAGGCCGCGGCGCTCGGCGGTTGTCGCCTCGCTCAGCCTGGAAAAACTGCTGGAGATGTTCGAGGTCATGGCCGAAACGGAGGCGATCTGCGGCCGCCTGGCCGCCCGGCGCATGCTGCCGGAGGAGCGGGATGCCCTGCAGGCGCAGCACGAACGCTGCGCCCGGGCGGTTCGTTCGGGCGATGCCGATTTGTACTATGCCGAGAACGCGGCCTTTCATGGCCTGATTTATGCCGGAACCCATAACGATTTCCTGGCCGGGGAGGTCCGCCGCCTCCGCCGGCGCCTGCAACCGTATCGCCGGCTGCAGCTGCGGGTGCGCGGGCGGCTGGAATCCTCGTTCCAAGAGCACGCGGCGATCACGGAGGCCATCGCAAACGGCCGGGCGGAGGATGCGGCAGAACTGCTGCGCAGTCACGTTTCCCTGCAGGGCGACCGCTTCGGCGACTGGCTCGCCAGCCTCAACGCCGCCGCCGGGTGAGGCGATTCACATGACACCGCCACGCCGGATTTGATTTTCGGCAGGCGGCAGGATGAAAAATATATTCTAATTTGCTAGGTGAGCGCTTTATGTATATGTAAAAAATGCACTATTAGATAATCTTCATTCTGATGTCTTTTTTCTAAATTGTCATCGGGCGGAAAAGCATTTTTCCTCTTTCAACATGAAATTGAACGCAGGAAAAATAAGCTTTTCGAAAACAACCAGGGCGATCCCCCCTGCAATTTGGGGGAAAAATCTCTATCTGTTGCTCTTCTCTAACACCATGGCCTCCATAGGCACGGGGGTCGCGATGATCGCTATTCCATGGTTTATTGCGGCCCGGGATGGCGGTGACGTCCTCTTCAGTTCTCTCGCAACAGCGGTGAACGTCGTGCTATTCGTGGTTACCCCCTTTATCGGTCCCGTCATTGATGGCTGGTCCCGAAAAGGCCTTATGGTCGCATTACGCGTTGTTTTCCTGATCGGTTTATGTACCGTTTATTTTCTGCACTATGCTGAAGACATTGATAACCAAACTTTTTCCCTCGTTGTTTATTATTGCCTGGGCGCGACATTCTACGCATTTAACATTCCGTTGCGCGGAGCATTTGTTCAGGAGGTATTTCATGGGTCTGTTTACCTGAAAGTAAATTCCATTTTAGAGATAGAAAACCAGGTTGCGGCAGTTTTGACAGGCGTGTGCGCCATATTTCTTGTTGAGAATTATGGCATTGATTACTTGCTCACACTAAATGCATCGGCCTATTTTCTGGCAATTATATGCATATCCTTAATTGATGTTCCTGTTGCTGCCCACCGGCCGGGGAAGGGCAGCGTTGCGGCATCCTTTGCCGAGGGAATAGGAATCGCGATTTCCCGACCGCGCCTGTCCATGATGCTTATGGCTGCATCTGTACCGTACATAGTGGTTATACTGTACACGGTGTTGCACCCTGTGGCGCTGTCCCGTTTATCGGACGCATCCAGCTCGACCTATGCTTTGGTCGAAATGCTTTTCGCCGTGGGGGCCATCGCCGGCGGAATGATTTTGGGAAAAACCGCAAAGTTTTTCCATTCACCCCAAAAGGTATTGACCAAAGCTTTGGTGGCTTTTGCCGTGGTCGCCGTTCTTCAAGCGTTTTTTCCCGGATATTGGGGCTTTGTATTGCTGGCCGCGGCTTTTGGGTTCTGGAATGCCGTTGTGCGTATCCTCAGGCAGTCTCTTCTCATGGAGCAGGTTTCCGTCGGGGAGGTCGGGCGTTTGGGCGCTCTGCTTCAGAGTTACATCATGTTCATGCGGGCGCTTACACTTTATGTAGCCAGCGCCATCATATCCGGAGCGGGCGTAAACTACGCGATCCTGTTCGCTGCGCTTTTTTCAGGCGGTGCACCAGTACTGTTCTGGCTTTCTTCAGCAGGTGAAAAATAAGGGAGCCATAAAATAAGCAAGATGCAGCATATAATTTTGCTATAAGGAAAATCTTCAAAACAAAGCCGTTCCGCTATCCGTCTTGTGAAATGAAAAACCATAACCTTAGCGCATGAACCGTCTTCCGCCCTTAAATGCCCTGCATGCATTCGAAGCCGTTGCAAAGAGGCTGAGCATCAAGAAAGCCGCTGAGGATTTGCTTGTTACTCAAAGCGCCGTCAGTCAGCAAATAAGAAACTTGGAGGCCTTTTTTGAGGCACCCCTGTTCGTAAGAACGCCACAAGGGCTGGTGTTAAGCGAATTGGGGGAAAGGCTGATACCGGCAGTTTCCCAGGCCTTCGACCTTCTCCGCCGCACAAGCGAACGATGCATGGCCGAAAAACGGCCGGTAACAGTCAGCGTTTCCAGCAGTTTTGCAATGGCGTGGCTGATGCCGAGGCTGCTGAAATTCGAAAGCAGTAATCCCGGGGTTTCCGTCAGGGTGCTTGCCACATCCGGACAGGCGGAAGATATATTGGCTGAGGATGAAAAAGGGGAAATACAGGTCGTTTATTCACTTTCATCCGGGGATAAGCCTGATCTGCTGCTGGAAGAATGGCTGCTGCCCGTGTGTTCCCCCGGTTTCCTGAAGGAAGAAATTTCCTGCCTGCACGATCTTGGCGAATGCAGATTGTTATTCAATACGCCAAGCAGAACCGATTGGCGGTTGTGGGCGCGTCATCATGGTGCAGAGCAAATTATTTTTCCGAAGGCATATGAGAGTGCAATGAAAATGCAAGCCGATGTTGTTGCCATAGAAATGGCCACGGCAGGATATGGCGTTGCCTTGGCAAACCTTCACTATGTTGCCGATAAGCTTGACATGGGAGTTCTGGTGCCTGCGGTAACGGTCAGGCCGATGCGACTTGGTTGCCACGTGCTCAAGATATCATCGGTACCATCCGATAATGCCAGATTGCTTGCTGCGTGGCTTAAGGATGCGGCCTGCAATTCCTTGCAGGCAATATCGTCCTATATAGACGAGAAAACTGCATAGACGAAAAACGGCAATTCATCCGGCACCATCGGAGCAGGCGGCTCCTTAAGCATATGCTGCCCGTTCTGGCCCCGGATAGGTCCTCCTCATTCTAAGAGATCGTCGGGAAGGTCTGCTCCCTCCGCCATTGCCTTCCGTGAGCGGGCATGATTTATTTGCATCAAAACGAATTCGGATATCCGGACGGGGTGATGCCGCGCCGGGTCCGGTTTTGGGGCTCATGCAGGGAGGAAATCATGGCCATGAAGATGAACCGCCGTCAGGTGTTGGGCAGCATGGGGGCCGCCGCCGCCATCAGCGGATTTTCCGTGCCGGCTTTCGCGAAAACGAAGATCAATGTCGGAGCGCTGCGTTTCACCAGCCATGCGGCCAGCTTTGTCGCCTATGAGCGCGGTTATTTCGCCGATGAAGGGCTCGATGTCGAATTTCAGTTCTTTCAGGCCGCCCAGCCGATGGCCATTGCCATTGCCTCGGGCGATGTCGATTACGGCGTCACCGCCATTTCCGGCGGGCTGATCAGCCTGGCGCAGAAGGGCGCGGCCAAGGTGATCGGCGGGGCGCTGCAGGAAGAAAAGGGCATCGACGGGCAGAAAATTCTCGCATCCAACGCCGCTTACGACGCGGGGCTGACCGCGCCCGCCGCGCTGGACGGGAAGCTGTGGGGCATCACCCAGGCGGGATCCTCCTTCCACTACATGGGCTCGAAGATTTCGGCGGCGGAAGGGGTGTCGCTGAAATACAAGCCGCTGCAGAAGGTCGGCGCCATCATCGGCGCCCTGAAATCCGGGCAGATCGATGCCTGGTCGATCGTGCCGCATATCGCCAAGGCCCTGGCCAAGGGCGGCGCGGTGAAGATCATCGGCAATGTTTCGGATTATATCCCCGACTATCAGGTGACGACGGTGTTCACCTCTGCCCATAATGCCGCGAAAGAGCGTGAAAAAACCAAGGCCTTCCTGCGGGCCTTCGCGCGCGGGGCCGACGATTTCAATGCCGCGCTGGTGGACAAGACCGCCGGCGAGGCGGCGGCCGAGGAAATGGTGAAACTGATTCACAAATATGTCTATGCCAGCAAACCCTATGAGAAGGCGGCGCCGGCCATCCGCAACGGCGCCATGCGCATCAACAAGGGGGCGGCGCTGAATGCGGCATCGGTGCGCGATCAGCTCGACTGGTTCAAGGCCGAAGGGCTGGTGAAAGGCTCCGTCACTTTCGAAACCCTGGTCGATCCCTCCTATGTGCGCCAGATCTAGCCGGAAGCGCGGGCCGGGGGGCTGAGCGGGCATGGATCTGCGGCTGGAGGGGATCTCCCACCGTTATGACGGCAATGCCGTGCTGGAGGATATCAGCCTCGACATTCCCGAAGGGCAGATCGTCAGCATCATCGGCCCCTCCGGCTGCGGGAAATCGACCCTGCTGCGCATTGCCGGCGGGCTGGAAAGGCCGACAACCGGGCGGGTGAGCATGCTGGGCGATCCCCCGCCCGGCTGCCTGAACCCGTTGACCTATATCTTCCAGCATTTCGCCCTTCTGCCCTGGCGCAGCGTTGCCGGCAATATCAGCCTGGTGCTGGAGGATCATGCCCTCGGCACCGCCGAACGCCGCGAAATCATCGCCGATGTGCTGGCCCGCACCCGGCTTGCGGATTTTGCCGATGCGTTGCCCAGGCAGCTTTCGGGCGGCATGAAGCAGCGGGTCGCCATTGCCCGGGCGCTGGCAGTCAGCCCGGCGGTGATGCTGATGGACGAGCCGCTCTCGGCGCTCGACAGCCAGACGCGCGAATTGCTGATGGACGATCTGATCGCCCTGTGGCTGCGCGCGCCCTTCACCGGGATCTATGTCACCCATAATCTGGCCGAAGCGGTGCGCCTGGGGCATCGTATCGTGGTCTTGTCGCGCCGCCCGGGCCGCATCCGCGAAATCGTCGAAATCGACAGGCCGCTGCACGAACGCGGCATCGCCGATGCCGATCTGGAGGAAAAACAGCGCCATTTATGGACCCTGATGCGCGACGAGGCCAGGGCCGCCGACATGGAATTACAGGATGGCTGACAGAACGGCCGGGAAGACAGGCGAAGAGCGCGGCGCAAAGGGGCGTCACTACCGCGAGGTGCCGTTTCGCGGCGGCGGCTTTGCGCCCAGACACATCCCCTATGTCGGGGTGGCGGTGTTCGTCGTGCTGATCGCGCTGCTGGAGGCCGGAGCCCGCAGCGGCGTCATTTCCAATCTGACCATGCCACCACCGTCGGCGGTGTTCGTGGCATTGGTCGAACTGGCGCAAAGCGGCCTGTTGTGGAAGCATCTGCAGGTGTCGCTGACGCGCCTGGCGGTCGGTGCGGCAATGGGGGCGGGGGCGGGTATTGCCATCGGCATTCTCATCGGCTTGTTTTCCTATATCCGGGCGGGGCTGCTGCCGCTGGTCGCGGCACTGTTTCCCATCCCGAAAATCGCGCTCTTGCCGCTGTTCGTCATCTGGTTCGGCATTCACGAATGGTCGAAATTCGCCCTTATTGCCTTCGGCACCTTCACGCCGACGGTCGTGGCGACCTTCGGCGCCGTCGATAATGTCGACCGCAGCCTGATCCGCATGGGCCAGAGCTTCGGCCTGCCCTGGCTGTCGATCGTGCGCAAGATCGTGCTGCCGGGGGCGCTGCCCGGCATTCTGTCGGGCCTGCGGGTATCGCTGGCGATTGCGATCATTCTGCTGGTCGCCGCTGAAATGCTCGGCGCTGAATACGGTATCGGCGCCTATATTCTGGAGGCCGGCTCCCTCTACGATCTGGAACGTCTGTTCGCCGGGGTGACGATTCTCAGCCTGATGGGGCTGGGGGTCAGCTGGCTGATCGGCCGTATCGAGGCCATGTTGCTGAAATGGCGCTGAAGAAGGGCGGAAGGGGACGGCTGGTCCGGATGCGGTTGCGGATGGGGATCAGTCGAACAGGGCGTCGATATCGTCCTGATTCATGGTGATTTCCGCATCCTCCATGCCTTCAGCGCCGCTCTGTTCGGCCATGGCTGCGGCCATGTCGGCTTCTTCGGCCTCCGCCCCGGGCTGAACGCGGCTGCCGTGAATGATGGCGCTGGCCTGATCCAGCAATGAACGGATATTGCGGCAGGCGGTCGTGGTGATTTCCTGCAGCATGGCCTGGTCGTTCGCCTGCACGGCCATGCCGAGATCGGCCAGGGTTTCCAGCATGGCCCGGTCGATCCTGGCGATGACGGCATCGAAAGCCTCCCGGATCGGGGCGGGCGCGTTCTCATAGGCCTCGATCGCCAGCTCCTTGTCGGAAAAGGTGCTGTCGCGGAAATGATCGGCATAGGATTTCGGCGCCCAGTTCTGGGCATCCTCCAGCATTTCGGGCATGTCGGGCACCAGTTCGATCAGCATGATGCCCTCGTTGAAATGATTCAGGTAATCGGTAGCCAGAAAGGTTTCGGGATTGATATTCGTGCCTTCCAGCCTGTCTTTCAGAGAGCCCGCCATATCAACCGCATATTCCGCCATGATGTCAGTTTCCGTATTTTGCCGCGCCGTGGTTCACGGCCACTAGACCAGCTCCACGTCAATGTCAATTTAAAATACAGAATCCAAAAAAACGATGAACAATATCAATGATAAGCAAAAGAATGAAAGTTGACCGTTGGCGCAATAACAATGCCGCTGCAAAATGCAGCGGCATCGTCCTTTTGCGGGTTGCTTTTACATCGACCTGACTTCCTTGAGGAAGTCGTCGACCTCCTGACGCAGGGTGTTTGCCTGTTCGCTCAGTCCGCTGGCGGCTTCCAGAACCTGCATGGCCGTTTCGCCGGTGGCATTGGCGGCCTGGCTGACATCGGCAATGGTGGTATTCACCTCGGCGGTTCCGGCGGCGGCAAGCTGAACGTTGCTGGCGATCTCGCCGGTGGCGGCTCCCTGTTCCTCGACCGCGGAAGCAATGCTGCCGACCACTTCATTGATTTCCGAAATGGTGCGGCCGATATTGCCGATTGCCGAGACCGCCTCGCCGGTCGCCCCCTGCATGCCGGCGATCTGCGCGGTGATTTCTTCCGTGGCCCGCGCCGTCTGGGTTGCAAGGTTCTTCACCTCGCTGGCGACGACGGCAAAGCCCTTGCCGGCTTCACCGGCGCGCGCCGCCTCGATGGTGGCATTAAGTGCCAGCAGATTGGTCTGGCTGGCAATGTCGGAGATCAGGCTGATCACCTCGCCGATCCTGTTGGCCGCCTGGGCCAGGCCGTTGATGGTCTCGTTGGTCTGCTCCGCTTCATTGACGGCTCGCTGGGCGATGGCGGAGGATTGCGTCACCTGGCGGCTGATTTCGCCGATGGAGGCCGACAATTCCTCGGTCGCAGCCGATACGGCATTGACATTGGCGGTGGCCTTTTCCGAAGCACTGGCCACCACGGTCGATTGCCGGCTGCTGCGCTCTGCCGTTTCGCTCATCATTTGGGCGCTGCTCTGCATCTGTTGCGATGCCGCCGTCACATTTTCGATGACGCCGCCGACCTTGGCCTCGAAGGAATCGGCAATCTGGCGCAGGGCCCGGATTTGGTCCCGCAAGCGGGCCGCGCGCTCGAATTCCCAGCGTTCGGCCGCGGCCCGCATCTCGGCCTCCAGCCGTTCCACCACGGGTTCGATGCGGCCTTCCAGCACCTGGCAGAGGTCGTCGATCATGCGGCGGTAGGCTTCCTGGGAAATCGCGCCAATACAGGGTCCCGCGCACAGGCCGATGTCGTAGTACAGGCAGGCCCGGGGGTCCTTACCGGTGATGGTGCGGTTGCACGTGAGGAAGGGGAAGATGCGCCGAAGGGTATCCAGGGTCTCATGGACGGCCCAGGCGCTGGGGTAAGGGCCGTAGTACCGGGCGCCGTCCTGCTCCACCCGGCGGGTCACCGTGACCTTGGGGAAGGGGTCCTGCCAGTGGACCTTGATGTAGGGGTAGCGCTTGTCGTCCCGGAACTGGATGTTGTAGCGGGGCCGGTGGCGTTTGATGAGGTTGATTTCCAGAATCAGGGCCTCCAGTTCCGAGCCGACCACAATCCAGTCCAGGTCCTGGGCCCGTTCCAGCAGCCGGCGCACCTTGGGCTGCTGCTTCCAGGTGGAGGGCTGAAAGTAACTCCGCAGCCGGTTCCGCAGGTTGACGGCTTTGCCCACGTAGAGCACGTCCCCCTGCGCGTCCCGGAAAAGATAGCAGCCCGGTTGCTCCGGCGCGCGGCGGGCTTTTTCCTTGAGCGCTTCCAGGGCGTCCATCCGGCGTCTACTCCCCGGCCAGGCAGGGTGGCAACCAAAGGCCCGTGCGTGACCCCAATCCTGGTTGGGAAGTATAGCAAAGCCCCTGGGTATAATCCTGGCAAATGTTCCCAGTGGGAGGTGTGGTATGCCCCTGCAAGTCGGCGACCCTGCTCCGGATTTCACCCTGCCCGATGACACCGGCACCCAGCACCGCCTGGCCGATTACCGGGGCCGTTGGGTGGTGCTTTACTTCTACCCCAAAGACATGACCCCAGGCTGCACCGTCGAAGCCCAGGGCTTCCGGGACGCCTACAGCGAGTTGCAGCAGGAAGGCGCGGTGGTCATTGGCATCAGCGCGGACCCGCCCGAACGACATCAGAAGTTCCGGGCCAAGCACAACCTGCCCTTCATCCTGCTTTCCGACCCGGAGCACAAGGTGCTGGAAGCCTACGAAGCCTGGGGCCCGAAGAAGATTTTCGGCAAAACCACCGTGGGGCCTTTGCGCAAGACCTACATCATCGACCCTGAGGGCCGCATCGCCAAGATTTACCCCAAAGTCAAGCCTTCGGGCCACGCGGAGGAAGTGCTGGAAGACCTGCGCCGGCTCAAGGCCGAGCGGGCGGCCCAGGCCCCGGCTTGAGGAAGCCCCATGGCCCGGGACCCGGTGGTCCTCGCCCAGGACCTGCACAAGCGCTTTGGCCCCATCCACGCGGTGCGGGGCGTGAGCCTGCAGTTGGGGGCCGGGGAAATCTACGCCCTGGTCGGCCCCGATGGGGCAGGCAAGACCACCCTGATGCGCCTGCTCTGCGGGGTGCTCCGACCGGACCAGGGGGTGGTACGCATCTTGGGGCGGGATATGGCCCGCGAACCCGACCGGGCCCGGGCCTACATTGGCTATCTTTCCCAGCGCTTTTCCCTGTATGAAGAACTGACGGTCCTGGAGAACCTGCGCTTCTTCGCCGAAGTGCGAGGTATCCCCCGCCAGGCCTGGTTCGACCGCAGCATGGAGGTATTGCGGTTCGTGGGCCTGGCGCCCTTCATCCACCGCCGGGCCGGTCGGCTTTCCGGCGGCATGAAGCAGAAACTCGGCCTGGCTGTGGCCCTGGTCCACCGCCCGCGGGTGCTCCTTTTGGACGAACCCACCAACGGCGTGGACCCGGTCACCCGCCAGGACTTCTGGCAACTTTTGCTCCAACTGGCCAACGAAGAGGGCATCACGGTCCTGATTACCACGCCCTACATGGACGAGGCCGTGCGGGCCCACCGGGTGGGCTTCATGCAGGAGGGTCGCATCCTTCTGGAGGGCGCGCCCGAGGCCCTGAAACAGGCCTTCCCCTACCGGGTGCTGGAACTGCGGGGGGAACCGCTGCGGGCCTGGTACGAGCACGCGCGACATCTGCCCCACGTGCAGGGCGTGCAGCGCTTCGGTGACCGGCTCCATCTTTGGGTGGACCCCGTACGCGTCGGTTCGGTCCAACGGGGTTTGCGTCGGCTCGGCCGTCGGCACGGTCTGACCCTGGCGCGGTTGCGGGAGATACAACCCCAATTGGAAGACGTGTTCCTGGCTCGCCTGCAACCTTTGGTGGAACCAGGGGCCGCGCCGGCCCCCGCGAACGAGGCGGCTTCACCATGAAGCGGGAACCCCTGGTCAAAGCCCAGGACCTGACGAAACGCTTCGGGGACTTCGTGGCCGTGGACCACGTGAGTTTCGAGATTTACCCCGGCGAGGTGGTGGGCTATCTGGGACCCAACGGCTCCGGCAAGACCACCACCATCCGGATGCTGCTGGGCCTGCTGATGCCCTCGGAAGGGGAAGCCTGGGTGCTGGGCTATCGGGTTCGGACCCAGGCCGAGGCCATCCGCCCCCGTGTGGGGTACATGTCCCAGAAGTTCGCGCTGTACGACGAACTCACGGTCTGGGAAAACCTGACCTTCTACGCCGGGGTGTACGGCGTCACCGAACGACGACGCATCGAGGAAGTGGCCCACGCACTGGGCCTGTGGCCCATTCGGAACCTGCGGGCCGGGGCCCTGCCCACGGGCTGGCGGCAGCGGCTGGCCCTGGGCACCGCGGTGCTCCACAAGCCCCGCCTGCTCTTCCTGGACGAACCCACCAGCGGCGTGGACCCGCCCACCCGCCGGGCCTTCTGGGACTTGATTTACACCCTGGTCGAAGGCGGCATCACCGTCTTCGTCACCACCCATTACATGGACGAGGCCGAGTACTGCCACCGGGTGGGCATCATGCACCAGGGCCGGTTGATGGCCATGGATACCCCCTCCCGCCTCAAGGAAACCGCGCTGCCGGGCCGCATCTGGGACGTATGGGCGCGGCCCCTGGTACAGGCCCGGGAAGCCCTGGCCCGGCACCCTGAGGTGCTTCGGGCGGTGCTCTCCCGCGACCACCTGCGGGCCCTGACCCGACCCGGCCTGACCGCGGCCGGCCTGCGGCGCTGGCTTCGCGCCCAGGGCCTCACCGTGTCCCGCATCCAGGAGGCCGAGCCTTCGCTGGAAGACGTCTTCCTGGCCCTGGCCGGGACGCGATTGGAGGCGTCTTGAAGGCGCTGTTGCATACCCATAAGTTACGGCTACTAATTATGAGAAATTTTGGACGGGCGCCAGACATTCTTCAAGCTCTAACGGAAAAGCCGAACACCATTGGATTTTCTCGCGGAGGCACAGAGAAGGCGGAAATTTTGACCGTTTCCAACGGATACGCTGTGTTCTCCGCGCCCCTGTGTGAGTATATGCAAGAACACGCAAAACGCCTGTCAACCCACCGCGCGCAAGATATTGGGTATGCGACAGGCCCTCGGCAACATTGACCCGCGCTGGCCCTCGGCCTATAATAAAGGCCGACGGGCGCCGGTGCTGGAACTGGCAGACAGGCGTGCTTGAGGGGCACGTGCCCTTTACGGGCGTGCGGGTTCGACTCCCGCCCGGCGCATCCAGGCGGAGGAAAACCTCCTCCGCCTCTCCGGCTTAAAGGCA
>JALXAG010000044.1 GCA_026992315.1 Sneathiellales bacterium | reverse complement strand
TTCGGCCTTCAGGGCGCCGATGAAGGGCACTGGACGGAAAAAATGCTTTTTGCGGCGGAAAACAGAAGCCTGTGGGCGCGCTTCGGCCTATAGTGCCGCTGTTCTGTCCGTATACGGGGAAATCCCCGGGGAGGGTCGAGGAAACATGCTGGGATTTTCCCTGACGAAAATACTGTTCACGGCGGCCATTGTCTGGGCCGTCTGGTATTTTTTCATCAAGCCGAAAACGACACCGCCCCCGCCCGCTGCCGGGCGGGACAATACGCCGCAGGCGGATCCGCCGGCGCGCGAACTGGCGGCCTGTCCTTCCTGCGGTGTTTACGGCCCCGTGGACGAACGCTGCGAATGCGGCGCCCTGCACGGCAACGGGCATGAGGATGGCGGCGCGCAGGGGCATCGCGGCAGGGATGGGGGCTGATGGCTTGACCGTCGCCGCCTGCCTGCTTTATATGTGCGCCGCACAACCCGTATAGGCGTGGATGAATCAATGGCGAACAAGCCCAACCTTCCCGGCCGGTCGGATGATGCCTCGCCGGCAGGCAGTACGAGCGGACATCCCGCCGAAGGCAGGGATATCTCCTTTCAGGGATTGATCCTGACCCTGCAGCGATACTGGGCCGATCAGGGCTGCGTGATCCTGCAGCCCTATGACATGGAGGTCGGCGCCGGCACCTTTCATCCCGCCACCACATTGCGCGCGCTGGGGCCGGAACACTGGAAGGCCGCCTATGTTCAGCCCTGCCGCCGCCCGGCGGACGGCCGTTACGGGGAAAATCCCAACCGCTTGCAGCACTACTATCAGTTTCAGGTCATCCTCAAACCCTCGCCCGATGATATACAGGATCTGTATCTGGGCAGTCTTGCGGCGCTGGGGATCGATCTTTGCAATCACGATATCCGCTTTGTCGAGGATGACTGGGAAAGCCCGACCCTCGGTGCCTGGGGGCTGGGCTGGGAAGTGTGGTGCGACGGGATGGAAGTCAGCCAGTTCACCTATTTCCAGCAGGTCGGGGGCTTCGACTGCAGGCCGGTTTCCGGCGAGCTGACCTACGGGCTGGAACGCCTGGCGATGTATGTGCAGGGGGTCGAGAATATCTACGATCTCGACTACAACCGCGATGGCGTCAAATACGGCGATGTCTTCCTGCAGGCGGAGAGGGAATTCTCGGCCCATAATTTCGATCATGCGGATACGGAGATGCTGTTCCGCCATTTCGCGGATGCGGAAAAGGAATGCCTGGCCCTGGTCGAAGCCGGGCTGGCATTGCCCGCCTATGATTACTGCATCAAGGCCAGCCATGTCTTCAATCTGCTCGATGCGCGCGGGGTCATCAGCGTGACCGAACGGGCCGCCTATATCGGCCGTGTTCGCGCCCTGGCGCGCGCCTGTGCCGCGCAATGGCTGCGTTCGCGCGGTGCCCTCGAAGAGGATGCGCCCAAGGGGGACGCCGCATGAGCGCCTTGCTGCTGGAACTGTTTTCCGAGGAAATCCCCGCCCGCATGCAGGCCCGCGCCGCCGACGATCTGCAGCGGCTGGTCACGGCGGCGCTGAAGGATGCGGGGCTTCAATCCTCTTCCGCCACGGCCCTGTACACGCCGCGTCGCCTGACCCTTCATCTGGAAGGGTTGCCGTCGCGCCAACCGGACAGGAGCGAGGAACGCAAGGGGCCGCGCACCAGCGCGCCGGATAAGGCGCTGGAAGGGTTCCTGCGGGCCAATGGTGCCGTGCGGGACGATCTGGAAATCCGCGATACCGGCAAGGGCGAGTTTTATTTCCTGACCCTGAAGCACGAAGGCCGGCCGACGGTCGATGTGCTGGCGGAAATCCTGCCCGGGGTGCTGCAGAATTTCCCCTGGCCGAAATCCCAGCGCTGGGGCGATTACGCCATCCGCTGGGTCAGGCCGCTGCGCTCCATTCTCTGCCTGTTCGACGGCAGGGTCGTGCCCTTTGCCTTCGGTCATCTGAGGGCCGGAAACGTGACGCAGGGCCATCGCTTCATGGCCCCGGATGTTCTCGAGATCAGCGATTTCGCCGATTATCGCCGAAAATTGCAGGATGCCTTCGTCATCGCCGATGCCGGGGAACGCCGCGAACTGATCGGCAGCCGGGCAGCGAAACTGGCTGCGGAAAAGGGGCTGCGTCTGCGCGAGGATCCGTCCCTGCTGGCCGAGGTGGCCAATCTGGTCGAATGGCCCGAAGTGCTGATGGGCGGTTTCGATCCGGCCTTCATGACGGTGCCTCATGAGG
>JALXAG010000043.1 GCA_026992315.1 Sneathiellales bacterium | reverse complement strand
GCACCTCTCCGTTCCATCATTGACTGCCGTTCCGTCACTGGCTGTCAGCCTGGGCCTTCATGCGGCCGGGGTCGGGGTTGTTTAACCGAAACCCGTGATGGCATCAAGGGCATAATCGGCGCATTCGACGTTGATTTCCCATTTGCGCCTGGCCTGGTCCTTGGCGGCTCTCTTCATGTTCTCGTCTCTCGTCTCCGCTATCGCTTCCCTTCCCTTCCGCCTTCGCGTCATTTGCCATGACTTTCGCGGGGCGGTGGCGTATAATCGCCGCCGCGTTCAGGCCCTTGTTCCGGCGCGATTTTTCCGCTGCCGTTCCCGTGGCGACGAATCTTCGCCGCAGGGCGGTGAAATGGATTGACAGGGGCGCAGCGCGGGATATATTGCCCCACTCGAATTTCGATGCGGCGCGAGGTGGGCTTGCGCTGCAAATTTCTATTGGATGGATTCGGACCATGTACGCAGTCATCAAGACCGGCGGCAAGCAGTACAAGGTCGCCGAAGGCGACGTGATCAAGGTTGAAAAGCTTGCTGGCAATGCGGGTGAAGCGGTGGTGCTGGACCAGGTGCTGGCCGTCAATGACGGCAAGGCGCTGAAGGTCGGCACGCCTTTCGTCGAAGGGGCCACGGTCGCCGCCGAGGTGCTGGAACAGGCCCGCGGGCCGAAGATCGTGATCTTCAAGAAGAAGCGCCGCCACGGTTACCGCCGCAAGAACGGCCACCGCCAGGAGCTGACGGTGCTGCGCATCACCTCGATCGGCGGCAAGGCCAAGAAGGCCGCTGCGAAGAAGGCTGCACCCAAGAAGGCCGCGGCCAAGAAGGACGACGAAGCCGCCAAGGCGGCTGCTGAGAAGGAGTAACACCCCATGGCTCATAAAAAGGCAGGCGGTTCCTCGCGCAATGGCCGCGATTCGGCCGGTCGCCGTCTCGGCGTCAAGAAGTTCGGCGGCGAACAGGTCATTCCCGGCAATATCATCATCCGCCAGCGTGGCACCAAATGGCATCCCGGCAATAATGTCGGCATCGGCAAGGATCACACCATCTATGCCCTGGTCGAGGGCAAGGTGAAGTTCCACAAGGGCCGCAATGCGAAGACCTTCGTCTCGGTGGAGCCGACGGCCTGAACAGGCTGTGCTCCATTCCGACAGGTGTTGCAAAGGGGAATGGCTGGCCATTCCCCTTTTTCATTTGAAGAGCCCGACATGAAGTTTCTCGATTCCGCGAAAGTCTATATCCGCAGTGGCAATGGCGGGCCCGGCTGCGTCAGCTTCCGGCGCGAGAAATATATCGAATTCGGCGGTCCCGACGGCGGCGATGGCGGGCGCGGCGGTTCGGTCTATGCCGAATGCGTCGACGGGCTGAACACCCTGATCGATTTCCGCTACCGTCAGCATTTCAAGGCCAGAAGCGGCATGCATGGCATGGGGCGCAACCGCACCGGCGCCGCGGCGCCCGATCTGGTGCTGAAGGTGCCCGTCGGCACCCAGATCCTGGAAGAGGACGGCGAAACCCTGATCGCCGATATGACCGAGGTCGGCCAGAAGGTCCTGCTGGCCCGCGGCGGCGATGGCGGCTTCGGCAACGCCCATTTCAAAAGCGCGACAAACCGTGCCCCCCGCCGCGCCGATCCCGGCTGGCCGGGAGAGGAAAAATGGATCTGGCTGCGCCTGAAACTGATCGCCGATGTCGGGCTGGTCGGCCTGCCCAATGCCGGGAAATCGACCTTTCTTGCCGCCTGTTCGCGCGCCCGGCCCAAGATCGCCGATTACCCGTTCACGACGCTGGTGCCCCAGCTCGGCGTCGTCGCGGTGGCGGATCGGGAATTCGTCATGGCCGATATCCCCGGCCTGATCGAAGGCGCCCATGAAGGGGTGGGGCTGGGGGATCGTTTCCTCGGCCATGTGGAACGTTGTGCCACCCTGCTGCATCTGGTCGATGGCACGGCAGAGGACGTGGCGGAAAACTACCGCGTCATCCGTGGCGAGCTGGAAGCCTATGGCGGCGGCGTGCTGGCCGACAAGCCGGAGGTCGTGGCCCTGAGCAAGATCGACGCCCTGGACGAGGATAGCCGCAAGGCGCAGTGCGCGGCGCTTGAAGCGGCGGCGGGCGTCCCGGTGCATGCCGTCTCCGCCGCCAGCGGCGAAGGCATGCGCGATCTGCTGCATGAGCTGCTGGCCAGGGTCGATGCCCGCCGGGGGGCGGAGGGTGCATCCGCCGGCGCGGGAACCGGGCAAGGGCCGGAGGAGGGGCAGGCAGACAAGGGGAC
>JALXAG010000042.1 GCA_026992315.1 Sneathiellales bacterium | reverse complement strand
CGTGAGGATTGCCCGCCCTTCTTTTCCGGATTTCCGCCCGGATCTGCATCCTGTATGCGCGCCATGACACCGTCATCGGAGGTCTCTGTCCGCGACAGTTATAACAAATAACAGCGTATTTTCATAAAATTTGCGGCAATTGCCTGCAATGAAGAAAAGGACGGTGGAAACGTTCAGATGTCCCGGCCGAGATGGCGCAGAATTCCTTCCACCGCCGCCCAGGATTCACGGACCTTCTTGTCCGTATCCTGGTTCGAATCCTCCCGCATATAGGATCGCAGCCCGGCAACGAACGGCTTCAGCGCCCCATCGATCGCCAATTTGTTTTCCCGGATCTCCTGAGGCGTGAACAGGATATTGCGCAGCAGATCCACCGCCACTTCGTCATCCTCGACGGATGCGACGATGGTGAAGGCCGCGCTGACCTTGGCGAAACGTTCCACCGCCACCGTCTGCAGGGCATAGAGATGTTCGAGATTGTATTTCTCCTGCCGGGCTTCCTTCTCCGCCATCAGAGCCGCGACATCGCTGCCATTGGCCTTCTGGATTCGCTCGTTGTATTCCTGCTCCAGCGCCATGATCGCCTGTTCGGCATGCTTGACCTCGTCATAAGCGACATCGAGCTCGGCTTTCGATTCCTCTATCAAATGGTGTCGGCGTACCATGCGAACTCCGGCTGTCTGCCAAATCCGTATCCCGCCAATGCTACCCGCGGCTGGTGTCCTTACGGATCGGAAGCTCGGTCGGGCTCGCCCGAAACGATGCGAACTTCTGATTGAGGGCACCGGATGCCAATCTTCCGGGTATCATTCTGAAAATTGCGTTAAATTATCTGAAAAATAAACAGGTATCAGGGCCGGCCGGAGCCGATATTTACATGCTGCATCCCTTTCTCGATCACCAAGGCATTGCCGCCATCGCCCATCGCGGCGGCAACGAGAACGCCCCGGAAAACACCATGGCGGCCTTCTCTCATGCCGTCGCGCTCGGCTACCGCTATATCGAGACGGACGTCCATGCCAGCCGCGACGGGATATTGATGGCTTTTCATGATGCGGATCTCAGGCGGCTGGCCGGCAGCAATGTCCGCATCGGCGATCTCGATGCCGCTGAAATAAGCCGTCTGCGCATCAAAGGAGAGCACACCATTCCCCGCCTGGAAGAACTGCTGGCAGCCTGGCCCGATATCCGCATCAATATCGATCCCAAGTCCGATGCCGCCGTGCCCCCCCTGGCGAAGCTGCTGAAGAACGGCCGCCATCTGGAAAGAATCTGCATCGGCTCCTTCAGCCGCAGGCGCCTGCACTACCTGCGCGAGGCCCTGGGGGCCGGATTGTGCAGCTCTGCCTCCCCTTACGAGGTGGCGGCGCTGCGCCTTGCCAATCCCCGGCATGTCCCTTATGCCTGCCTGCAGGTGCCGCTGCGCCATTTTTCCATACCGGTATTGAGCCCGACCTTGCTGGAGCGGGCGCATCGGCGCCGTCTCCCGGTCCATGTCTGGACCGTCAACGACCCGGTGCAGATGGCCCGTCTGACCGCCATGGGCGTCGACGGGATCATGAGCGACCGCCTCTCGCTGCTGCTGGATGTTCTCGGAAATCAAGATCGGTGCACATAATCCGTGACAATGCCGGGCAGCCGGTCGTCATTGCGCAGGGGTAGTACCGTGACCGCGGTCACGAACCCGCCGCCCCCTCAGCCATATCGCCGCCCATGGGCAGGCAGACCGTTACCGCCGTGCCCTGCCCGGGTTCGGAAGCGATGCGCATCCGCCCGCCGTGGCGGTTCAGGATATGCTTGACGATCGACAGGCCGAGGCCGGTTCCGCCCAATTCGCGGCTGCGCGCGGAATCGACACGGTAGAAACGTTCCGTCAGCCTCGGCAGATGCTCCGGCGCGATACCGGGGCCATGGTCGGTTATCGTCAGCGCCAGCATATTCTCTTCCATCGCGCTATCTATACGAATATGCCCTGCCGCACCGCCGTATTTTATCGCATTGTCCATCAGGTTCTGCACCACCTGTATCAACTCGTCGCGACAGCCGGGCACCACGGGCAGATCCCGGGCATTGTTTTCGATGCGGATGTCCTTTTCGGCGATGATCGGCGACAGGCCGTCGAGAACCGTGCGCAGCACCCCGTTCATGTCCACGGGATCGTCGGGGCGTTCATGGGCCTTCATCTCGATCTGCGAGAGCGAGAGAAGATCGCCGACCAGCCGCTCCATCCGCGAGGCCTGTCCCGCCATGATGGCAAGAAACCTCT
>JALXAG010000041.1 GCA_026992315.1 Sneathiellales bacterium | reverse complement strand
GTGCTGAAGATGATTCACGACCTGACGGCGCTGCGCTTTCGCACGGTCTTGCGGGAGAGGGGATAGGGTCGGGATCTAGCCGCTGGCAAGGGGGCGGCAGTCATTGCCGCCGGCTGTGGCGGTTGCCGCCGGCACGTTGATGCGGTGGCGCAGCCCGTGCAGGCAGCGACGGATCTCCTCGCCCAGGGATATTCTTTCCTCCGGCGACAGAAAGGCGCCGATCACCAGCTTGCGGCCGTGGCTCTGCAGGGACAGTTCGCAATCGTCGTCGTGACGGCGGTCCAGATGCACCCTGACCCAATAGGGGTTGAAGGAGAAACGCTGCCGTCGTCCCTTCTGATCCTCGCGGATGACATGCAGGTCGTCTGCCGACAGGAAGATCCGTTCCCGCATCCGTCCCGACCGGTAGGAAGCGCGGAAGGCAGCATAGAGCAGCAGCAGGTCGAGGCCGAAAAAGCCCAGTACCGGCCAGGCGCCATGAATAAGAAAGGCGCCGCAGAGGATGGCCGATCCGAGCGCCAGCACCCCCATCACGATCCACAGCCCCTTGCGGCTGAGGGAACGGTTGGGATAAAGGACAATGTCCAGGCCGGCGCAATCCGCTGATATCGGGGCCGTCATCGGGGCACAGGGCGCGTTCATAATCTCTGATTTTAGCGCGGGCGGGATAAAAATCCAGCACCCGTCGCGATTGTTCCCCCGACGGGTCTGGGGCGGGTCCTGAAACTCCGGGGCGCCCCTAGTGATTGCTTTCCCGCCAGGGCGATTGCGGATAGACGCCGATCACCTTCAGCATGGTCGAGAAGAACTGCAGCTCACCCAGGGCGATATCCATGTTCCTGGCGGCGACGTGGCCTTCGAGTTCGGCATAGAACTGGGCGACGGTGAAGCTCATATCCGTCATGTAGCTTTCCAGTTTCAGCACATTGACGCCATTGGTCGCGAAACCGCCAAGGGATTTGTACAGCGCCGCCGGGGTGGAGCGGACGCGGAAAATGATGCTGGTGATGCTCGGCACCGTCAGGTCGGGGTCGATGCGGGTGCGCGAAAGAATGATGAAGCGGGTGGTGTTGCCAAGCTTGTCCTCGATCCGCTCGCGCAGGGTCTGCAGCCCGTAGATCTCTCCGGCCAGGGCCGAGGCGATGGCCGCTTCCTCGGGATCGTTCCGTTCGGCCACTTCGGCGGCGGCGCCGGCGGTATCGGCACGCGGGATGGCCTCCGCTCCCAGCTCGCGAATCAAGGCCCGGCACTGGCTCAGCCCCTGTACATGGCTGTAGATGCGCTTGATGCCGGTCAGTCTGGCATCGGCCGGGGCGAGAAGCTGGTGGCGGACCGGCTGGAAATGCTCGCCGACGATATACAGGCCGGATTCGGGCAGCAGGTGATGGATATCGGCCACGCGCCCGCCCAGGGAGTTTTCGATCGGGATCATGGCGCGGTCGGCGCGTCCCTCCTTGACGGCGGCGAAGGCATCCTCGAAGGTTTCACAGGGCAGGGCGGTCATTTCGGGAAAGACTTCCCGGCAGGCCTGCTGCGAATAGGCGCCGGGCACGCCCTGAAAGGCGACCGTGTTTGCCGGATCCGCCATATCCTTCGTCATTGAATGCTCTCCCTGTGCCGGCCGCGGCCGATGATGAGATACGGATCAGTTCCGGGCCATGCGGCTGCGCACGGCCTCGAGATCCGCAGGAGTATCGACACCCAGGGGAAAGCTGTCAACGAGGGCGATGCCGATTTGCATGCCCGCTTCCAGGGCGCGGAGCTGTTCCAGCCTTTCCCGGCGCTCCAGCGGCGAGGGGGGCAGGGCGACGAAACGCGCCAGTGCCGCGGGGCGGTAGGCATAGATGCCGATATGGTGATAGCGCGGACCGTTGCCGTATGGGGCGGGGGCGCGGCTGAACCACAGGGCGCGGCCGCTATCCTCTCCTTCAGGCAGGGCGATGACCGCCTTGACGACATTGGGGTCCTCCGCCTCCGCCGCATCGCGGATCGGGCAGGCGAGGGTGGCGATATCGATGGCCGGATCGGCCAGCGGATCGACGGCCCGGCGGATGCAGTCAGGGTCGATCAGCGGCAGATCCCCCTGAAGATTGATGACGGCATCGTGTTCGCCCGCAGGGTCGATGGCGGCAAGCGCCTCGGCCAGCCGGTCGGAGCCGCTGGGGTGATCGGGGCGGGTGAGAATGGCGGAAAAGCCGGCCTGGCGCACGGTTTCGGCGATTTTCTCTTCCGCGCAGGCGACATGCACGGCGCCGATGCCGGCTTCACGGGCC
>JALXAG010000040.1 GCA_026992315.1 Sneathiellales bacterium | reverse complement strand
GTTCATCAGGGTATTCACACGCAGCGCCAGCAGGGCTGCCGCAATCCCCTTCGGATGCTTGTCGGTATTGGTGACATGGCTGAACTTGATCTTGATTTCGCCCGGATCACATTCGCTCTTGGCCAGGACCGGACCGGCGGAAACAATCAGGGCCGCGCCGAAAGCGGCGGCGACAATGGTCTTGTGCATTGAATAACCTCCCATACATTGATGCTGGTCTGCGGATACGCACCCGCAGCACCCGCCCCGTTACAGCAAGCGCCGTGCCATTGGGATGGGAAGGTGATCCAATAAAATAAGAAGATTTTTTATCCTTTTGATATTTAATATTTTTCAAAAATATTGACTTGAGGCCGGCACGATAAGACGCCTTCATGGATGGGCAGATTTCCACCCATCGACAAGCCGCGGATGTAGGGAATGTCACCCATGCCCCTCAGTTGCCGCGCCCTGTGGCTATGCCATGCTTGCGCATCTTGTCATAGAGGGTTTTGCGGGAAATGCCGAGCGTCTCATAAGTCTGTTTCAGGCTGCCGTCATGTCTTTGCAGCGCGGCTTCTATCAGGCGTTTTTCCACGGCTTCCATCTGCGCGGCGAGTGTCGGCATCTCCGCCTCTGCCGCCGCTGGCCCGTTGCCGGCACCCAGAACGTGACGCAGGGCAGCGTTCTGCAATTCGCGGACATTTCCAGGCCAGTCATGCGCCATCATCCCTGCCAGAAGAGACGGCGTCACAGGCACTGGCGGACGTCTGAAACGTTCGCAGGCCTGATTGACGAAATGCTGAAACAACAGGGGAATGTCATCACGACGATCGCGCAACGGCGGCAGGCAGAGCGTCAGAACCTCCAACCGGTAGTAGAGATCGCGACGGAAGGATCCGCTTGCCGCCAGCTTGTTCAGATCCTCCTTGGTGGCCGCGACAATGCGCAGGTCGACCGGAATTTCATCGTTACTGCCGAGCGGCACGACGCAGCGATCCTGCAGAACCCGCAGCAGCCTGATCTGAAGATCCGGTGGCATGCTTTCGATTTCATCGAGAAACAACGTGCCGCCATCGGCATGCTGAATACGCCCGATCCGCCGTTTGAGGGCACCGGTGAAGGCACCGGGCTCATGGCCGAACAATTCGCTCTCGATCATATTTTCCGGCAGGGCACCGCAGTTGATGGCAACGAAACGGCCGTTCCGCCGCGGGCTGAGATCGTGCAGGGCCCGGGCAGTCACTTCCTTGCCTGTACCGGTTTCACCGAGAATGAGTACATCGGCATCGGTCGCGGCGTAATTGCGGATTTCCTCACGCAGGCGCAGCATCGCTTCCGTCCGGCCGACCAGGCGATTTTCCAGCGTATCTCCCGCCCCGTCCAGCGCTGCGCGCAGAACCCGGTTTTCCAGTACCAGCCGCCGCTTTTCCAGCGCCCGACGTACCGCATCGACCAAAACGCCGGAAGCAAAGGGTTTTTCGATGAAATCATAGGCACCGGCACGCATCGCCCTTACCGCCATCGGCACATCGCCATGGCCCGTGATCAGGATGACCGGCAGTTCCGCATCCAGATCCAGCACCCGCTCCATCAGCTCCAGCCCGTCCATACCCGGCATCTTGATATCGGTCACGATCACACCAGGCCAATCGGCAGCAAGGATTTCCAGCGCCGCACTGGCATCTGCATGGCTTTGCACTGCGATATCCGCAAGCTCCAGGGCCTGGGTACAGGCAGTACGCAAATGTTCCTCATCGTCGATCAGCATGACGGATGATTTCATGTACTTCTCTCCTCTGCGGATCCGGCCCGTTTCAGACTCAAGGTGAATACGGCCCCGCCGCCGGGCGCGTTCGCCGCCGCGATCTGCCCCCCGAACTGGTTGACCAGCCCAAAGGTGATGGACAGCCCCAACCCCATCCCCTGCCCGACTGCCTTGGTCGAATAGAACGGATCGAACACATTGCCGATCTGTTCCTCTGCCATGCCGCAGCCGGTATCGCGAATGGCGATGACGATCTCCGCCCCTCTTTCCTCCGCCGTAATATGAATTTCCTTTCGCGGGCTGTCCTTCAGCGCATCCAGGGCATTGGCGATCAGATTGACGAAGACCTGCTGCAAACGCACGTCCCCGGCAATGACCATGAGCGATCCTCCGGGCAGATCCTGAAGAATATCGACCCCCTCATTGCGGATACGCTGTTCCAGAAGCGCCAGGCTTTTGCCAAGCGCCACCCGCAGATCGACGGGACGAAGCTCCACCGTTTCCTCACGGGCATAAGTGCGCAGATTGCGGATAATGCGGGCCATGCGCTCGGTCAGTTCGGCAATGCCGTTCAGATTGGCCTTCGCCGTATCGGCGCGCCCCCGCGCAAGAAAGGCCCGGGCGTTATCGGCATAGGAGCGGATCGCCGCCAGCGGTTGGTTGAGTTCGTGGCTCAGCCCCGCCGACATCTGTCCCAATGCCGCCAGCTTGGCCGCCTGTACCAGAGTCGCCTGGGTATGGCGCAGTTCCTTCTCGGCACGTCGGCGTTCTCTGACCTCGCGGATCAGTTCCCTGTTGGTCTCGGTCAGTTCGTTGGTACGTTCGCGCACCCGCTGTTCCAAAAGAGTCTTGGCCTTTTCCTGCATGGCGATGCGTTCGGCCAGACGCCGGCGCCGCTGCAGAAGCAGCATCGCCGCCAGAACGATGCTGAGCAGCACTACCGTTACCGCCCCCAGGGAAACCCGTGCCAGCGTTGCCGCGGGGGCGGTATTGGTCAGCAGAATCACCTGCCAGCCGGCATTCGGCATATCCGTTTTCTGCACCAGAAATTCTGTTTTTCTTGTCCGGGCATAGGGGGGCGCAATGATCACGGTCTGCCCCTGAGCATGTAATAAGCCATTCCCCCTGAACCCCAGCGGCGCCAGCGGTTCATCGCCATAACGACGGGTGGCGCGCAATCTGGCACGGGCCGCATCCGGCAGGGGGGCAAGGGTCCGGAAACGCCAGCCGGCCTCGCTGCTGAGGAAGATCACCCCGTAACGATCGGCGACAATCACTTCCTGGTCCCGGGCCCGCCAGGCGTTTTCATGGTGATCGACCTGGATCTTGACGACAATGACCCCGACAATCCCGCCATCCTGACGCAAGGGGTAAGAGAAATAATAACCCCGTGTTCCCGATGTGGTGCCAAGGGCAAAATAGCGTCCCGGTCGTCCGGCCATCGCAGCCTGAAAATAGGGACGATAACTGAAATTGCGGCCAATAAAGGTCTTTTCCGAACGCCAGTTGCTCGCTGCCACTGTCAGCCCGGCGGCATTCATCAGATAGATATCCGAAGCGCCCGAAATACGGCGGATGCGCTCAAGCTCCGTATT
Organism: Sneathiellales bacterium; assembly: GCA_026992315.1. GTDB lineage: Bacteria > Pseudomonadota > Alphaproteobacteria > Minwuiales > Minwuiaceae > JALXAG01. The sequence goes on along the minus strand of JALXAG010000040.1, from coordinate 4,581 downwards.
AACGGCGCGCAGAACGCCGCCGTCTCCGCTTTTTTCAAGGACGGCGATGAAATCCTCATTCCGGGCCAGAAGCTGCGGCAGATAACTGTATTTCGCAAGATCGCCGCGCAGCGCCTCGACGATCAGGCCAAGGGTATAGCGGCTGCGTTCCCCGATCTGATCCAGCGCAATGCGGCGGGACCAATAGGCGGTCTGCCACAAAACCGCCGCACAGAACAGCACTGCCGCGAACGCAAGAACGATCCGCCCGGCGCGCCCGCGTCGGTGTTCCGGGGTTCTCCCGCCCGTCTCCATCCTTTTTTCCGTCTCGTGCATGTTCATGCCGTAGCATGATCCCGCCGCGCCGCCAAGAATGTGCCGGGTCCGGCCCCGGACAAAAAATCATTGACGCTGTAGCCGATACAAGGTGCATAGTGAAGGCCGTCTCAGGAGAACAGATTGACGAAATCCGCCCCCGCCGAGGAAAAAACCTTCCGCAGAGCCACCCGCAGGCTTTATCGCTCCGCACCCTATTGGGGTACGCTCATTCTGTTTCTTATCGGCATCAATTATGCCGTCGGCAGCCTTCTGACCCTGTTTCCCGACCCGCTGAATGACAGCGACATCATGATGTCGTGGCTGATGATTTTCGCGCTGTTGCTGCTTTATGCCATTCTTCTGGCCATCCCCTTCATGCCGGGAATGGAAATCGGCGTATCGCTGCTGGTCGCCCATGGCGCCATGGCGGCGCCATTGGTCTACGGGGCCACTTTTTTGGGACTGGGGCTGAGCTATTTTCTCGGCGCCCTGTTCGCCGAACGCCTGCCTTGCGGATTTCTGGAAAGGCTGGGGCTGATCCGGGCCTGCGCCTTCATCGATGAAATCAGGACGCTGAACCGGGAACAACGCCTGCAGCGCATGCAGGAAAGCCTGCCGCAATGGGCCGGAAAATGGCTGCTGGGCCACCGCTACCTTCTTCTTGCGCTGGTGCTGAACCTGCCGGGAAACGGCATTATCGGCGGCGGAGGCGGAATTATGATGATGGCCGGAATGAGCCGGCTGTTTTCCTTTCCCATGGTCGCGATCACGGTCGCACTGGCAACGGCACCGGTGCCCATCGCCGTCTGGTTTCTCGGCCCCGGCATCCTGCATCGGTAAATAGAAAATCCGTAAAGTGTGTCATTGCAGGCCAAACAAAATAATCTCACACGAAATTCCCACACGAACGGTGGCGATGATGTCGCCGCAGCAGAATGTGGGAGAAATAAATTATATATTTCAAAGGGATAAATGGCGCGCCCGGCAGGATTCGAACCTGCGACCTACGGATTAGAAGTCCGTTGCTCTATCCGGCTGAGCTACGGGCGCCCATGGCGGCGGCGGATCGGAGGGCCGCCGCTCTTCAGTTCTTCAGCTCTTCGGCGATCGGTTCAGCCTACTTTCCTGTAGGCGAAGTTATCCGCATAACCGCGGATACGCCGTTTGCGTTGCTTCGGTTCGATCACCGTATAGGCAAGGCCGTGGCGCTTGGCATAGGCGATCGCCTCTTCCCTGGTGTCGAAGCTGAGCCGCACCTGTGTCTGGGGATCGCCGCCACCGACCCAACCCATGAGATCGTCGGGCATCTTCGGCGCGGCGGGCGTGAATTCCAGCCGCCATTTGCGCGTATTCGCCAGGCCGGACTGCATGGCGGATTTGGCGGGTTTATAGATTTTTGCAGTCATGCTTACGGTCCCCAGTCATGCTTACGGTCGTTTTCCTGTCCCGCGCGGAGACATCCCGCGCGAGGATGAATCATTCCGGCCGATGGAAGAAGGCCGATGCGGGCACGAAGTCGAAATCCTCCATCCCCGGCGCCAGCCACAACAATTCGAGCGTCGAGGTGTTCTTGCGTTCGAAATACCAGATATCGATCGGATAATAGCCCGGTGCGGCAAAATCGATTTCGATCGGCGGATCGGACAGGCGGTCGGGATGCACATCCGGATCCTCGTAAATCAGCTTGCCGCCAAGGCTGAGGCGCACGCCATCGTTGGAGTTGACGAGAAAAACATAGCTTCCCGGCTTGTCGATACGCAGATAACCGGTGATATGGGCGCCGACGCCATCGTCCTGGCCGGAGGTGAGGACATCGCCCTTGCCGACATTGTTATCCAGGCGGGCTATCGGCGGCCCCTTGCGGCCCTTCTTGTAATCGGTCCATTCGATCAATTCCCGGATGGAGCGGACGAAAACGCTGTAATAGGTCACCCCCAGGCCCGGCTTCAGTGCGGATGCATCGATGTCGGCGCTTTTCAGATCGCTGAAGCTCTGCGCCTTCACCGGCGCCGGAACGCCTGCCCCGCCGAGAAACATGCCCAGAAACAAGGCGGCAAGCAAATGTGAAACTTTCAAAACGCCCTCCCTGAAACGGCGCTGCTTACAAACGGCTCATTCCCGGCAGCATAAGCGAAAAGCGGCTGCGGCAAAACCGCAAACGAAAACCGGGAACATGGTCGGGGCGACTGGATTCGAACCAGCGACCTGCTGCTCCCAAAGCAGCCGCGCTACCAGCCTGCGCTACGCCCCGCATGTTCCGCCTCCTGATACACGATGGCGCAGTCACGGGCAAGAACCCAGCGCATTATCGCACATATCAGCGCCGGTCGATTTTCTGAAAGATTGCCTCGGTGCTGAGGATGGGTTTGTCCCGTGCCGTGATCAGCCCTTCGATAAACAGGGAATTCCCCTGACGGCCGCTCAAGCGCGCCTCGCCGCGCACCCAATCGCCCGGCCGCGCCGAGGCCAGAAAATCGCTGACCAGCCGCATGGTGACCACCGGTCCCCCCGCCGCATTCCAGGCAGCCTGCCCCAGCAAAATATCGGCGAAGCTCATCAGCATGCCCCCATGCAGGACACCGCCGGAATTGGCATGCCGGCCATCGACATAGAAGCCGCGCACCACGCCTTCGGTCACGGAAAGATCCTCGTAAAACGGGCCGATCAACCCGCCGAAGGCCGTACTGGATGGCACCGGCGTAAAGCCGGGCGGCGGTTGGCGGTGGCAGGCGGCCGGGGCTTCGCTGTTCATCGCCCGGCCTCCGGGGACGCATCGAAAAGGGGGTGAAGAACCGTATCGCCTTCCCTTATGCCTAATCGGTCGCTGACCCCGCCATTGATTTCCAGCACGGCCAGAACAGGTGCCCCGGAATAGATGATCGTCCGCGAAAACGGTACGGTGCGCCGGGCGATCTTCACGATGCGGCCGTTCTTGTCGATAAACAGCATGTCCAGCGGCAGAAAGGTATTTTTCATCCACATGGCCACGGTGTCGACGCGGCCGAAATCGAACAGCATGCCGTGATCGGCGGCCATGCTGCGACGATACATCAGCCCGGTTTCCCGCTGTTTCGGCGTGCGCGCCACCTCGACATCGAAAACATGACGCGCACCGGAGGCGGTGCGAACAGTCAGCCTTTCCGTATCCGGATCGCCCGCCCGGGCCGGCAGAACGCCCGGCAGCAGCAACAATGCGGATATCAGGGTCAAACGCGCAAGGAAAAAGCCGGTCATAATCCATTCACCCCGTGAAGACGGCAGCCGCCCGGTTTGCATAATAGATGGCGCGGCCCCGGGCAAGATCAAGAAGACCGCCAGATGTTCACGGGCATTTGCATATCCGGCCGGGGCAGGTTAAAAAAGGAACGAGACTCTGGGGGAGCTGATGAGCGGCTGAGAGGTTTCCCGAAGGAAACGACCCCTGAACCTGAACCGGGTAATGCCGGCGTAGGAAGAAGAGATCGTGACCAACAATGCCCCACCGGTCCGTTCCGGGACCGCTGAAAACCCCTGCAGGCCCGTTGCCGACGGCACGGCCGGAAACGATGCCGTGGCCATCGCCCTGGACGGCATATGCCTGGATTTCGGGGGCAAAACCCTGTTTGACGATTTCTCCGTTTCCTTCGCCGCCGGCGCGACCACCTGTCTTCTGGGGCCGAGCGGTGTCGGCAAATCGACCCTGCTGCGCATCATCGCCGGCCTGCAGCCCCTGCCCGGCGGCGGCACTATCCGCAGTTCCGCCGACCGGCCGCTTGCCGGCAATATCGCCTATATGGCCCAGGACGATCTGCTGCTGCCCTGGATGCGTGTAAAGGAAAACATTGCCCTGGGAACCCGCCTGCGCGGTGAAACGGTCGCCGGAGAACGCCTTGAAGCCATCCTGCGCGCCGTCGGGCTGGAAGATGCGGCAGATGCCTATCCGGCCACCCTTTCAGGCGGCATGCGCCAGCGTACCGCCCTCGCCCGCACCCTGATCGAGGACAAACCCATTATCCTGATGGATGAACCGTTCTCCGCCGTCGATGCCCTGACCCGCATGCGCCTGCAGGACATGGCCGGAACGCTTTTCGCCGGGCGGACCGTCATTCTCGTCACCCATGATCCGATCGAAGCGCTGCGCCTGGCCGACCGTATTCACGTTCTGCATGGCAATCCGGTGCAAAGCAGCCTTGTCGATACGCCGCCAGGCGCTCCGGTCCGCAACCCCGGCAGCCGGGAATTCCAGCATTGCTATGCCGCAATTCTCGAACGTCTCGGCCGCAAAAACGGGGATGGGTCATGAGA
>JALXAG010000039.1 GCA_026992315.1 Sneathiellales bacterium | reverse complement strand
GCTCAAGCTGTTCGTAGATGCGCTGGGGGCGGATTATCAGCGCATCTACGAACAGCTTGAGCGTATGGGCCGCGATGTTCAGGCGCTTGCCGCCGACAGCACCGAACAGATGCGTCGGCAGATGCGTGAATTCGCGGATTTGAGCGAAACCACGGCCGCCCTGACGGCGAAGATCGGCCAGGCCCTGGGCGAGGGATCGCGTCATTTTGCCGAAACCACCATGCAGACCGGGAGCCAGGCGATCCGCACCGGCGACATGCTGCGCGAGGAGGCGGAAAAACTGGGCCGCACCGCACAGGCGATGGCCGGGAACCTGGAAATGGCGGCAGCGCAGGCGCAGGCGCATTTCAAAACCCTGCTGGAGGATACCCTGGCCGTGGTCGGCGAATTGGCGGCCGGCACGCGCGAGATCAGCGAACACAGCCGCGATCTCGGCCGCGTTGGCGCCGATGTGCGCACGACCCTGCTGGAAAGCAGCGGACAGGTCGGCCGCGCCGCGGACAGCCTGGCCGCCCGCGCGCGCACAATCGCGGAAGAAAGCGGTTCGCTTGCGGCCGGGATCATTGAAAACACCCGCAAGCTGGTCGCCAGCGGCGAAGCCGGCGCCGGGGCGCTGGGTGAATATGCCGCTGCCGCCGAACTGGCGCGCGCCGCCGTCAAGGGCGCGGCGGCGGAACATGAGGGGCAGATTGCGGCCTTGCTGGATGCCACATCGGCCCTGGAGCGGCGGGGCGAAAATCTGCGTCGCGACGGGGTGGAACAGGCACGGGAATTGCGCGATGCGGCCGCCTCGCTCGACGATGCGGCGGCGGCGCTGGCCGGGCGTACGGGCCGCTTGCGGCTGCATCTGGCCGAGGAACGCGAAGCCATGAACGAAGCGGCCTCGGCTCTTGAAGCGAAACTTGCCGGCGGGCGCGAGGCGCTGGAGCAGGCATCGGCGGCGCTGCGCGAGGGGCTGGACGGCGGTGCCGACCGTCTGGCGGCGGCAGCGGACCGGCTGGGCGCGGTGCTGGCGCGCAGCAGCGGCGATATCGAGGCGGCGGGCGGTCTTCTCGATCAGCGGCGGGAAATGCTGAGCGGGGAAGCGGAAACCCTGTCCGCCCTGCTGCGCGATATGGCCGCGGCAATTACCGAAAAGGCGGACGCCATGAGCGAACGGGCCCTTCATGCCCATGAGCGCCTCGAAGCGCTGTCGGCGGAAATGGACGGGGCGGACAGGCGTCTGCGTGAGGCGGCGGAAGCGCAGGCACAGGCCCTTTCTTCCGCCCGCAAGGAAGGCGAAATTCTTGCCGACCGGCTTCGCCGCGACGGCGATGAGGCGCTGAATCTGGCCCGGCGGAGCGAGGAGACGGCGGCTGCCCTTGCCGGTCAGGCCCGGGCGCTGGCCGAAGAGGGCGCGATGATGGAGCGCCGTCAGCGCGAAGCGGCCGAGCTGGGCGCAGAAGCCGCCGGCAGGGTCCGCGAAGGGGTGGAGAAGCTGGAGGCTGCCCTGCAGGCGACGCGCGGCAGCGGCGAGGCGCTGATGGCCTCGCTGAGCGAACAGATCGGCAGTTTCGAACGACAGGCGGCCCGTGCCGGCGAGGTTGCGGCACAGGCCCGGACCGAGGCCGAGCAAAGCGCGGCGATGGCGCTGGAACGCCTGCAGCAGCTTGCCCAGGGCAGCGATGAGGGCCGCCATGCCATCGGTGCCCTGGCCGAGGTGGTCGATAACAGCCTGTCGGCAATCGCCCAGGCCAGCGACCGCGCCGGGGCCGAGGGCGAACGCCTGCGCGGCATCGCCGGGGAGGTCATGGAAAGCATTACCCTGGCCGCCGAGCAGAGCCGTGCCCATGCCGAAGCGCTGCGGCAGGCGGCGGCGGGTCTTGGCAGTGGCGCCGGGGAACTGCGCCAGGAAGTGGAGCGCCAGTCGGAAGCGCTGGCGCGGATTGCCGCCCAGCTTGCCCTGCAGGCGGCGGCGATCGGCGAGAATTTGCACGGTCGCTGCGCGGAACTGACGCAGGCCTCCGAACAGGCCGTTGCCAGTGCATCCTCGGTAGGCGAGGTTCTGAGCCGCCATGCGGCCTTCTTCCGCGAGCAGAGCGGGGAAGCCGAAGAGCGCCTCTCTCGCGGTGCTGCCCGCCTGCAGGAGGCGGGGGAGGCGTTTTCCTCCTTCGCCGCCGGGTTTGAGCGGCAGACCGCTTCGGTTCTGGAGGATTTCGAGGCCCGGACCCGTCAGGCCGGAGAGCGCGGCGCGGCATTATCCGCCGCGACCGAGGATCTGGCGCGCAAGTTCCAGGCGCAGGAGCGGGAAATGGCGGCGGCGGTTCTGCGTTCGGCCCGCGCGGTCGATCAGACGCTGCGCGCCCTGCGCCAGCAGGAACGCTCTTTCGATGCCGCCAGCGAGAAGGCGGTGCAGCAGATCATTCCGGCCAGCGATGCCCTGTCCCGCCATGCGGCGGAACTGAGCGAGGCGGCCGCCGATCTGGAACGTCGCGCCCGCAAGCTCGAGGACCGCAAGGCGGCCCTGGCCCGGCGGACCACGATCAAGGAAGCGGCGCTGATCACCGAAACCCTCGAATCGCTGGCGGTGGATATGACCCGGCTGCTCGATGCCCAGGGGGCGGAGGCGCTGTGGGAGAAATATTACCGCGGTGACCGGGGCATCTTCGCCCGCCGTCTGCTGCGTCAGCGCGATATTGCCGGGATGCGCCGCAAATACGAGCGCGACCGTGAATTCCGCGATTTCGTCAACCGCTATCGCGAGGCCTATGAAGAGATGATGGACGATATCGGCGCCATCGAGCACGGATCGGTGCTGGAACCGGCGCTGGCGACATCGGATGTCGGCAAGCTCTATACCCTGCTGAAGGAGGCTTTTGGCTGAGGGGTGAAGATCCCGCTAGGCTCGGGCCGTATAATGTTTTAGAAATTCGCCGGTCGCATTCGGGGAATCGGTGCCTTACGGCACGTCCCCCAACAGGGAGAGAGCAGCATGCCGCGTTCCGTCGTTCCGGCGCTTGACGATATTCTCGATATTCCGCAGCCGGTTCTCGATCAGGGCTTTGTCACCGTTATCGATTACATGGGCGACGATGCCGCCGTGCCGGCAGCGGCGCGCCTGTCCTATCAGAAGGGAACCCGCAAGGTCAGCACCGATAAGGGGCTGATCGACTATCTGATGCGCCATCGCCATACCTCGCCTTTCGAGATGTGCGAGATCAAGCTGCATATTCGCCTGCCGATCTTTGTCGCCCGGCAGTGGATCCGCCACCGCATGGCCAATGTCAACGAGATGAGCGGGCGTTATTCGGAACTGCCGCGCGAATTCTATATTCCCGAACCGGAGCATATCGCCGAACAGTCCGCCTCCAACAAGCAGGGGCGCGGCCAGCCGCTGTCGGCCGGGGATCAGGAACGCTTTCGCGCCAGGATGACCGATGCCGGTCATGCTGCCTTCGATCTTTACGACGAGATGCTGGAAGCCAATGTCGCCCGCGAACTGTCCCGGGTGGTGCTGCCGCTGTCCACCTATACGGAGATGTTCTGGAAGATCGACCTGCACAATCTGCTGCATTTTCTGGCCTTGCGCATGGACAGTCATGCCCAGTACGAAATCCGCGCCTATGCCGATGTGATCGGCGATATCGTCAGCCGCTGGGTGCCCGATGTGTGGGATGCCTTCGCCCGCTACCGGCGCAATGCGGTGCTACTTTCCGCCCCGGCGATGGATGCGGTGCGCGCCGTTCTGGCGAAGGGGGCGGAGGATGCTCCCGCGGCGCTGGAGGCGGAGCTGGAAGCGCGGGGATTGAGCAAGCGCGAGATTCGCGAAGTCATGGAAAAGCTGGTCTGAAACGGCGGACCGCGAAGATTGAGGAGTGCCGACGGATGGATATGAAAACCTATGTCAGCGAAGCGCTGAAGACAGAATCCGGCATCAAGGACGGTCGTGACAGCCGGCTGCTGCATGGGGCCATGGGCTGCGTCACCGAAGCGGGAGAGCTGATTGACGCCCTGAAGAAACACATCTATTACGGCCGCGAACTCGATGAAGTGAACCTGAAGGAAGAGATGGGCGATATGCTGTGGTATATGGCCATTCTCTGCGATGTGCTGGGAACCAGTTTCGATGAACTGACGGATATGAACATCGCCAAGCTGCGCAAGCGTTATCCGGAGAAGTTCACCTCCGAAAAGGCGATCAACCGCGATCTGGGAACCGAGCGCGACGAACTGGAAAAATACGCCTGAACCGCGGAACGACAAGGGTTCGGGACAGGATTATCGCGGGTCGGCGGACGACCCGTTGCAGCAGGAGTGAGAAAAGATGACAGGCGCCGTTGCCGCTGATCAGTTGCGTAGCATCATTGAACGCATCGAACGCCTTGAAGAGGAAAAGGCCGCCCTGGCCGAGGATATCAAGCAGGTCTATGCCGAGGCCAAGGCCAATGGCTACGATGTCAAGACGTTGCGCCGGGTGGTCCGGCTGCGCAAGATGGACAGCCATGACCGCAGCGAACAGGAAGCGCTGCTGGAGCTGTATCTCGAAGCTCTGGGCATGGCGGCCGATAAGGCGATGCCGGTGATCTGATCGGCCATCTGAAACGATGCCGCCACGGCCTCATGGCCGCCGCGCCGCATCCGGCACTCCGTAAAGATAATCCCGGTCGGCGCTCTGGGCATGACATTCGGCGCAGAAGGCGGTGGCGGCGGCATTGTCGCCACGGCTGTCGCCGAAGATGCTGCCATCGGGCAGAACCATCACATAGCGCCAGTCGCCGGTTTCCGGACTGACGCCGCTTTCAAGCTTTTCCATGATGAACAGGGCGCCGGGGTAATGGCCGCCGTCCTGCTTCACGGTGAAACTGTCCTTGGCGATGGCGGCGCCGGCGGGCATGGCGCCGCCGTCGGGATACCCGGCCCTGATGGCAGCCGGGTTGGCGAAATTATTGACATAGCGGCTGCCATGGGTGTCTGAACGGTAAGGATAACGGTTGACCCGTTGCCAGCCGGGATAAAGCCGCGCGGCGGGCAGGGCCGATATGGCATAATCGGCGCGCATCTGCGCTTTCAGCTCATCATAGACATCCGTTGCCTGTTCGGGCGACAGGACGGCCCCGTCCCTTACGGCGAAATGTTCTTTCGGTGCCTCCGGCGCCGCAATCAGGGCCGCGCTGTTTGGGGCCCCGGGCGGTGCCTGCGCATCGCGCCCGGCGGGTGCGCGGTTGAAAAAATACCAGCCGGCGGCGATCAGGGCGAACAGCAATAACAGGAGCAGATACCGGGGACGCATGGCTTTCTCCCGACAAGGATCCGGGCAGGGGAAGCGTACGCTACCCTTCCGATCTTGGGGCCTGCCCTCGGTCATGCCAGCATATTCGCCCGCCTTTCACGGCAAATTGACATTCCCCCACATCTGCGCGATGGCCGCTGGGGCAAAAGGCGGCTCCCCTCCCCTTTTGGCAGGGGGAGGGTCATTCGGCCGCCTGCGGTGCCTGCCCCCCGGCCGCATAGAGGCTGCGCAGATGGCTCCATTTCTCATGGGCATTGTCCATGGCCCGGATCTTGATGAAGCCATAGCCGCGAATGTGTTGGGGGACTTCGGCAATCTCCACGGCCAGTGGGTGGTTGCGTTCGTCGAGGGCGGGCAGGCATTCCTCGACAATGCGCCGGTAGGTGGCGATCAGTTCGCGTTCGCGGCGGCGTTCCTCGCTCCGCCCGAAGGGATCGAAGGCGGTGCCGCGCAGCCATTTCAGCCGGGCCAGCAGCCTGAAGACGTTCATCATCCAGGGGCCGTAGCTGCGTTTTTTCACCCGCCGGGTTTCCGATCCGCTCAGCACCGGCGGCGCCAGGTGGAAGCGCAGGGTGAAATCGCCCTCGAACTGGCGGTTGAGGCGGCGCAGGAAAGTCCCTTCCGTGTAAAGGCGTGCCACCTCGTATTCGTCCTTGTAGGCCATCAGCTTGAAAAGATTGCGGGCCACCGCCCGGCCGAGCGCATCGCGCCCGGGGGTTTTCTCGCCTTCGACAGCGGCGACCTTGCGGACGAAATCCTCGTAAGCGCGGGCATAGGCCCGGTTCTGATAGCCGGTCAGAAATTCGACCCGCCGGGCGATCATGGCATCGAGATCGTCGTCCTCGGCCGCGCGCTCCGGCGAGGGCAGGGCCGGGGCGGCCGCCTGTTTCACCGCATCGAAATCGACCCGGGCCAAACGGCCCCAGGCAAAGGCGCGGCGGTTCATGTCGACGGCGACACCGTTGAGGCGGATCGCCTCCTCTATGGCCTCGCGTCCCAGCGGGATCAGCCCGCTTTGCCAGGCAAATCCCAACATGAACAGATTGGTGGCGATGGCATCGCCCATCAGCGCCGTGGCCAGTTCGGTGGCTTCGATGAAGCGGATCGCATCCTCGCCGGTGGCGGCACAGATGGCACTGACGATATCGTCGGCATGGAAATCGGCATCCGGATCGAGGACGAAATCCGCCGTCGGGATCTTGTGGCTGTTGATCACGGCCCGGGTGTGACCGCGCCGCACCTTGGCCAGGGCATCGAAGGAGCCGGAAACCACCATATCGCAGCCCAGCAGCAGATTGGCGCCGCCGGCGGGCAGGCGCACGGCGTTCAGATCCTCCGGCGTGGGGGCGATGCGGATATGGCTCATCACCGCGCCGCCCTTCTGCGCCAGACCGGTCTGATCGAGCACCGAAACACCCTTGCCTTCCATATGGGCGGCCATGCCGAGCAGGGCGCCGATGGTGATGACGCCGGTGCCGCCGACGCCGGTGACCAGAATGCCGTAGGGCTCGCCGATATCGGGCAGTTCCGGTTCCGGCAGGGCGCGGATGCGCGGGCCGTCCGGGTCCATCTCGGCGCTGTCGAAGCGGCGCAGGCGTCCGCCATGAACGGTGACGAAGCTGGGGCAGAACCCTTCCAGGCAGGTGTAGTCCTTATTGCAGGAGGATTGGTTGATCACCCTCTTGCGGCCCCATTCGGTTTCCAGCGGCTCGACGGAGATGCAGTTGGATTGCTCCGAACAGTCGCCGCAGCCTTCGCAGACCAGATCGTTGATGAAGACGCGTTTGGGCGGATCCTCCATCAGGCCGCGCTTGCGGCGGCGGCGCTTTTCCGCCGCGCAGGTCTGATCGTAGATCAGCGCCGTTACCCCGGGGGTGGCGGCCAGGTCCTTCTGAACCTTCATCAGGTCATGGCGGTGATAAACCTTGGCCCCGGGGGGGAAGCCCGCATCCAGCGGATATTTCTCCGGCTCGTCGGTGACGACGGCGATTTTCGCCACCCGCTCGTGATGAAGCTGGTTGGCGATTTCCGCCACCGTCAGGCTGCCTTCCACCGGCTGGCCGCCGGTCATGGCCACGGCATCGTTGTAAAGGATCTTGTAGGTGATGTTGACCCCGGCGGCGACGGCGGCGCGGATGGCGAGAATGCCGGAATGGTAATAGGTGCCGTCGCCGAGATTGGCGAAAATGTGCCTTTCCTCGGTAAACGGTGCCTCGCCGACCCAGGAAACCCCTTCGCCGCCCATCTGCGAGAAGCTCAGGGAACGGCGGTTCATCCATTGCACCATGTAATGACAGCCGATGCCGACCAGGGCGCGGGAGCCTTCCGGCACCTTGGTCGAGGTATTGTGCGGGCAGCCCGAACAGAAGTAAGGCACGCGCTGCACCGGCGCCGGGCGGTTGGATAGGGATTTTTCCTTCCGTTCCAGAAAGGCGAGGCGTTCCTGCATCTCCTCGCTGGTATGGAAGCGCCCGATGCGCCCGGCAATCACCCGGGCGATGCGCGCCGGGGTCAGTTCCCCCTCCGCCGGCAGCAGCCAGTTGCGCTCCTCGTCGAATTTACCGATGACGCGCGGGCGCACATCCTCCCGCCAGTTGTAGAGCTGCTCCTTCAGCTGGTTTTCGATCAGGGCGCGCTTTTCCTCGACCACCAGCACTTCCTCCAGCCCTTCGGCGAAGGCGCGGGCACCCTGGGGTTCCAGCGGCCAGGTCATGCCGACCTTGTACAGGCGCAGGCCGATTTTACGTGCCGTTTCATCGTCGATGCCCAGATCTTCCAGCGCCTGGCGGACATCGAGATAGGATTTGCCGGTGGTGATGATGCCGATGCGCGGGCGCGGGCTGTCGATGACGATGCGGTCGATCCTGTTGGCGCGGGCAAATTCGAGCGCCGCATAAACCTTGTAATGGTGCAGGCGATGCTCCTGCTCCATCCGCTCGTCGGGCAGGCGGTAGTGAACGCCGTCCTCGGGCAGGTCGATTTCGGGATGGACGATCTTCAGCCTGTGGGGGTCGACATAGATGCTGGCGGCGCTTTCAACCGTTTCAGACAGGGCGGTAAAGCCGACATAACAGCCGGAAAAACGCGACATTGCCCAGCCGAGCAGCCCGTAATCGAGATATTCCTGCACATTGGCCGGATGCAGCACCGGCATCATCCAGGACATGAAGCAATGTTCCGTCTGATGCGGCAGGGTGGAGGAAACGGCGCCGTGATCGTCTCCCGCCACCACCAATACACCGCCATGTTTGGAGGTGCCGAAGGCATTGGCGTGGCGGAAAACATCGCCGGAACGGTCGACGCCGGGACCCTTGCCGTACCACAGGGCGAAAACGCCGTCATATTTGGCATAGGGCGACAGATTGACCTGCTGCGTGCCCCAGACGGCGGTGGCGGCCAGATCCTCGTTGACGCCGGGCACGAAACGGATGTGATGTTCCTTCAGCAGCGATTCCGCCCGCCACAGGGCCTGATCGTATCCGGCCAGAGGCGATCCCCGGTAGCCGGAAATGAAGCCGGCCGTGTTCAAACCGGCGGCCAGATCGCGCTGTCGCTGCATCATCGGCAGGCGGACCAGTGCCTGAATGCCGGTCAGGTAGATGCGGCCCTCCTCCAGGGTATATTTATCCTCAAGCGATACCTTGGCCAGGGTCATTGTCCAATCCTCCGTGGGTGAACGGCGTCCGGACCGTTACCAATCGGGCGGTGCGGCGTTTCCGGGCAATAACGCCTTCCGCCGTGTCGTTGCCATGAAGTTCTCCTGACAAAAAGGTAAGGTATACTGACCTTTTTGTCAAATGCCTGACAGTTCCCGTGTCATGGTGTTGCCGCTGGCCTGCACCGTTTCCAGCTTGCGGTACAGGGTCGATCGTCCGATGCCGAGCTGGCGTGCGGTCAGACTCATCTTGCCGTTGTTGCGTTCCAGCGTCAGGCGGATGAGATCCGCTTCCACCTCTTCCAGGCGGCGCGGGGTGCCGTCATCGTTGAAGGCGCGGATGACGGGCAGGCCGTTTCCGGAATCCTCCTCCGGCGTGCCGGTAAGGGCAGGGGCGGGAGGTCTGTGATCCCGCGGTGCCAGGCTGCGGCGCAGGCCGGGGAAATCGCCTACATCCAGATATTCGCCGCTGCACAGGACCACGGCGCGGAAAATGACGTTTTCGAGCTGACGGATATTCCCCGGCCAGTCATGCAGCAGCAGCAGCGTCATTGCCTCTTCGCTGATGCCCGTGATCTGCTTGCCCTCGGCGGTTGCGAAAACGGACAGAAAATGATGGGCCAGATCGGGGATATCCTCGCGCCGTTCGCGCAGGGGCGGAATGGTGATCGGGAAAACGTTCAGGCGGTAATACAAATCCTCGCGGAAATCGCCGCTGGCGACCATGTCCGACAATTTGCGGTTGGTGGCGGAAATCAGGCGGATATCCACCTTGACCGGTTGCGAGGCGCCGACGGGGTCGATCTCCCCTTCCTGCAGGGCGCGCAGCAGCTTCACCTGGATATCGGGGCGCAGTTCGCCGATTTCATCGAGGAACAGCGTTCCGCCCGATGCCTCGCGGAATTTGCCGATCCGTTTTTCGGTCGCGCCGGTAAAGGCGCCCTTTTCATGACCGAACAGAATGCTTTCCACCAGATTTTCGGGAATGGCGCCGCAATTGACGACGACGAAGGGGGCATTGCGCCGTTCGCTGGCCCGCTGGATGGCGCGGGCGATCACCTCCTTGCCGACGCCGCTTTCGCCTTCGATCAGGATGGGGATGGAAGAGGCCGCGGCGCGGCGGCCCAGCGCCGTCACTTCACGCATGGCGGGGCTGTCGCCGATGATATCGGTAAAGCCGATCTGTTCGGTGATCTGGCGCGACAGGCGGCTCAGCTCCCCGGCCAGGCGGCGCAGGCGCAGCCCGTTGTCGATCGAGACCTTCAGTCTTTCGGGCGAGGCGGGCTTGACAATGAAATCCGTCGCCCCGGCACGCATGGCGTTGACCACGGTTTCCACGCCGCCATGGGCGGTGAGAACGATTACCGGCATATCCGCATCGGTGCTGCGAATCTTTTCCAGCACCGTCAGGCCGTCCATGTCCTCCATCATCAGATCGAGCAGCATCAGATCGATGGCATCCCCGGTGCCGGCACAGGCATCGAGAATGCGCAGCGCCTCGATCCCGCCGCCGGCCACTTTCGGCCTGAAGCCCAGCCGGTCGATAACCTCACGGAAAATGCGGGTTTGCAGGGGATCGTCATCGACGATCAGGATATTCGCGCTCATGAAATCAAGATGCCTGATTGTGAATTTGCCCCATCCTAGCAGAAGCGCGATGTTGTCTCAATATGAGACATTTTTGCCGAAACCGGCATGCAGGCGGCAGCGGTGATGATTTCTTTAACCCATGGGTCTAATGTGGGCGCGATTCGGTCTGTCTGAATGATAATCGGGATGGGTGCAGATGAGTATTATGGTAACGGGTGCGGCGGGTTTCATCGGATTTCATCTGTCCAGGGCGCTGCTGGCCCGCGGCGAGGAGGTTATCGGCATCGATAACCTGAACGACTATTACAGCGTTCAGTTGAAACAGGACCGCCTGGCGCAATTGCGCCAGCATGCCAATTTCAGCTTCGCCAAATGCGATCTCGACGATCTGGAAGGGTTGCGCGCCGCCGCCGAAGCCCATGGACCGGTGCGCCAGGTGGTCAATCTGGCCGCGCAGGCGGGGGTGCGCTATTCGCTGGAAAACCCGTTTGCCTATGCCAAATCGAATCTGGTGGGGCATCTGTCGGTGATGGAATTGTGCCGCCATTCCGATACGGTGGAACATCTGGTCTATGCCAGTTCCAGTTCAGTCTATGGCGGTAACAAGAAGCTGCCGTTTTCCGTCGACGACCGGGTGGATCAGCCCGTATCGCTCTATGCCGCAACCAAGAAGGCGGACGAGCTGATGAGCCATTCCTATGCCCATCTTTACCGCCTGCCGCAGACGGGGCTGCGATTCTTTACCGTCTACGGCCCGTGGGGGCGCCCGGACATGGCATTGTGGATCTTTACCGAGTCCATTCTGGCGGGCAGGCCTATCCGCGTATTCAACCGGGGTGACATGCAGCGCGATTTCACTTATGTCGATGACATCGTCGCCGGAATCATCGGGGTGATGGACAACCCGCCTGCCGATGGCGGCGCGGATGCTCCGCCGCACCGGGTATACAATATCGGCAATCACCGTTCCGAACAGCTTCTGCGGCTGATTGAAATTCTGGAGGATGCCCTCGGCCGCAAGGCCGAGAAGATTCTGGAACCGATGCAGAAGGGCGATGTGAAGGCGACGTTTGCGGATATCGAGGCGATCCGCCGCGATTGCGGATTCGAGCCGACGACGCCGATCGATGTCGGCATTCCGCGTTTTGTCGAATGGTACAAGGATTATCACGGGATCGTCTGAACCAGGTCAGTACGGGGCAAAGCATGAGCGGCAACGACATAGAGATAGACGGCATTTCCATCGAGGCGATCGTCCGCGCCGTGCCGCATGCCAGAGAGATCGGCATGAAGCTGGAACGGGTGGAGGCGGGGCGCATCGTCATGTCCCTGCCTTATGACGAGCGCCTGATCGGCAACCCTGAAACCGGGGTTCTGCACGGCGGTGTCATCACCACTCTGGTCGATATGACCTGTGGCATGGCGGTGTGGTCGTCGCTCGATGAAATGGCGCCGATCGCGACGCTGGATCTGCGCATCGATTACCTGCATCCGGCAGTGCCGGGCAAGACCCTGTTCGCCGATGGCGTCTGTTACAAGAAGACCCGCAATATCGCCTTTGCCCGCGGCATCGCCTATCACGACGATCCGGACGATCCGGTGGCGACGACGGCGGCGGCCTTCATGATCAACTCTGCCGGTTCAGTGCCGCAGGCGAAGGAGGCGGCCAGACTGTTCGACGAGGCGGGAAATGCTTGAGACCATCATTGCCAGGGCCCGGGAAAACGGCGATTTTCAGGCCGTCGTCGATGCCATTCCCTATATGTCCTTCCTCGGTTTGCGCGTCCGGTCGGGGGAGGAAGGGTTGCTGTGCGTCCTGCCGCCGGATCAGAAGCTGATCGGCAATATCATTCTTCCGGCCCTGCATGGCGGGGTGGTCGGTGCCTTTCTCGAATCGGCGGCGATCATGCAGCTCTTCTACGGTCTGAAGGCGATGCATGTGCCGAAGACCGTCGATATCACCATCGATTATCTGCGCCCGGTCAAGCCGGAGGAAACCTTTGCCCTGGGCATTATCACCAAGCAGGGGCGGCGCATCGCCAATGTGCGCGTCGAAGCCTGGCAGGGCGAAGACCGCCAGCGGCTGGTCGCGGCGGCTCATGGCCATTTCCTGCTGACCTGAGCGCCCTATATCCTTCCCTGCCGGGACCGGCATTGCCGGGGCGGCTGCTTATGCGCGATGAATAATTTTTTGTCATGGCCCGGATGCCATGCGGGCCCAGTTTCGGGATGAAGCACTCATGAATAAAATCGATCCGATCCAATTGCCGGAATGGAACCTTGCCGATCTCTATCCCGGACGTGAAAGCGATGAGCTGAAGCGCGATCTGGAACGGATGCGCAGCGGCGCAGACGCCTTCGCGGCGCGTTTGTCGGGGAAACTGGCTTCATTGGACGGCGATGCGCTGGCCGCGGCGATCAGGGAATACGAGCAATGGGAGGAACTGGCCGGGCGGGTCATGTCCTATGCCTATCTGTCCTATGCCGAAAACATGGCGGATACGGACGGGGCGCGGTTCTTTCAGAACATGCAGGAGCAGATTACGGAGATCACGGCGAAACTGCTGTTCTTCACTCTCGAACTCAACCGGCTGGAGGATGGCGCCCTGAAAAGCCTGTATTCGTCCTCTGCGGCGCTGCGCCATTACCGCCCGTGGCTGGAGCGGGTGCGCAAGATGCGCCCCTATCAGCTTTCCGACGAACTGGAAAAGGCCCTGCATGAGAAATCGGTTGTCGGACGGGCCGCCTGGGTGCGTCTGTTCGATGAAACCATGGCATCGTTGCAGTTTTCGCTTGAGGGGGAAACCCTGGGGCTGGAAGCGACGCTGGATCGTCTTTCGGATAAGGACAGAAGCCGGCGGGAGGCCGCTTACCGGGCCTTGAGCGAAGTTTTTACGGGGAATCTGCGCCTGTTCGTGCTGATCACCAATACCCTGGCCAAGGACAAGGAAATCGAGGATGGCTGGCGCGGCTTCGAGACGCCGGAGCAATCGCGCCATCTGGCCAACGATGTGGAAGGAGAGGTCGTCGATGCGCTGTTTACGGCGGTGCGCGGCGCCTATCCGCAGCTTTCGCACCGTTATTACCGGCTCAAGGCCCGCTGGATGGGTCTGGACAAGCTGGAGGCCTGGGACCGCAATGCCCCGCTGCCCGAAGAAGACGACCGTCTGATCGGCTGGGAGGAGGCGCGGCGGACCGTGCTGGATGCATATGGCCGTTTTTCGCCGGTTCTGGCTTCGCTGGGGCAGAGGTTTTTCGACAATGCCTGGATCGATGCGCCGGCCCGCCCGGGCAAGGCGCCGGGGGCCTTCGCTCATCCGACCGTTCCTTCGGCCCATCCTTATCTGCTGCTGAATTATCTTGGCAAGCCGCGCGATGTCATGACCCTGGCCCATGAACTGGGCCATGGCGTGCACCAGTTGCTTGCCGCCGGACAGGGGGCGCTGATGGCCGATACGCCGCTGACCCTGGCGGAAACGGCCTCGGTCTTCGGAGAGATGCTGACCTTCCGCGCCCTGCTGGACGCGGCCCCGGATGCGCGGCGCAAACGGGTGCTGCTGGCCGGAAAGGTCGAGGATATGCTGAACACGGTCGTTCGCCAGATCGCGTTTTACGATTTCGAAAGGCGCCTGCACCGGGCCCGCCGTGACGGCGAACTGCCGGCGGAGGCAATCGGCGAGATGTGGATGCAGACCCAGCGTGAAAGCCTTGGCGATGCCTTCCGTCTTGAGGATAGCTATGCCAGCTTCTGGTGCTACATCCCTCATTTCATTCATTCGCCTTTCTATGTTTATGCCTATGCCTTCGGCGATTGCCTGGTCAATGCCCTTTACGCCACCTATCAGCAGCAGCCGGAAGGGTTCGAGGAAAAATATCTGGCGATGCTGGAAGCGGGCGGCACGCTGGGCCATCGCGATCTGCTGGCGCCCTTCGGTCTCGATGCCGCCGACCCGGCCTTCTGGCAACGGGGGCTGTCGGTGATCGAAGGATTCATCGGCGAGCTGGAAGCGCTCGGCACCGATGGCTGACGATGGCAACAGGCTGGGCGGGCGCCTGCGCCGCTATGCCCGGGTTTCCACCACTGTCGGCGGTCTGGCCGCGCGGCTGGCGGGGGAACGCCTGTTCGGTTTCGATCTCGATCGCGGGGCCCATGCCGCCGATCTGAAGGCGGCGCTCGGTGGTCTCAAGGGACCGCTGATGAAGGTGGCGCAAATTCTCTCCACCATCCCCGAGGCGCTGCCCGATGAATATGTCCAGGAACTGGCGCAGTTACAGGCCAATGCCCCTTCCATGGGCTGGAGCTTCGTCAAAAGGCGCATGCGCGCCGAGCTGGGCGCGGATTGGCAGGCGCATTTCGCCCGCTTCGAACGCGAGGCGGCGGCGGCCGCATCGCTCGGCCAGGTGCATTTTGCCGAGGGGCTGGACGGATCGGCCCTTGCCTGCAAGCTGCAATATCCCGACATGGCCTCGGCGGTGGAGGCGGATCTGCAGCAACTGGCGCTGATCTTCGCCATTTACAAACGCTATGACGGCAGCATCGATCCCTCGGGCATCAGGGGCGAGATCGCCGACCGCCTGCGCGAGGAACTGGATTACCGGCTGGAGGCCCGTCACATGGCGCTGTTTGCCGATATGCTCTCCGGGGAAGCGCAGGTGCATGTTCCCCGCCCCGTCGCCGATCTGTCCACGGCACGGTTGCTGACCATGAGCAGGCTGGAAGGGCAGCCGCTGCTGAATTACCGCGATGCCGGGCAGGAGGAGCGCAACAGCATTGCGCTCAACCTGTTCCGCGCCTGGTATGTGCCCTTTTACCGCTATGGCGTGATCCATGGCGATCCGCATCTGGGCAATTATTCGGTGGGGGAGGATCTGTCGCTCAACCTGCTCGATTTCGGTTGCATCCGCGCCTTTCCCGCCGGTTTCGTCACCGGGGTGATCGATCTGTATCATGCCATTGCCAACGATGACCGCGATCTGGCGGTGCAGGCCTATGAAGGCTGGGGGTTCGGCGGGCTGACCAATGAGGTGATCGACACGCTGAACCTGTGGGCTTCCTTCGTTTATGCGCCGCTGCTGGAAGACCGGCCGCGGCGTATTCAGGAAATGTCGAAAACAGGCGTTTACGGCCGGGATGTCGCAGCCCGGGTGCACAAGCGCCTGAAGGAGCTGGGCGGGGTTCGCCCGCCGCGCGAATTCGTGTTCATGGACCGCGCGGCCATCGGCCTCGGCGGGGTGTTCCTGCATCTGGCGGCGGAAATCAACTGGCACCGCCTTTTTCACGATCTGATCGACGATTTCGACGAACAGGCGCTGGCCGCGCGCCAGAGGGCGGCGTTTTCCCGCCATGGGGTGCCGTTGCCCGAATCGGCCTCATAACGGCACGAACAGGATTGCGGCGCCGAAGACGATCAGCGAAAGGCGCAGCCACAGCCGCCCCGGGGCGATGATGCCGAAGGATATGGCCGCCAGGGCCGCGGCGATCTTGCCGGCCAGCACCAGGGCAAGGATCGGCTTGTCCGCCAGGGCGATGATCCCCGGCGTCGCGATCATGCCGAGCGGGATCAGATAAAGCCCGATGCCAAGCGCCATGGCGGCAAAGGCGACCTTCAGCCAGTTTTCCTCCACCATGCCCGAAGCGATGAAGACGGCGCCGCAGACCGGCGGGGTGATGGTGGACAGCAGGGCGAACCAGAACACGAACAGATGCGCCTGCAGGGGCTGCAGCCCCAGCCCGATCAGGGCCGGTCCGGCGACGGAGACGGAGATGATATAGGCGGCGGTTGTCGGAACCTCCATGCCGAGGATCAGACAGGCCAGCGCCGTCAGCAGCACGGCGGGCCACAGCATGCCGCCGGAACCGGAGAGGATCAGCGAGGTGATCTTCACCCCCAGCCCGGTAATCGACAATACCCCGATGACGATCGAGGCGCAGAGAATGATCGAGGCGATCAGGGCGATCTGCCTGCCTGCCGTTACGAATGCCCCTTCGAGACGCAGGAGAAGACGGCGAAGATCGATGCGCAAACGGCCATCGACAGGCAGCAACAGGGCGGCGGCGGCGATGGCCAGGGCCGCGGCATATTGCGGTGTGTAGCGGGCGACGAGCATGCCCCACATCAGCACGGCGAAAGGCAGCATGAAAAAAGCGGCGGTGATCAGCACATCCCTTTTTGCCGGCCGGGCATCGTCGGGCAGGCCCTTGAGCGCATAGCGCAGGGAGAAGGCGTCGATGCCGACCCAGACCGCCCAGAAATACAGCAGGGCGGGCAGCAGGGCGGCGGCGATGATGCCGGTATAGGGAACGCCGGTCAGCTCGACCATGACGAACGCCCCGGCCCCCATCAGCGGCGGCATGATCTGCCCGCCGGAGGAGGCCACGGCCTCCACGGCGCCAGCCAGCGCCCGCGGATAGCCCAGCCGGATCATGGCCGGCAGGGTAATGGTGCCGGTGGAGGCGACATTGGCTGAGGCCGAGCCCGATATCGACCCGAACAGGGCAGAGGAAATCACCGAAACCTTGGCGGCGCCGCCGCGCAGCCGCCCGGCCGCGGCAGCGGCGACGTTCATGAAACCCTGCCCCGCCTCGCCCGCATTGAGCATGGCGCCGAAAATGACGAAGATGGCGACGATATTGACCGAAACCCCGGTCAGCTTCCCCCATATGCCGCCTTCGGCAATGGTCAGCGTGCCGAGGAAACTGGCCAGCGGCGTGCCCGAATGGCCGAATTCGCCGGGGATGTATTGCCCCCATAATCCATAGGCCAGCGCTGCGGCGGCGACCAGCGGCAACGGCCAGCCGATGGCCCGCCGCGCCGTTTCCAGGGTGACGGTCAGCAGGATGACGGCAATGACGATCTGAAAATCGCCTTCGAGAAAGCCGTATTGATCGGCAAGCCGGTCCTGGTTGAAGGCGATCCACAGGGCCGCGGCGGCACCGAGGGCGGTAAGCACCGCCCCGCTGATCCGCTGGCGGCGGTTTCGTGCCGCGAAAATCAGGATCCACGGCAGGGCCAGCGCCATGTGCAATGGGCGGCTGACGAGATTGGGCACCAGGCCGGAGAATATCAGCCACAGATGAAACCCGGCGGACAGGGCGCCGAGCCCGGCCCAGAAGATGCGCGCAGATATGCTCATGAACCCCGCTGTTTTCTGTGGCTTTTAATTGCGGATTTGCCCGGCCGGCAGCCTCCCGGCCGGGCCTGTACCGGAGGTTTACATCTGCGCCGGGGTCAGGGCGAAGCCCGCTTCCTTGTAATAGCGGATGGCGCCGGGATGGATCTTGCCGGTGATATTGACCATCAGCTTTTCATCGACGCCGTTCCACCACGGGGCCGTTTTGCCCATTTTCGCCTTCTGCTGCCAGTAGGTCTTGGTCAGGGCATAGGCGGTATCGTCGTCCATGGCCGTGGTGGCATAGGCGACAACGGGCAGGGAGGTGGTGACGATGGGTTCGTCCTGACCGGGATAGGTACCTGCGGGAATGACCATGCGGGCGCGCTTGGTCTTGGCGATCTGTTCATCCGTCAGCGACAGGACCCTTACCCCGGTGCCGGCGGCCGCCTCGATCACATTCGGCGCCGGCCAGGACCCGGCGGTGACGAAGCCGTCGATCTGGCCGTTCTTCAGCGCGGGCACGGCGTTGGACAATTCGACATTGGCCAGCTTCACCTTGCCTTCCAGCCCGAACAGCTTGAGATATTTGGCCCCTTCCCGTGCCCCGAAGGATCCCTTGCCGAGCAGGATGGTCTTGCCCGCCAGATCGGCGAAGTCTTTGACGCCGCTGCGCTTGGCGACGACGAAATGCATGGTCAGGGAAGGAATGGGGAAGAGGGCACGGATTTCCTTGAATTTCGGATCCGCCTTGCCCTTGAACATGGCCTTGCCCGCCTGGGCGAGACGCACCAGCACCGGCGGGGTGGTAAAGACATAATCGCCGCCGCGGGCACGGACTTCCATGACATTCTGGACCGAGCCCTGGCTTTCTTCGACCGTGACGATGATGTCGCCGTTCGATCCTTCCTTCATCGCTTCGGCGATCTGCACGGCCATCTGGTAATAGGACGATGTGGATTTGGCCGATTTGTAGGTGATGCGCGTTTCCGCCCGCGCCCCGGCGAAGGCCGCCAGGGCAATGGTGCAGGCCGCGGCAATGGCCGTGATGCGTTTCATGTTTTCCTCCCTCGGGATTTCCCGCCAGTTGCTGGTATTGTTTATACACCAATGATAAAAGCCGGAAGGCGGGCTGGCAATCCTATATCCGCTTCCCATATCCGTTGCTTCAGCCGTGCTTTCCCTGAACGGCCCCCTCGCGCCCCGGCATTGGGCAATTGCCAGAAGGGCGCGATCCTGATAGGTTCCGCGCGCATTTTCAATTACGAACCCAGACAATCAACAAGGCGGTGGCCATGAAGATCAACGGCAATGCGATCCGTCCCGGCAATGTCATCGAACATCGCGGTTCCCTGTGGCGCGCGGTGCGTATTCAGCACACGCAGCCGGGCAAGGGCGGGGCCTATCTGCAGGTGGAGCTGAAGAACCTGATCGACAATACCAAACTGAACGAACGTTTCCGTTCTTCGGAAAGCGTCGAGAAGGTGCGCCTCGAACAGAAGGACTATCAGTTCCTTTACGAGGATGACGACATGCTGTGCCTGATGGACAACGAGACCTACGAGCAGATCAATGTCGGGAAGGACCTGGCCGGCGATGCGGCGGTCTATCTGCAGGACGGCATGACCGTGACGGTGGAAAGCCATGAGGACAAGCCGCTGGCGGTGATCCTGCCCGAGCATGTCACCCTGGAAGTGGTGGAAACCGAACCCACGGTGAAGGGGCAGACGGCGGCGGCCAGCTACAAGCCGGCAATCATGGATAATGGCGTGCGCATCATGGTGCCGCCATTTGTGCAGACCGGCGAAAAGGTTGTGGTCGACACCACCACCGGCGAATATGTGAAGCGCGCGGACTGACCGCGCACTGAAAGGAACGGGGATCGACACAAGTGGCGCGCAAATCGGCACTCATAACGGTAATGGAACAGGCGGCCCGCAAGGCGGCGGTCCGGCTGATCCGCGATTTCAACGATGTGGAGAATCTGCAGGTTTCCAAGAAGGGGCCGGCGGATTTCGTTTCCAAGGCCGATCTGCGGGCCGAGAAGGTCCTGACCGAGGAACTGCAGCGGGTGCGGCCGAAATTCGGGTTCCTGCGCGAGGAAGGGGATCCGATCGTCGGCGAGGAGGAGGGAACCCGCTGGATCATCGATCCGCTGGACGGGACGACCAATTTCCTGCACGGTATCCCTCATTTCGCCATTTCCATCGCTCTGGAACGCGACGGGCAGATCGTGGCCGGGGTGATACTGGATCCGGCCCGCGACGAGATGTTCTGGGCCGAGAAGGGCCAGGGCGCCTTTCTCAACAGCCGCCGCCTGCGTGTCTCGGGCAGGCGCAGTCTGGAGGCATCGGTGCTGGCCACGGGCATTCCGCATATGGGGCGTGATTTTCGCGAGGAATTCTCCCTTGAGCTCAATGCCCTGATGCCCCGTGTGGCCGGTGTGCGGCGCATGGGATCGGCGGCGCTCGACATGGCCTATGTCGCCGCCGGACGTTACGACGGATACTGGGAACACGGGCTGTCGGCCTGGGACATTGCCGCCGGGGTCGTCATCGTCCGCGAGGCGGGCGGCATGGTTTCCGATTTCAGGGGGCGTTCCGGTCTGCCTGCCGACGGTCATATTGTCGCCGCAAACCCGGCCTTACATACACCCCTGCTGAAGGTTCTGCGCCAGGCCGTGGCCGACAGGAAAAACTGACCCTTCCGGCGATTTCGCAGGGAGGCCCTGTCCCCGGCCATTGCGTGAATTTCCGGGCAGACTGGCAAGTTGTTCTGTCATCTTGGATCGGCTAAGGTGCCATAGCCGGGGGGCGGTGGCTTCATCGTTGGCGCATCGTTTCCCGCGGCGGTTTCGGATGCCGTTGTTCCGGTGGCTTTCCGGTGCTGGCGCTCCGTAATAAATATCCAAGGGGTATGGCGTGTTGGGGACGAGATTTTCAGCTTTTGCAGCGTATGGCCGCCGGCCGTCCGGCCGCATCTATTCCGCTTTCGGCGCCACGGTCGCCGCAGCGCTGTTTCTGGGTGCCGCAGGGTTTGCGGCTCCGGCGGCGCTGGCACAGGAAACCGTGGTGATCGGCAGCGGGGGATCGGGGGTCGAGATCAATCTCGATGTGCTCGATTCCCTGGGGCGCCCGCCGGGAATATTCGGCCGTCGTCCGCCGCTTTACGGCGAACGCAATGTCGATGTGCCCCGGCTGCGCCCGCCGGCGGGGATGAAGGCGCCTGCACCTGTCTCTTCCCGCCCCGCGCCCTCTCTGGGGGCTGGTTCTCTGTCTGCTTCTCCTGCCATTCCGCCGGGTATTACCCCTCTGCCGCGTCCCGGTGCCATGACGGCGACGCCGGCGCCGGCCCGGCCGGTGCAGCCCCTGCAGCCGGCACAGCCGGGCACGCGCACCGCAGCGGTGCCGCCGCCGGCACCGACCGCCCCACCTGCCGCGACCCCGCCCACGCCGCAAAAGGTTTCGCCGCCGGTTCAGGAACCTCAGGGGACTTTGCCCGCACCGCAGACTTCCGCCCCGCCTGCGCCACGGCCGGCCCCGCAACCGCCGGTAACGGCGGCCCCGGCGCCGCAGGCCCCGGCACCGAAAACGCCTGTACCGCAGGCCGAAGCGCCGGAACCGCCGCGTATCGTGGCCAACAAGCCGGCCCCGGCCCCCAGCGGCGGAACCGTGACTGTCAGGTTCAAGCCGGGATTCAGCGAATTGGACGGTCCGGCGCGCAGGGCATTGGCCGCACTGGCACAGGAACTGGTGCGCAGCAATGGCCGTGTGCAGCTGAAGGCCTATGCCGGCGTCAATGACGGCACCCCGGCCGAGGCGCGGCGTTTGTCGTTGTCGCGGGCGCTGGCCGTGCGCTCTTTCCTGATCGAGGAAGGGGTGCGGGCAACGCGCATCGATGTGCGGGCCCTGGGGGCGCCGAAGGATGGCAGCGATCCCGAACGGGTGGAGGTCATCCGCCTTGGCGGTTGATGTGAGCATGCAGCCCGCTAACAGATATCCATGGCAAAGAGGATGAGCGACCGATGACGAGGCCGAAGCGTTTTCTGACAAGAATGCTGCTTTTTCTTGTCATTGTCGGGGCGGTGGTGGCGGTCCTTTCCGGGGCCATCGTCCGGGCCTTCCTGACCAATCCGGTTCTCAACGGTCTGATCCTGGGCGTATTGCTGCTCGGGATCGCCTATGTGTTCCGTCAGGTGCTGCAACTGCGCCCCGAGGTCGAGTGGATCGAAACCCTTCGCCGCAGCGAACCGGGCCTGTCGGTGCAGCGCCAGCCGGTATTGCTGGCGCCGATGGCGGGCATGCTGCGCGAACGCAAGGGCAAGATATCCCTTTCTGCCGTGGCGTTGCGCTCCATTCTCGATTCCGTGCAGACGCGCCTGGATGAAAGCCGCGATATTTCCCGCTATATGGTCGGATTGCTGATCTTTCTCGGCCTGCTCGGCACTTTCTGGGGGCTGCTGGAGACCATTGGCTCGATTGGCCAGACAATCAACTCCCTGACCATCGGCAGCGATGATTTCGCCAGTGTCTTCAGTGAACTGAAGGCCGGGCTGGAAAAGCCGCTGGAGGGGATGGGCACGGCGTTTTCATCCTCCCTGTTCGGCTTGGCGGGGTCGCTGGTTCTGGGTTTTCTCGATCTGCAGGCCAGCCAGGCGCAGAACCGTTTCTACATGGACCTGGAAGAGTGGCTGAGCAGCCTGACGCGGCTGGCCAGCGCCGGCCCGGCAGGTGGCGAGGTGGATCAGTCGGTGCCTGCCTATGTGCAGGCATTGCTGGAGCAGACGGCGGAAAGTCTGGACAATCTCCAGCGGGTGATGGCCCGGGGCGAAGACAGCCGTGCCAGCAGCAATGCGGCCCTGCTGCAACTGACCGAACGGCTGACCATGCTGTCCGATCAGATGCGCAGCGAGCAGGATCTGCTGGTCAAGCTGGTCGAAGGCCAGATGGAACTGAAGCCGGTTCTGCAACGCCTTGCGGCGGAAAGGGAAACCGGGGGCCTCGATCAGGCCAGCCGCAACCACCTGCGCAATATTGACGTTTATGTCACCCGCCTTCTCGAAGAGGCGACGGAAGGGCGGAACACGATGGTTCAGGAGATCCGCAGCGAAATCAAGCTTCTTGCCCGAACCATCGCCGCCCTGGCCGCTGAAGAGCAACAGCGTTAGGAAGGCAGATGGCGCGTTCACGCAGGCCGATCAGGGGCAATCAGGACAATATCTGGCCCGGTTTCGTCGATGCCCTGTCGACATTGCTGCTGGCAATCATTTTTCTGCTGGCGATATTCGTGTTGGCGCAGTTTTTTCTTACCCAGGTACTTTCGGGCAAGGATGCGGCGCTCAACAAGCTGCAGTCGCAGATGCAGGAATTGTCGGAAATGCTGGCGCTGGAAAAGCGCACCAATGCCGATCTGCGGCTGAATATCAGTCAGCTTTCGGCCTCCCTCGAAGCGGCGAATAATGAACGCGATGCCCTTCTCGTGCGCCTCGATGCCGCCGATAAGCGTGCCAGGGAGGCACAGAAGGCGCTGGAGAAGGCCAGGCAGGAACTGGCGGATAAGGACAAGATCATCGATGTCGATCGCAAGACGCTGAAGGCCCGCCTGGCAGAGGTGGAACGCCTGCGTCGCGATATCGATTCCTTGAAGGAACTGCGCGCCAAACTGGAAAGCCAGATCGGCGATCTGCGCCAGGTGATCGCGGCGCGCGAGGAGACCATCAGGCAGAAGGACGAGGATCTGAAGGCGCGCCAGGCGGAGATCGGCGCGCTCAGGGATACGACCAAGGCGCTGGAAGCGCGTCTGGCCGATGAACGCGAACGCACCCAGTTGGCGCAAAAGGAAATCAGCGACCGGGAAACCCGGCTGGCCGAGTTGCAGAGCCTTTATCTGAAGACCGAGGACGATCTGGCCAATGAGCGCAAGATTTCGGCCGCCGCTGCCGCTCAGGTGGAGGCGCTGAATGCGCAGATGCGCGAATTGCGGGCGCAATTGGCGCGGATCGAGGCGGCACTGGAAGCCGCCGAGGCCCGCGACAAGGAAAAGGATGTCGTGATTGCCGATCTGGGCAAAAGGCTCAACCAGGCGCTGGCCAGCAAGGTTGAGGAACTGTCCCGTTATCGTTCGGAATTTTTCGGTCGCCTGCGCGAAGTGCTGGCCAATCGTCCCGGTGTCCGCGTGGTCGGTGATCGCTTTGTCTTCCAGTCAGAGGTTCTTTTCGCATCGGGCGAGGCGGAGCTGGGCGAGCAGGGAAAGAAGCAGCTCGAAGCCTTGGCAAAGACCTTGGTCGAAATTGCCAGGACCATTCCGCCGGAGCTGGATTGGGTGCTGCGCGTCGACGGCCATACGGATAAGCGTCCGATCTCGACGCCGCGCTTTCCCTCGAACTGGGAGCTGTCGGCGGCGCGTGCCATTGCCGTGGTCAAATTTCTGATAGCTCATGGCATTCCGCCGCAACGGCTGGTCGCGGCCGGTTTCGGCCAGTATCAGCCTCTGGATCCGCGCGACGATGAAATCGCCTATCGCCGTAACCGCCGTATCGAACTGAAGCTGACCCAGCGCTGAACAACGGGCGGCCGCAGGCGGTCATCCGAAAAAAAAGCCCCGGCATAAGCCGGGGTCTCAGTTCAGGGAGGAAATGTTGTCGCACCGGGTAAGGGGGAGAGAAAACCGTGTGCGACACCCTTATAGATAGGGATGAATGGTTAACAAACAATAAAAAATTGCCCAGTTCTTTGGGAAAATTTACGGATTTATCAGTTTTTTTGTCAAACCCATGCTGAAAACTGCATGAAGATTGCTGTCCATGGCCGGATTTCTGTCAACCAGGGCATAGGACAGATGCCCCAGAAGCTGGAAAGGGCCGGTCACGGGATATTGCCTGCCGGGGCGCCGGCTTCAAGGGACAGGAACTGATCGGGCAGCAGCGAGGTGGCCAGCATGACGCTGTTGATATCCTCGTGATCGCGCCAATGCGCCCCGCTGCGGTTGGCTGCTTCCATCCAGAAGGATTCCATGCGTTTCGCGATGGCGATATTGGCGGAAAGCAGCGACCAGCTTGCGGTAACGGCTTCGGGAAGGGCCGCGTCCCGATGGCGTATCAGGCGGTTCATGAGCGGGGCGGCCTTCAGGCCGATGGCCAGGCCGAGTTCGCGGAAGGCCAGCCGCTGCGCTGGCGGAGCGTTCAGCGGATTGAGCCTCAGCCAATGGGCCAGGCCGTTTTCCGCCGCATTCAGCATATCCGCCAGCAGAACCATATCCGTATCCGCGGCCATATCCTCATTGCGGATCAGCAACTGCGTCATTCGGCAGGCATCGAACAACAGCCCGCCAATGCCGAGCGGATCGGTGCTGAACCAGTCCCGTCCCCGACACATGGAAGAGAGACTGTCGGCGGATTGGCGCAGTTCCGCCGCAGGGCTCAGCCCCAGGCCGGTCATGGTGCGGATCAGGGCCAGCAGGGTGACATAGCCGTCCAGCGGATCGTGCTGGCCCATGGACGTGACCTGCGGGCGGGACAGGTCGATGCTCATTTTCCAGTACATGCGCTTTTCCTGCCGTCCTGGCGGGGCATGGGTAAAGGCTTTTACCGCCACCACGGCCAGTTCGGCGGCGTGCTTCAGCAGCAAGGGTTCGCCCAATACGGCCCCCGCCCGGGTCAGGGCATGGATCCACTTGGTCAGATAATGGAAATATTGCCCGTCCCTGTCCCATTCGCCCTCCGGGTCGAAGGGTTCCTCCGGCCCCCGTTCATCCAGTTTCTTGCCGATGCGCAGCCCGCCGGCCAGGGGGTGGCGGCGGCCTTCCTCTTCACTCAGACCGCTGATCCAGCCCTGCCGGGCGCTTTCCGGACGGTGACGGGCCAGCACATGGTGAACCTGATCGATCAACTGCAGCGCCAGCGCCCTGTAACGGCCGTCGCCGGTGGCGGCGAACAGGCTGAGGAAATTGCACAGGGCGAAGGCATCGGTCCACAGATAGCGTTTGGGCGGGCGGGCCGATGCGCTCAGCCCGGTGCGTGCGGCAAAATCGGTCATAAGCCGTGCCGCCGCCGTGATGTGCGCGTCCGCCCTCATGTCACACCCCGAACGGGTAGGTTTCGGGCATGCCCCTGATCTGGCCGGATGGCAGCGGGGTTACGGCGCTGGTGCGGTCGATCCAGATATATTCATCGAACTGTTCCGGCAGCCGGGCTTCGAAATAATGGCTGGCGAGCTCGGTCTCCGGGCGGTAAATGACGCCGAT
>JALXAG010000038.1:1596-2351 GCA_026992315.1 Sneathiellales bacterium | reverse complement strand
CTGCTCGTATGTGCCGATATCCGCAAGCCCCTGCAGGGTCAGGCGTTCCGTTCCCTCCCCGCTCAGCGTCAGCCCCGTCGCCACCGCCCCGCCCGGCGCATCGGCGAACAGGGCCCCGCCCGCATCGGTGAAATACCCCCGGAAATACAGATAATCGCCGTTTTGCAACCCGGCATCGATAGCGGCGGTGGCGGTGCTCATCAGGGTGCTGTCCGGATCGCTGACAGCGGCATCATAGGCGATACGCCCGGGGTCGAGATCGTATAATTCCTGTGCCTGAAACCGCACATCGATCACCAGATCGTTGAAATCCCGGTCTCCGCCCAGCAAATCCTCGAACCCGACCAGAAGATGACCGCCGTCCTGCGGATCGATCCCGGCTATCATCTGCTGGCGGGCGCCGATATTCAGCGCCAGCGTGCCTTCCTCTGCCCGGGCGGCGCTGTGAAACACCCGCCCCTGCACCGGCCGGGCGCCGCTGCCGTCATCGTGGAACAGCTTCACCTTGTAGGACGGATCGTAAATGGTGACCGGTGCCCCGCGCGGCGTGGCGAAAAACAGATCTTCCCCGCTCAGATCGCCGTTCTTGCGCGCCCCGTTGGCGACCAGAAAGAAGCCGATGCGCGTTTGTGCCGGCAAAAGGCCCAGCGACACGCTCAGCGGTGCGTTGTCGGGCCGGCCGTCCGCAGGGTTGTCGTCGCTGGTGGATGGGAAAATGATCTGCGGATCGGCGATCTCGCCATCCGGGCCGATCC
>JALXAG010000038.1:0-1586 GCA_026992315.1 Sneathiellales bacterium | reverse complement strand
CGGTACCAGCCGAGGATACTGTCGAACCCCGCGCTTTCGGACACGAACCCGACCGTCACTTCCTGCGGCGCATCGAGACTCAGATCCGATAAATCGATACCGTTGACCCTGCTGGCATCCAGGCGCACGCCATCGCGCAAGGCCGGAAAAACCTGATCTTCCGCGATCTGATGACGGATGGAGATATCCGTCACCGTTGCCGCCTTGTATGTGGTTTCAATATCGATGCGCGGCGGCGCGGGCGCCTTCAGCACCGTCACATTCAGGGTGGCGGTGGCCATGGCCAGATTGTCGCCCAGATCGTTTTCCGCGCCCGACAGGGAAGTTTCCTCCGCCCGGGCGACAAGGTCCAGAACAACGTTCTGCGCCGCCATCGCCGCCGGAACCTGAAAGGCCGGTCCGCCGGCAAAGGAAACCGAGGAAACCACCGCCGACCAGATGCCCGCAGCGGCATCGAAACTGCCGCCCGCGGCATCGGCCAATACCCAGTTTGCGGGGATGCCGCCGATCATCACCTGATGGGTTTCCGATCCGTCCGCGACATCGCCGAAGGTCGCCGTCAGATCGAGGCGCACGGTATTCCCGGCCGTGACCGGGGCGGGATCGCTTGCCGCAAGCACCGGCTGATCGGCCACGGCATCGACAATGACCGCCGCCGTATCCGTATCGGCAATCGCTGTGCCGGAAATTTCCGCCCTGACCGTCAGCGGCCCGATATCGCCATCGTCATCGCCCGGCAGGGCAACCGTGGGACCGCCGCTGAACGATGAACTGCCCGCCGGCAGGTCCGTTTGCCATATTCCCGAGGCGGCATCGAAACGGCCCCCAGCCAGATCGGCGAATACGGTCCCCGCCGCAAAACCGGAAATGGCGATATGCACGACATCGCCACTGTTCAGGCCAGTGGCCGACGCCTGAATATTCAGGCTGGCGATCCCGTCTTCCTTGGCGGTGAACGTGCCGCCGTGAACGGCGATGCTCTGGCTGCCGCCGCCACCGGAACCGCCAGAGCCACCGGAACCGCCAGAGCCACCGGAACCGCCAGAGCCACCGGAACCGCCAGCGCCACCGGAACCGCCAGAGCCACCGGAACCGCCAGAGCCACCGGAACCGCCAGAGCCACCGGAACCGCCAGAGCCACCGGAACCGCCAGAGCCACCGCCTGTCAAGGCGCTATCCGTCGCATCGGCAATGTCAAGGAATCGCGGTTCCGGGGCGGAATAATTCAGCGATGTCGGCGGCAACGGCCCGGGATCGGGATAACCCGGCGGCAAGGCGCCAAGAGTGAAGGGCAGAAACCCGGCGCCGTCGTTTTGCGGTACATTGCCGCCGGCCGCCGGGGCCACCCCCTCGGCCAGCAGGGTTGCCAGATCCATGCCGCTGCCATCGGCAAAGGTCAGCAGCGTATCCGGCGTTTCAGCGGCAAGGTCGAGAAACCCGCGCAGAACGATCACGCCGCCGTCAGCGAAGCGCAGCAACAAATCATCACCGACGATTTCCATGCGCAGATCGCCGGGAAAGGCTTCGACCCTGACCCCGGAAACAAGGCGCCCGGCATCGATTTCCACGACCTGCCCCGGCGGTGG
>JALXAG010000037.1 GCA_026992315.1 Sneathiellales bacterium | reverse complement strand
TTCGGCGGCCAGAAGATGGCGGGTATAGGCATGGCGGGGATGGTCGAACAGGGCGCCGGTGTCTCCGGTTTCGACGATCCGCCCCCGATGCATGACGCAGGTGCGCTCCGCCAGGCGGCGCACGATCCCCAGATCGTGGGTAATGAACAGCATGGCCATGCCGAGTTGATGCTGAAGTTTCTTCAGAAGGTCGAGTATCTGCGCCTGAATGGTCACATCCAGCGCCGTGGTCGGCTCGTCGGCGATCAGCAGATCGGGTTCGTTGGCCAGGGCCATGGCGATCATTACCCGCTGGCGCTGGCCGCCGGAAAGCTGATGCGGATAATCGTTCAGGCGCTTTTCAGCGTTTTCCAGCCCGACGAGGTGCAGCAATTCAAGGGTGCGTTCGCGCGCTGCTTCGCGCGTCAGCTTCTTGTGCAGAAGCAGGACTTCGTTCACCTGCTTTTCGATGGTGTGCAGCGGGTTGAGCGAGGTCATCGGCTCCTGAAAGATCATCGAGATGCGGTTGCCGCGGATCCGTCGCAGAACTTCCTCGCCGGCGCCGAGCAGTTCCTGCCCGTCGAAGACGACGGAGCCGCCCGGATATTCCGCCTGTGGCAGCAGCTGCATGATGCTGAGCGCCGTGACCGACTTGCCCGAGCCGCTTTCCCCGACAAGGGCCAGGGTTTCGCCGCGGCGGATATCGAAGCTGACATCGCGCACCGCATCGACCGCATGCGCCCCCTGTGTAAAGCGGACGGAGAGATGACGCACCGACAGCAGCGGCAGGGTATCGTCGCGTTCAGCGGAAGGTTTTACGCGGATCGAACGCATCGCGCACGGCCTCCTGCATGAAAATGGCAAGGGTCAGCATGACCGCCAGCGTTATGAAGGCGGTGATGCCGAGCCAGGGCGCCTGAAGATTGGCCTTGCCCTGCTGCAGCAATTCGCCGAGCGACGGCGATCCGGGCGGCAGGCCGAAGCCGAGAAAGTCCAGCGATGTCAGGCTGGTGATCGCCCCGGTCAGGATGAAGGGCAGAAAGGTCAGGGTCGCGACCATGGCATTGGGCAGGAGGTGGCGGAACATGATCGTCAGATTGTCAGCCCCCAATGCCCGGGCGGCGCGGACATATTCGAAATTGCGCGCGCGCAGGAATTCGGCCCGCACCACGCCGACCAGCGATGTCCAGCTGAACAGCAGCAGAATGAACAGAAGCGTCCAGAAGCCGGGGACAATGACGGCGGAAAAGATGATCAGAATATAGAGAAACGGCAATCCCTCCCATATTTCGATCACGCGCTGCAGGGCGATGTCGAGCAGGCCGCCGTAAAATCCCTGGATCGCCCCGGCGAAAATGCCGATGGCGCTGGCCAGCACCGTCAGCAGCAGGCCGAAGCCGACCGAGATGCGGTAGCCGTAGATCACGCGGGCCAGAACGTCCCGCCCCTGATCGTCGGTGCCCAGCCAGTTGACGGAATCGGGCGGGGAGGGGGCCGGGGTCTTCAGATCGTAATTGATCGTGTCGTAGGAGAATGGAATCGGGGGCCAGATCATCCAGCCGCCGGCTTCTTCGATCAGCTCCTGAAGATAGGGGTCGCGGTAATCGGCCTCGGTCTCGAAATCGCCGCCGAAGGCGGTTTCGGGGTAGGTTTCGATAATCGGCAGATAATAGCTGCCCTTGAAATAGATCAGCAGCGGCTTGTCATTGGCGATGACATCGGCGAACAGGCTGATGACGAACAGGCCGATGAACAGAATCGCCGACCAGAAACCGCGGCGGTTGGCGCGGAAGTTGTGCCAGCGCCGCCGGTTCAGCGGTGACAGGGAGAACAGGCGTTTCGGGGTGAAGCGGGGCTCAGACATCGCGGCTCTCGAAATCGATGCGCGGATCGACCAGCACATAGGTTACGTCGCGGACGATGGCCATGAGCAACCCCAGCAGGGTGAAGAAATAAAGGGTTGCGAAGATCACCGGGTAATCGCGCTTGATCGCGGATTCGAAACCGAGAAGGCCCAGCCCGTCGAGGGAGAAGATCACCTCGATCAGCAGCGATCCGGTAAACAGCACCGACAGAAAGGCGGCGGGAAAGCCGCTGATGACGATCAGCATGGCATTGCGGAAAACATGGCCGTAAAGCACCTGATTTTCCGTCAGCCCCTTGGCGCGGGCGGTCTGAACGTATTGCTGGTTGATCTGATCGAGGAAGGAATTCTTCGTCAGCAGGGTCAGGTTGGCAAAGGCGCCGATCACCAGGGCGCTGATCGGCAGGACCATGTGCCAGAGATAGTCGAGAATCTTGCCGGCCAGGCTCAGCTCGGCCCAGTTATCCGATACCAGGCCGCGCAGGGGAAATATCTGCCAGTAGCTGCCGCCGGCGAACAGCACCACCAGCAGCACCGCG
>JALXAG010000036.1 GCA_026992315.1 Sneathiellales bacterium | reverse complement strand
CATCGTACCGCTGAACGATCTCGAACTTCTGGCGACCGCCATTGCCATTTTCATATTGCTGCTGCTTTCGGCCTTCTTTTCCGGATCCGAAACGGCCCTGACCGCGGCAAGCCGTGCCGCCATGCATCAGCGCGAACGCGAGGGCGGGCGCCGCGCCGCCATCGTCAACCGCCTGATGGCGCGGCGCGAACAGCTTCTCGGCACCATTCTGCTCGGCAACAATCTGGTCAACATCATGGCCTCGGCCCTGGCCACCAGCCTGCTGCTGCGCCTGTTCGGCAGCAGCGGCGTCTATCTCGCCACCCTGGCGATGACCCTGCTGATCCTGATCTTCGCCGAGGTGCTGCCCAAGACCTATGCCCTGCGCCATGCCGACCGCGCCGCCATCACCGTCGCTCCCGTTCTCGGCATTCTGTTCTATCTGCTGCTGCCCTTCGCCATTCTGGTCAACGGCATCGTCACGGTCCTGCTGCGCCTGTTCGGCGTGCGCCAGCAGGATGGCGGCCATCGCCGCCGCGATGCCAATGCCGAAATCCTCGGCACCATCGATCTGCATGCCCGCGAAGGCGCCATGGTCAAGGCCGACCGCGACATGCTCGGTTCGATCCTGGAGCTGGAGGAGATCGAGGTTTCGGAGATCATGACCCATCGCTCGAAGATCGAGATGCTGGATATCTCCCTGCCGCCGGAAAAAATCGTCGAAGCCGTTCTTTCCAGCCCCCATACCCGCATACCCTTCTGGAAGGACGAGCCGGAGAACATCATCGGCGTCCTCCATGCCAAGAACCTGCTGCGCGCCATTCACGAAAAAAACGGCAATATCGGCGAAATCGATATCGCCGCGCTGCTGACCCCGCCCTGGTTCGTACCCGAAACCACCACCCTGCGCGAACAGCTTTCCGCCTTTCGCGAGCGGCGGTCGCATTTCGCCCTGGTCGTCGACGAATACGGCGCCCTGATGGGGCTGGTGACGCTGGAGGATATTCTCGAAGAGATCGTCGGCGACATCACCGACGAACACGATATCCGCACCCCGGGCATCCGCCCGCAATCGGATGGCAGCATCATCGTCGAGGGCAGCGTCACCATCCGCGATCTCAACCGCCAGTTCGACTGGAACCTGCCCGATGAGGAAGCGGCCACCATTGCCGGGCTGATCATTCACGAAGCCCGTATCATTCCGGAAGCGGGACAGAAATTTTCCTTCCACGGCTTCCGCTTCGAAATCCTGCGCCGCAGACGCAACAAGATTTCGCTGCTGCGCATCGTGCCGCCATCGGCGGCAGCCGGGTAATCATGCTGTTCGACCTGCTGGCGGTCACCGCGCCGATCTTCGTCATCGCCGGCATCGGCCTGTACTGGGTGCGCAGCGGCCAGGCCTTCGATACCGCCACCATCACCGCCCTGGTATCGACCATCGGCACGCCCAGCCTAGTCTATTATTCCATGACCTCGCTGAACATCGACCGCGGCAGTTTCCTGACCATGGCGGCGGCGGCGGCGCTGGTGCTGTTTGCCGGAGCCATTGCCGGGCTGGCGCTGTGCCGGGCGATGTCGCTGCCGGTCAGCCATTTCCTGCCGGCGCTGATGTTTCCCAATACCGGCAATATGGGCCTGCCCGTCTGCCTGTTCGCCTTCGGCGAAAGGGGGCTGGCGCTGGCCATCGGCTTTTTTACCGTCGTCTCCGTCAGCCAGCTGACCATCGGCGCCTCCATTGCCGCCGGGCGGGCCAGTTTCGGCACTTTTCTGCGCTCGCCCCTGGCGCTGGCCGCCATTGCCGGGGCGATCAGCCTGGCCGTCGGCTTCAGACCGCCCGAATGGGCGGGCAATACCCTGCGGCTGCTGGGCGGTCTGAGCATTCCGCTGATGCTGCTTTCCCTTGGCGGTTCGCTGGCCGGGTTGCGCCTGACCAACATGAAACGCGCAGCGCTGCTGTCCGGCTTCAGGCTGATTTTCGGCTTCGCCATCGGTTATGGCATCGCCGTTCTGCTCGGCGCCGAGGGAACGGCGAAAGGGGTAATCCTGATCGAGGCCAGCATGCCGGTGGCGGTGATGAATTATCTTCTGGCGCTGAAATACAACCGCAGCCATCAGGACGTGGCCAGCGCCGTGCTGATATCGACGGTGCTCTCCTTCATCACCCTGCCGATGATCGTCGCCCTCGCCTGGAAATTCTGACCTCACCCCTCGATGCGCATGTCCTCGGCATCGTCGAAGACATAAACCTCCAGCGGTTCGGCACGGCCGCGGATGGATACGGTCTCGATCCGCCCGCCGCCGAGCGTTACGCCCGCCCGTTCCGCGACCTTGCGCGAAATGACGAGCTGACTGCCGAATTCCTTGTTGATCGCCTCCAGCCTCGATGCGGTATTGACCGGATCGCCGATCG
>JALXAG010000035.1 GCA_026992315.1 Sneathiellales bacterium | reverse complement strand
CGAAGATCTGGCGCCGCGCCCCGGCCATGAAGGTCAGCGCATAAAACAGCCAGTAACGGCGCTTGAGCACGATTTTCTTATGCTGTTCGTGATTGGCGCCGAAATCGGGAAAGGCGAAAAGACAGAAGACCGCCACGGCCACGGCGATGCCCCCGCCGATCACGTAGATGGTGCGGTAATCCGCCCCCGCCAGTTCCAGCATCAGCCAGACCATGGCGAAAGCCCCCAGCGCCGCGAAGGAACGCACGGAAATCAGCCGCCCCAGCAGACGCGGCGCCTCGGATTTCGGCAGCCATTGCAGCGCCAGGGATTGCTGGACGGTTTCCGAATAATGAAAGCCGACCGACATCAGCACCGTGGTCAGATACAGCCCCATGACGCTGGGAAAAAATCCGGTCAGGGCCACGCCGCCGCCAAGCAGCACCAGGGAAAGCAGCGCCAGTTTCTGTTCGCGCACGAACATCAGCGCAAAGATGACGGTAAAGGCCAGAAAGCCCGGTATTTCACGCAGGGATTGCAGAATGCCGATCTCGCGGCCGGTAAAGGCCGCGCGTTCAACGGCGAAATTGTTCAGAAGCGCCTGCCAGACGAAAAAGGACAGCGGCATCGCCGCCGCCATGACGATCAGCAGGATTTCGGGCCGCCGCCAGCCCGATCCCCGCTTCAGCCCGCTGCCGGATGGATCGGCCCCATGACCGGATGGCATGCTTTTGTCTTGCATTGTCTGAATTCTCCTGACCGCCCGGCAAGGCAGGCCATACAGATGGAACGAGCATACCCCCTCCTTCCGCCGCCGCCAAGTCCGGGGGAATTTGCAACAGCATCTTGGCACCCGCCGCGCCAGCCCCTATGCTGATGCCGTCATGTGTTCCGAAACCCCGACCGGACAGCGGCGAACAACCCGTCCTCCCCGCCTTCCGGCCTTTGCCGCCATCGCTTTTCTGGCTGTTCTCGCCCGCCCCGCCGACGCGGCGTCTTGCCGCATGACACAACCGCCGCAAGTCGTCGTCACCGTCGATGCAGGGGAAATCGCCTATATTCACGATCGCAACCGCAAGGGCATCGCCGCGCTGGGCAATATGGGACCGGCCCGCCTGATCAACGGCCTCAGCCATTTCCAGGCACGGCGCAACACCCGTTATGCCTACCGTCTGGTGCAGCAGGGCGGGCGCATCTGCGCCATGCCAACGCGCATCGACATTTCCCTCAGCCTCGGGCGGATCGATGTCTATCTCGCCCGGGAACTGCGGCGGGGAAGCTGTGCCTATCGCGTCACCCTCGCCCATGAAAACCGGCATGTCGCCATTCACCGGCGGGGACAGGAGCGCCTGGCGGCACTGCTGCGTCGGGCATTATCGGCATCGGCCGCGCGACTGCATGGCAGCGGCAGCAACCGCCGGCAGGCAGGGGCGGCGCTGGGAAGGGCCATAGAAAGGGTCATCGCCCCTCTGGCGGCCAGAACCGCCGCCATTACCGCAGCCTTCGACCGCGATCTCGATTCACCGGCAACGCGGCGCCAGGAAGCAAGGCGCTGTCAGGAATAAGGCGCTGCTCAGCGGCCAAGGAAGCTTTGCATGTGAAAATGCGCCTGCCCGGGCGGATAGGCGTAATCCTGCCCCACGGGGCAGGCATGGCGGCAAAGACAGCCGCCCGCAAGACACGGCCGCCCCTTCTTCGATGCCACATGGCCGCGGCAGGCGGCAACATCGTATCCATCCGCCCCGAAGGCCCGGACAGGGCAGGCATGCAGGCAGGGACGGTCCGCACAGACATCGCAGCCGAACATTTCCGCATCCCCCGCCGGCGGATCCGGCAGCGGCCAATGCCCCGGACATTCGATCACGGCCCGATAGGCATGCCATAGCCCGTAACGGCGATGCATCAGCAGGCCGATGGGCGAGGGCATCGCCTGCCCCGGCTCCGCACGCAGGGCCAGCTTCTGCATCGGCAGATAAGGCGGCCCGTCCGAGGGGTAGCGCGCCCGCCCGCCGCATTCCGCCGCCAGCGGATCGACGATACGGCGCACCCAGCGATCCATCGGATTGTCCTCCTCGCGCCGGTGGCGGCTGAAGGCCTGCCAGAAGGCAGGGCCGGCATTGCCGATCACCAGTATCGTCCGTGCCCCGGCAAGCCCGCCGTCATGGCCGCCGCCGTCATGAAAGGCACCGCGCAGTTTCAGCCCCTCCGCCGCCAGGCGCCGGGCGATCTGCCCTATATCGATACAACCCATATTCCTGTTTTCCGTTCTCTGGTTTGCGCTCTCCCAGGGTCCGGACCCTAGACATTGGAACCATATCGGAACTATGCCATAAACCGGCAGCGGCCGCTGAAGGCTCATACCAGCAGGAGGAATACAGGCGGTGAAGATCGTCATCATCGGCGCGGCCGCGATCGGAG
>JALXAG010000034.1 GCA_026992315.1 Sneathiellales bacterium | reverse complement strand
ACATGCTGCTGATGGGGCTGCGTCTGGGCCGGGATCCGCGGCTGGTGCTGACGACGACCCCGCGTCCCACCGCCCTGATCCGCAACCTTGCCGCCGGCAAGGATGTGTTCCTGACCCGGGGGCGAACTCTTGACAATGCCGCCAATCTGCCGGCCTCGGTTCTGCAATTCCTGCAGCAACGCTATGGCGGTTCGCGCCTCGGACGGCAGGAACTGGACGGTGAAATCCTGGGCGATGCCGAAGGGGCGCTGTTTCGTATCGGCGATATCGATGCTGCCCGCCGTGCCCGGGCACCGGCGCTTGCGCGCATTGTCATCGGTCTCGATCCGGCGGTGGGGGGCGGCACGACCGGCATTGTCGTCGTCGGGGCCGATGAAGGCGGTCATGCCTATGTTCTGGGCGATCATTCGGCGCGGCTTTCGCCATTGGGCTGGGCACGGGAAGTCGCCGCCTGCGTTTCCCGTTACGGGGCCCATGCCGTGATCGCCGAAACCAACCAGGGTGGCGATCTGATTGCCGCCAATCTGGCGCTGGCCGATGTGAATGCAGCCATCCGCCCGGTTCACGCCCACAGCAGCAAACAGGGCCGCGCCGCGCCCGTTGCGGCGCTGTATGAGGCCGGGCGGGTGCATCATATCGGCGTATTGGCCGAATTGGAGGAACAGATGACGGGCTGGGTCCCGGGCAGCGGAACCTCGCCGGACCGTCTCGATGCGCTGGTTTGGGCCGTCACGGCCTTGCTGCTCGGTTCTTCGCCCGCGATCCGCGTGCTCTGAAGCTTTTGGCCGCTTGTCGCGGCGGGCGGCGGCGGGTTTGCCTCTTGCCTGCCGCCGTCTTTCTTTGACGGGAATAAATCATGGGAATTGCCGATATGCTGCGGGCCTTGTGGCGGCCCGCCGGGAAACAGGCGGATCGGTCCGCCTTTGCACTGCCGCTGATGGTTCAGGCGCGTTTCGCACCGCGTAATTATGAAAATTTCGCCCGCGAAGGCTATGCGGGCAATGCCATCGTGTTCCGGTGCATCAACGAAATCGCCGTGGCGGCCTCTTCGGTTCACTGGAACATCGCGGCGGATGGCAGGATGCTGGCGGAGGACCATCCCCTGTGCCGGCTGCTTGCCCGCCCCGCCCCCGGGATGTCGGGGGCGGCGTTGCTGGAAAAAATCGTGACCTGCCGTCTGATTGCGGGCAATGCCTATGTCGAGGCGGTCGGCCCCGCAAACGCCCCCCCGCGCGAGCTGCATGTGCTGCGCCCCGACCGCATGCGCATTCTGACCGATCGTCAGGGCCGCCTCGCCGGTTACGAACATGAAACGGCGGCGGGGAAACGCCGTCTGCCCAGCGATCCGGTTCGCGGGCTTGGGCCGGTGCTGCATCTGGCGGCGTTCAATCCGCTGGACGATCATTACGGCCTGTCGCCGATGGAGGCGGCGGCGGCCGTCATCGACAGCCACAATGCCCAGACGGTATGGAACAAGGCATTGCTCGACAATGCCGCCCGGCCCTCGGGCGCGTTGGTGGTGCAGGGAAATGCCGGGTTGGGGGCGGAACAGTTCGAACGGCTGAAGGCGGAAATCGAGGCGCGCTTTTCCGGGGCCATGGCGGCCGGGCGGCCGATGTTGCTGGAAGGCGGGCTGCAGTGGCAGGAAATGTCCTTCAGCCCCCGGGACATGGATTTCAGGCAGGCCCGCGAAGCCCATGCCCGTGAAATTGCCCTGGCCTTCGGCGTGCCGCCGCTATTGCTCGGCCTGCCGGGGGATAACACCTACGCCAATTACCGGGAAGCGCGCCTGGCCCTGTGGGAACAGACGGTTCTGCCGCTGGTGAAGGACCTTGCGGCGCGTTTCGGCGCCTGGCTGGGGCCGCGCTTCGGCCGCGATATCGTGATAAGCCCCGATCTCGATCGTATCAGCGCCCTGGCGCCGCGGCGGGAAAGGCTCCATGCCATGCTGGAAGGGGCAAGCTATATGAGCGAGGATGAAAAACGGGCCGCCGCCGGCCTGCCGCCGCGCCCGCCCGGCTGACTCCGGCCATCAGAGCAGGTCGATGCAGCCGATGATATGGGTGATGCTGCCGTCTTCCCCCGCCAGTGGGCAGTCAATGCTTTCAAAACGGATATGCTCGCGCCCGAGATAGGTCAGACGTCCATGGCAATGCCAGGGGATTCTGCTTTCGCACAGCCTGAGATAATAATCGATCAGGGCGCCGTGGGGGTTGTCGGGAGAATTGCTGGCCCATTGGCCGCTG
This sequence comes from Sneathiellales bacterium, assembly GCA_026992315.1. GTDB lineage: Bacteria > Pseudomonadota > Alphaproteobacteria > Minwuiales > Minwuiaceae > JALXAG01. Next base: position 5,905 of record JALXAG010000034.1, on the reverse strand, counting down.
TTGTTGCGTCCCAGAATATGGGCTGCACCTTCGCCGACCAGCTTGATCAGAAAACGCTCCGGGCCGTGGACTTCGATCAGGAAAAGATGACTGGCGATTTTTCTGTGTTCGATAATGTCGAAATCCCGGCGCAGAGGGGGATGGGCGGCTTGGGACAACCACCACCGGTACAGGGATTTGCTGCGCCAGGATTGCAGTTCGGTTCCGCACTGTGCCGGATTTCGGTGAATTTCGACAAAACTATGATCCGTACTTTGTTTTTTCATTGTTGTTCGCAGGGGTATGACGGAAAGAAAAAATCTTTGGAATAGTTATATTCCATTCGGAAGCGAAATACAGCAATAATTTGTGAAACTTCATTGGCGGCAGAACGGTATTCACGGCGTTTCGCAAATATCGATGCAGCCGATCAGGTGGGTGATTTGTCCTGTTTCATTGCTTACGGGGCAGTCGATACTTTCGAAATCGACCAAGCCATGATCGAGATAATGAAAGCTGCCATGGCATCTGAACGGCTGCCGGGCTTTCACCACCTCGGCATAATAACAGGCGAGAGGGCCGAACTGTCCCGCCTGACCGCATTCCAGGAATACATGGGTGTTATCGCGCCCGACAATGGCTGAGGACGCCTCCCCACAGATGCGGAACTGAAAGCGCGTCGGGTTCACCACCTCGATCATGAACAGATGATTGACGATGGCACGGTGTTCGAGAATGTCGAACTGCCGGCGTTCGGGGACGGCACCGTCAAAGCGCCACCACCATGAATGCAGCGCCTGGACGCGCGGGCAGCGGAAGCGGGCGTCCTGCAGTGCCGGGTGCCGCTCGACCAGAGAGAAATCATGCAGGCGACCGTTTTCCGACGCTCCAAGCGATGCGGGACGCAATGGCGTGTCGTCGTCGGTGGCGGGCGGTGTGTCCGGTGCGTTCATCAATTCCAGGGATATGCAGTTTCGAACCGGCAGGGAGATTAGCAGCATGCGCGATGAATTGACAGCGCCACTATGGGTAAAACAACTGTCCGATAGCGGGTGTTTCAGCGGTTATGCATCCGTTTTCGGCGTGATCGACAGGGATGGCGAAATCGTTGCCAAAGGGGCGTTCGCGGACGGTCTGGGCGATGTCGCCGCCATTAAGATGCTGTGGCAGCACGATCCCGCCCAGCCGATCGGCCTGTTCGATCATATTGCCGAGAATGCACATGGTCTTTTCGTCCGTGGCCGCTTGCTGATGGATGTCGCCCGGGCCCGCGAGGCTCATGCCCTGATGCGGGCCGGGGCGATCGACGGTCTGTCCATCGGCTTTCGCGTGCGCGAGGAGGAGCGCGATGCCACGACCGGTGCGCGGATCATCCTCAAGGCCGATTTGTGGGAAATTTCCCTCGTCACCTTCCCCGCCAATCCCGAGGCCCGCATCCGTTCGTTCAAATCGTCGTCGCTGCGGATGCTGGCGCGCGACATTCGCCGCGCCACCGGCGATTTCACCGGCGGCACGTGCCGCCCCTAACCCGAAAGGATCACCATATGAACGCTTATGAGGAAATAAAGAGCGCCTTCGAGGAATACCGCCGCGCGGTCGAATCCTACAAGGCGGAAAACGACGCCCGGCTGGAGGCCATGGCCAAGGGACAGGCGGTCGATGGGCTGAGCCGCGACAAGATCGCCCGGATGGAAGAGGATATCGCCCGGCTTGAAACCGTGATTTCCCGTCCGGCGCTCGGCGGCGGCGATGGCGGCGTCAACGATAACGATGCCCGCCATGCCAAGGCGTTCGAGGATTACGCCCGCAAGGGCGATGAACGCGGCCTTCTCGGGTTGGAGGGCAAGGCCCTGTCGGTCGGCTCCCCCGCCGATGGCGGCTATGCCCTGCCGCTTGCGATCGACGGGCAGATCGAGCGCCTGCTGAACGAGGCCACGGATCTGCGCCCCCTGGCCACGGTGCGGCAGATTTCAGGCGGGGAATTCCGCCGTCTCGCCGCCATCGGCGGCGGTGCCTCCGGCTGGGTGGGCGAAACGGATGCGCGCCCTGAAACCGCTTCGCCGCAATTCGCCGAAATCGTTCCCGCCATGGGCGAGATCTACGCCAATCCGCGCGCGACCCAGCAATCGCTGGACGATCTGTCCTTCGACGTCACCGCCTTCCTGGCCGAGGAAATCGCCGCCGAATTCGCCTTGCGCGAAAGCGAGGCCTTCATCGCCGGCGACGGGATCAACAAGCCCAAGGGGCTGATTGCCTATCCCGTATCGGCAGGCGATGACGATGCGCGCCCCTTCGGCACGCTGCAATATCTGGCAACGGGAACGGACGGCAATTTCGATGTCGCCGATCCCGCGGATGTTCTGATCGATCTGGTCTATGCGCTCAAGCCGGCCTATCGGCGCAATGCCCATTGGCTGATGAACGCCAATCTGACGGCGACCCTGCGGCGGATGAAGGACGGGCAGGGGCGTTACCTGTGGGAACCGTCGCTGGCGCCGGGAACCCCGGCGACCCTGCTGGGCTATCCGCTGGGCGAGGCGGCGGCAATGCCCGATATCGCCAGCGATTCCCTGTCCATTGCCTTCGGCGATTTTCGCCGCGCCTATCTGATTGTCGACCGCACGGGCATCCGTACCCTGCGCGACCCCTATTCGGCCAAGCCCTATGTGCATTTTTATGCAACCAAGCGTGTCGGTGGCGCCGTGCAGAATTCCGATGCGGTGAAGCTGGTCAAGTTCGGCCTGTCCTGAGGGCGGATGCGCCGCCGGGCCCGGGGGGAGCCCGGCGGCAGCCTTCGGCAGTCAGGTCTGGCCGGTTTGCCGAAGGCCCGGACATCATTCCCCCTTTCCGTTTTCATGTCCGTGACGAAGGTCACATTGCAGGGCTTGCCCTGTTCCTGATCACCGGGAGGCGAAATGAGTTTCAGCGATTATCTGGAAGGGCGGTTGCTCGATCTGGTCTTCGGCGCCGTTGCCTGGGCCCCGCCCGCCAATCTGTATGTGGGGCTGTTCGATGCCGATCCGGGCGAGGATGGCAGCGGGGCAACGGAAGTGTCCGGCGCGGGTTACGCGCGGGCCGCCCTTATCAACGACAAGACGGTGTGGAGTACATCCGCCCCCTCGGGCCAGCCGGTGAGCAATCAGACGGAAATCGTCTTCCCCGAAGCCTCCGGCGATTGGGCGGGCGGTGCCCCGATTACCCATTTCGCCCTGTTCGATGCCGCCGCCGGCGGCAATCTCATGGCCTCCGGCGCTTTGACGGCGGCCGTGACGGTGACGGGCGGCGACCGGCCGCGCTTCGGCCCCGGCGATATGACCATTACCCTGGATTGAGGCTATCATGACAGATGAGGAATTACAGATCCTGCGCGATGAAATCGCCCGGGATCCTCTCGGGCGCGGTTATGACGCGATGAGCGACGAGCAACTGGCCCGGTCCCTGAACACGGCCGACCGCGCCGGGCGGGCTTCCGTGCCGGTCAGCCGTTTGCGCCGTTATCTGGCGCTGCGCGGCCTGTATCGCCCGCTGAAGGATCTGGCCGGGGATGCCATGGCGGATCCGGCGGCCCGCGCGGCGGCGGAGACGGCACTGGCGATCACCGCCGCCGGCGCTTTCGAGACCGTCGATTACGCCGATGCCGATGTCTATGGCGCGCTGTCCTCCGCCCTGGGTGCCCTGCAATCGGCCGGGGTGCTGACGGCCGGCGATGTCACCGCCCTGCTGGGGCTGGGCGATACCCTGCTGTCGCGGACGGCGGAGCTGGGACTGGGCGCGGTCGGTCATCTGGATATCGCCCGGATCCGCCGGGGCGGGGGGGCGACGTCATGAACAAGATCATTGCAGCCTTCGATCCGGATTTCACTCTCGCCGCCGCCCTGGACGGGCTGGGCAACGGGCTGGAGACGCTGTCTTCCGTCATCAACACGGAAACCGGCGGTTATCACGATATTCTTCTGACCCTGTCCGTGGTCGGGAACGGCACCGGGGATGTCGTGATCCATGCCCAGGGGGCGGGCAGCGACGGCATTTTCGACGATGCCGTCAATGACCGGCTGATCGGTTCCCTGCGTCTGTCGGGGGGCGGCGGCCGCGGTCATTTCGCCATTGCCCATGCCTTTGGCGGGGTGCTGCCGCGGCAGATCCGCTTTCGCCTGGTCAATGAAAGCGGCGATGTGCTGGCCGCCAGCGGCAATGCCTTGCTCTGGCGCGGCCTGTATTGGATGGACGCCCCGGCGTGAGCAGAATTCAGCCGCCACCGCTTTCCCTGCTGCCGCCGCCCCTTGTCGAGCGGAGCCATCCGCTGGCGGCGGGGCTGCAGGCATTGCTGGTGCCGTTGCCGGGATCGGCGGCGATTGTCGATCTGTGTTCCGGACGCCGGTTCGCGCCTGTCGGCTCCCGCCCCGATCCCTTCCGTATCGAAGGAGCCATGGCCATGCATCTGGCCCCGGGGGGCGGATACAGGATCGATGGCTTGCCCGCCATCGGCGGGGGCAGCGGCGGCACGATCACCCTGGCGATGCGTGCCCGTTCAGGGAAGGCGGGCAGCGGTGCGCCGGGGCGCGATGTGCTGCTGTCGCTTTCGGAGGATATCGGCCAGTCCGGTTCCGCTGTCGGCATCGGCTTTCAGGTCGGTGCTTCCACCGTGTGGGAGGCCGCCTTCAGCCGAGCATCCTGGCGGAACAACTTCTCTCAGGCGCCGGCCCATGCCTTCGGGCATAAATACAGCGGTATCTATGCCGCCGATCCGGATCGGACCTATTGGCAAAGCGACCGCTTCATGACCGCCTGTTTCGAAAATATCGGCGGCGGGCAGATCCGCCGCGATAGCTGGGCCTGGCTCTACGGTCGCGACGGTCGCCCGGCGCCGATGGATCTGGGGCGGCGCGGCGATATCTGGACCGGCGGCGGCACCCCGCCGAACGATCAGCTTCTGGTCCATAACCGTCTGTCCCTCGGCCCCTTCGGTCATGGCGCCGATGCAACCAATACGGCCACCCACGGCATTTTGTGGGCCGGGGCATGGGGGCGGCGGCTGCGGGCGGAGGAAGAAGAGATTCTCCGCGATTTCGGCCCCGCGATCCTGTTGCGTCCGGCCCGCCGGGTCGCCCTCCGTGCCGAACGCCGGATATCCGTATCCATGGCCGCCGCTGTGGCCGGGGCAGGCACCGTGCTGGGCCGGCTCCGCCGCTGGCGTTCTCTTACGGCAACGCCCGCGGTATCAGCCGGGGCGACAGGGCGCCTGCGCCGCGACCGCGCCATGACAGGGGGTTGCACGGTGCAGGCGGTGCTCTCGGCCCGGGCCGTCATCGCCGCCGGGGCGGGGGTGGCGCCGGCGACGGCCCTGCAGGGCAGGCGGGTGCAAAACGTGACGGTGACCGGGCGGCGGGAAGACAGGACCGTCCTGAATGCAGGGAGGAAAGGATGAGCGAGACGGCGCAGGATGTCATCCTGCAGGCGGGGGAGAGGCGCATGCTCGCCTTTGCCATTGCCGATGAACAGGGGCAGCCACTGGATATTTCCGCCATCGCCTTCACCTGGCGTTGTGCCCGGCGTGACGGGGCAGTGGCCGTCATCGAAAAGGTCAGCGGCGCCGGCATTACCGTTGTCGATGCCCTGCAGGGGCGGGTCGACGTTCAGCTCGGCAGTGCCGATACGCAGGGGCTCGACGGGCTTTACCGTCATGAATTGTGGGGGGCGGAAGGCGGTGCCCCCTTTCTTCTGGCCAGCGGCTTTCTGGTCGCCGAACCGGCATTGACGGAGGCAGGCACATGAGCGGTTATCGCATCGCGGGGCATTTGTCTGAAGGACATCAGGCGCTGGAGATTGCCGTTCCCCCGGCGATGGCGCCGCTGTCATTGGCGGAGGCGCGCGAACATCTGAAACTGGGAAGGGGCGAGGACGAACCCGGCCTGGCCCGGGCCATCGA
>JALXAG010000033.1 GCA_026992315.1 Sneathiellales bacterium | reverse complement strand
CGCGGCAGAGGCGGTGGAGGCCATGATTGGCGGGATGGCGGCCTCGGGCGGGCGCGGCACCGGCGGCCCTGAAGGCGGGGCGCCGGGGGGATGGGGCGCGGACGGGCAGGAAATCCTGCCGGCCGAGATGCGGATCCGGCGTTCGCATGAAATCCTGCGCCAGTTGCAGGAACGGCGTGCCGACCCCGCCCGCCCGCGCAGGGAACTCGACTATATCGACCGGCTGTTGAAGCTGTATTGAGGCAGCCGTCTTCCGCAGCGGGGACGGAGGCCGGCTGCCGCAGGCGCAAGGGTATCCCTGTGCTTCTCATTCCTTCATGCGCACCATGGCAACGGCATGGGCCCAGCCGTTCAGCAGTTTCCGGCGTTCTTCCTCTGCCATTGCCGGGGCGAAATGGCGCTCCTGCCGCCAGGTGGCGCGGATATCCTCCATGCCGCCATAGAGGCCGGCCTGCATTCCGGCGAGGAAGGCCGCGCCGAGCGCCGTGGTTTCCGTCACCACGGGCCGGTCGACCGACAGGGCGAGAATATCGGCCAGGAATTGGCAGAACCAGCTATTGGCGACCATGCCGCCATCGACGCGCAGCGCCGAGGGGGTAACGCCATCGGCAGCCATGGCCGCAAGCAGGTCGCTGGTCTGATAGGCGATGGCCTCAAGCGCGGCGCGGGCAATGTGGGCTGGGCCGGTATCGCGGGTCAGGCCGCTGATGGCCCCGCGTGCCTCCGGATCCCAGTATGGCGCGCCGAGGCCGGTGAAGGCTGGTACCAGATAGACGCCGTGATTGCCGTCGAGACCGGCGGCCAGCGCCTCGGTTTCAGCGGCGCTGGCGATGATGCCGAGCCCGTCGCGCAGCCATTGAACGGCGGCTCCGGCAATGAAGATCGATCCTTCCAGCGCATAGCTGGTCTTGCCGTTCAGGCGATAGGCGATTGTCGTCAGCAGTTTGTTGGCGGAGTTCAGGGCCTGCCCGCCGGTATTGACGAGAACGAAACAACCGGTGCCATAGGTGCTTTTGATCTCCCCCGGTGCAAGGCAGCCCTGGCCGATGGCTGCGGCCTGCTGATCGCCGGCGATGCCGCCGATGGCGGCGGAAAAACCGCAGACGGCAGGGTCGCTGGTGCCGAAATTGCCGGCGCAGTCGCGCACTTCGGGCAGGATGGCACGCGGGATGGCGAACAGGCGCAGCAATTCCTCGTCCCACTCGCCGGTGTGAATATTGTACAGATTGGTGCGCGAGGCATTGGTGGCATCGGTGGCATGCACCCGCCCGCCGGTCAGCCGCCACAGCAGAAAGCTGTCAACGGTACCGAAGGCCAGTTCCCCCCGTTCGGCGCGTTCGCGCGCACCGCTGACATGATCGAGGATCCAGGCGATTTTCGTCGCGGAAAAATAGGGATCGAGCAACAGCCCGGTGCGGGCGGTGACGTCGGCCTCCGCCCCCGATTCCTTTAGCTGCCGGCAAAGAGGGGCGGTGCGCCGGTCCTGCCAGACGATGGCATTGTAGACGGGGCGGCCGCTGGCGCGATCCCAGATGACGGTGGTTTCGCGCTGATTGGTGATACCGATGGCCGCCGGGGCATGTCCGTCAAGCGTTTCATGCACGGTGCGCAGGGTGGCAAGGCTGCTTTGCCAGATGTCTTCCGGATCGTGTTCCACCCAGCCATCGGCGGGGAAGATCTGGCGGAACTCCTGCTGGCCTTGCGCCAGCACGGCGGCATCGGCACTGAACAGCATGCTGCGGCTGCTGGTGGTTCCCTGATCGATGGCCAGAATGGTTTCCCGTGACATCCGTTCTCCTCCCCCCCTTTTCCTGGCAGCTTCATCTGCCGGCCCTGGCGACATTTTCCAGTGGCGATTTTTTCATTTTGGAACAGGTCTTGGCAATCGGAATATTCGCTTGAGGAAAAATTCGCTCAATACCCGGTGAAAATCAGTCTGGCTGCTTGCGCATGCAGTGTTCGTGGTATATTCGTTATCGAACATAATTTTCGCAAATCAATAAGCGGGTGCTCAGGTGAAGGAAGAGGCGCTGTATGATATCGCCATTATCGGCGGCGGCATAAACGGCGCGGGCATCGCCCGCGATGCCGCCGGGCGGGGACTTTCCGTCCTGCTGTGCGAACGCGACGATCTCGGCGGGGCGACCTCTTCGGCCAGCACCAAGCTGATCCATGGCGGGCTACGCTATCTCGAATATTACGAGTTCCGCCTGGTGCGCGAGGCCCTGCGGGAGCGCGAGGTTCTGCTGCGCGCCGCGCCGCATATCATCTGGCCGCTGCGATTCGTGCTGCCCCATGTCAAAGGGCTGCGCCCGGCATGGATGATCCGTGCCGGGCTGTTTCTTTACGATCATATCGGCGGGCGCAAGACGCTGCCGGCGACGGAGACGGTGCGCCTGGCCCGCCATCCGGCGGGGAAACCGCTGGCCGATCCCGATCATATCGGCTTCATCTATTCCGACTGCTGGGTACAGGATTCGCGTCTGGTGGTGCTGAATGCCATGGATGCCGCCGCCCGCGGTGCCGATATCCGGGTACGTACCGAATGCACCGCCGCGCGGCGCGAGAACGGTATCTGGCTGGTCGATCTTGCCGGGCCGGAGGGACCGTCGCGCATCCGCGCCCGCAGCCTGGTCAATGCCACCGGGCCGTGGTGCAACAGTTTCCTGCAGGATGTGCTGCACGAGCGCAGCGACGGCAGCATCCGCATGATCAAGGGCAGCCATATCGTGGTGCCGAAACTGTTCGATCATCCCTGGTGTTATATCTTTCAGAATCCCGACGGGCGCATCGTCTTTGCCATTCCCTACGAGCAGGATTTCACCCTGATCGGCACGACGGAGGCCGATTTCGACGGCGACCCGCGCAATGTGCATATATCGGCGGCGGAATGCCGTTATCTGTGCGATCTGTCCAACCGCTATTTCAGCCGCAGGATCACCCCAGACGATGTCGTCTGGTCCTATTCCGGGGTGCGCCCGCTTTACAGCGACGGGGCCAGGGATGCCAGCGCCGTTACCCGCGATTATGTTCTGAAGCTGAGCGGCGAGGACAACCAGGCGCCGCTTCTGAATATTTTCGGCGGCAAGATCACCACCTACCGGCGGCTGGCGGAAGCGGCCATGAGCAATCTCTGTCCGCGTCTCGGGCATGAGGATAGCCGATGGACGGAAAACGTTCCCCTGCCCGGCGGCGATCTGGGCGAGGGGGGCTTCGATGGCTTTCTTGCCCGTTTCAGGGCGGAACATTCATGGCTGCCGCAGCATATGGCCTGGCGGCTGGTGCGCAATTACGGCAGCAAGGCTAAGGAAATTATCGGCGCCGCCCGCTCCTGCGACGATCTGGGGCGGCATTTCGGCGGCGATTTCTACGAGGCCGAGGCCCGTTATCTGATCGATCGGGAATGGGCGCGCAGCGCCGAGGATATTCTCTGGCGGCGCAGCAAGCTGGGCCTGCATCTCGATCGCCCGGCCATCGAGGCCCTGACCGCCTGGTGCGAGGGGCGCAACGATGCCGGTGCGACCGGAGTCGATGCCGCGAAACAGCAGGGGGCCGGCGGTTCCGATTGACCGTTGCGCAAACCCGCCGCGGCAGGGCTTATGCACCTGCGGCGGCGGCGATTTCCCGGGCGCTGCGCAAGGGATTGAGCGGTTCAGCCGCCGGAAGGGCAGCGATTTCGTCTTCCCGCGCCAGTGCGGAGAGCACCGCGACCACGCATTCATGGCCGGCCAGGCCGGCGGCGGCATGGCGGGCGGCGTGCAGGCAGGCGGCGGTGCCCGGGCCGATCCACAACCCGCTGCGGGCATGGAAGTCGCGGATGGTCCTCTCGCATTGCCCGGCCGACAGGCGGATGGCGGTGGTGCCGACGCTTCCCCTTGCCGGTGGCATGATGCCGGAGACGGAGGCTTCGATGATGCTCAGTTCGCGGCCGATCTTGCCGGCATATTTCCTCAGCGAGGTGGCGATGGCGCCAAAGGCTTCCCGCGGCTGCGGCGCCATGATCAGGGAGGCGGGGGTGGTGCCGCCGCTGAGCGCCTTGACCTGGCGGATGATTTCGCGCGCCGTCGTGCGGATGTGAAACTGCCGCAGCGCGGCCTTGTGCTGAAGATCGGGACGGTGCCAGTCGGGATGTTGCCGGTGCAGCGCGGCGGCCTTCTGCCGTGCGGCATCGGGGCCGGTATCGGCCAGATGTATCGTCGCCCCATGGCGTTTTAATGTGGCGATCAGGCCGGCCGGCGTTCCGGCATCCATGACCAGGGTACAGCCGATTTCAAGTTGTGCGCTCAATACGGCGAGCGACAGGGCCAGATCGGGATCGGCCCGGCAGAGAATATGCGGAATCCCGTTCACGTTCTCTCCGGTCGAATCCAGAACGGCATGAATCATGGCCAGGGCGTCGCGATCGCGGATCGAGCCGGTCGGGTTTTCGATTTCCATCTTGGCCAGAATGCGGCCGCCATTGCCGGTGCCGGGAATCTCCACCATTGCGGTGGCCCCCGTCTGTTCCGCCCATGCGGCCAGGGCTGGGAAACGTTCCAAGGTTTTCGGGTTCAGATAGCGCGCCGGGCTGTGGCTGCGGATCGCGGCCAGGGAGATGCGTCTGCCGCTGCCTTCCAGCCCGCGCATGGTGGTGCGCATGGGCAGGGCATAACGGTAATTACGGGGAATACTGGAATTCATCTTACCATCCCTTGTCTGTGATCTGGCCGATGCTTTCACAGGGCAGGGGGATGGGCAATCGCCTCATACCGGGATATCGGCAGGGGGGCGATGGCAGGGCGACAGGCTTTTCAGACAGAATCCGGAGCCGGGAGAATGGAAAACCCCGGCCTCGGATGAAGCCGGGGTTTTCAGAATGGTCGGAGTGAGTGGATTCGAACCACCGGCCCCCGCCTCCCGAAGACGGTGCTCTACCAGGCTGAGCTACACTCCGCTGGCAAGGCCCGCCTTATAGCCCGAACCATTTGTTTCCGCAAGGGGGCGGGCCGTGAAAATATGGATTTTCCCCGCCCTTTTTCAATGGCCGCGGGAAATGCTGAAATCCACGGCTTCGAGGAGGGCGTCGCGGATATCGCTTTCCGGGAAAATGGCCAGGGCGTCGCAGGCGATCTTGCCGTAATGGCGGGCCCGTTCGACCGTATCGGTCAGCGCATCGCGTTTTTGCAGCAGTTCCTGCGCCTGTTCCAGATCGCCTTCGCGCTGATCCAGATCCTCCAGGCAGCGTTTCCAGAAGCTGCGCTCCTTATCGTCGCCGCGGCGGAAGGCCAGCACCACCGGCAGGGTGATCTTGCCTTCGCGGAAATCGTCGCCGACCGATTTGCCGAGGCGGGATTGTTCGGCCGAATAATCGAGGCCGTCATCGACGAGCTGGAAGGCGATGCCGAGATTGCGGCCATAGCTTTCCAGCGCTTCCGATTCCACGCGGGGCCGTTCGGCCACCTCGGCCCCGACCTTGCAGGCGGCGGCGAACAGGGCGGCGGTCTTGGACGAGATGACTTCCAGATAGGCATCTTCGGAAGTATCGGTGTCATTGGCCGTCATAAGCTGCAGTACCTCGCCCTCGGCAATGACGGCCGAGGCATCGGAAAGAATGCGCAGCACTTCCAGCGAACCGTCGGCGACCATAAGCTGAAAGGCGCGGCTGAACAGGAAATCCCCTACCAGCACGCTGGCCTTGTTGCCCCAGACGGCATTGGCCGTTTCCTGCCCGCGGCGCAGATCGCTTTCATCGACGACATCGTCATGCAGCAGGGTTGCCGTGTGAATGAACTCGACACAGGCGGCCAGGCGGACATGACGGTCACCCTCATAACCGCACATGCGCGCCGAGGCCAGGGTCAGCAGCGGGCGCAGCCTCTTGCCACCGGAGGCGACGATATGCCCGGCCAGCGTGGGAATCAGCGGTACGCGGCTTTTCATGTGCAGAAGGATTTCGCGGTTGACCCGTTCCAGATCGTCGCCGACCAGAGAGGTCAGGTTTTCCAGGCTGCTGGCCGTCTTTTTCCCAGCGCTCTTGTCCAAGGGTACGATTATCGCCACGCCGTCATCCGTAATTTCTGTTTCGGCGGTTTGCCGCCTTTTGCGCCCTGTATACCGGCATGAGCCGGAACGATGCCGGGCGGCATTGGCCATGAAACCGGGCAAGCTCGGTATTGACCCGGTTACAGACCGCAGATACCGCCTAACCGGCAGCATAGTTGACAGACGCCCACCGTCAAGCATGCTGGGGGTCTCATGTCAAGAAGTTGAAGGAACGTTCCTGTTGGAAGAAATCCTGCGCAGCACCGACCCCGTTCTGATTTCCTGCGCCCAGGCCCTGCTGAAGGCGGAGGGGATCGAAGCGGTTCTGTTCGATCAGCACAGCAGTGCCATCGAAGGCAGTATCGGGGCCATCCCGCGCCGCCTGATGACCCTGCGCGAGGATGCCGCCGCCGCCCGGCAACTGCTGCGCGAGGCCGGTTTGCTGGACGGGGGCGGGCGTGAACGCTGAATATGCCGCCGGGGCGGCAATGGGACGGACGGAAATGCGCGACGATGCCTTTCTCGGCGGCAGGGTGACGATCCGCCAGCCCCGTCGCGGCTTTCGCTCGGGATCCGATGCGGTGCTGCTGGCGGCGGCGGTGCCGGCACGGGCGGGAGAGCGGGTGCTCGATGTCGGTTGCGGGGCCGGCACGGCGGGGCTGTGTCTGGCCTGCCGGGTTGGCGGCATCCGCCTGAGCGGGATCGAACTGATCGGCGAAATGGCGGCGCTGGCCGATGAGAATGCGCGCCGCAACGGCATTGAGGCCGAAATTCACCAGGGGGATGTCAAGGCGCCCCCCGCGGCCCTGAAGGCGGCGCGTTTCGATCATGTGATCAGCAATCCGCCTTTCTTCGCCCTGGGGCGCAGCCGTCCCTCGCCCGATCCGCTGCGCGCGGCGGCCCGGACGGAGGTAAGCGCCGATCTCGCGCAATGGCTGGATTTCTGCATTCACGCGCTGAACCCGGCGGGGCGCCTGACCCTGATACATCGTTATGAACGGCTCGATGAAATCCGCGCTATACTCTCCGCCCGTGGTCTCGGCGGTACTCTGCTGCCGCTGAGCGCCCGTATGGGCGAGGCCCCCAAACGGGTTATCGTCTCGGCCCGCTCCGGCGGCGGGGCGCTGGTGCAGCTCGATGCATTCGTGCTCCATGAGGGAGCGGGCGGGGCCTATCGGGCAGAGGCGGAAGCCATTCTGCGCCATGGGGCGCCATTGGACGTGGATCGGCTGGCGGAAGGATGAAACGATGAAAAAAACCATGGTGGATCGCCTGAAAACCGCGATCAAGCGGCCGCCGGTGATCACGGTGCTGCGTCTTGAAGGGGTGATTTCCTCGCAGAGTGCCCCTTTGCGCGGCAGTGTGATCAATATGCATCTTTTCGAGGAGACGCTGGAACAGGCCTTCAAACCCAGGCGCCTGGTTGCGGTGGCCCTGCAGATCAATTCGCCCGGCGGATCGCCTGTGCAGTCGGCAATGATCTGCCGGCGCATCCGCGCCCTGGCGGCGGAAAGGGGCGTGCCTGTTTTCGCCTTTGCCGAGGATGTGGCCGCCTCCGGCGGTTACATGCTGGCGCTGGCGGCGGACGAGATCTACGCCGATGCCAGTTCGCTGATCGGTTCCATCGGCGTCATCACCGCGACCTTCGGCTTTGCCGGGCTGCTGGAAAAGCTGGGCATCGAACGGCGCCTCTATACGGAGGGAGAGCGCAAATCCCTGCTCGATCCCTTCAGCCCCGAACGGGAAGAGGATGTGGCGCGGCTGAAAAACATTCAGAAAACCCTGCATGAGCAGTTCAAGTCCCTGGTCAAGGAACGCCGCGGCGAAAGACTGCCGACGCGCCGCTACCGCAGTGTGTTCAACGGCGATGTCTTTACCGCCGCCAAGGCGCTGGATCACGGGCTGATCGACGGGATCGGCGATCTGCGCACCGTGCTGCGCGAGCGTTTCGGCAAGGATGTCGATTTCCGGCCCCTGGGGCGGCGCCGCGGCTGGCTGCAGCGCCGTTTCGGCCTTCAGGGCGCCGATGAAGGGCACTGGACGGAAAAAATGCTTTTTGCGGCGGAAAACAGAAGCCTGTGGGCGCGCTTCGGCCTATAGTGCCGCTGTTCTGTCCGTATACGGGGAAATCCCC
>JALXAG010000032.1 GCA_026992315.1 Sneathiellales bacterium | reverse complement strand
CCCCAGGCGCCGGCTGCGGCGCGTTGCCCGAAAGGGCCTGCGCATTCTCGGCGGCGATATTGCTGCGCGTCTGCTGTTCCGTGGCGCGGGCCTGATCGCGTTCAGCCTGCAGCTCGGCCTGCATCTGCGCCGTATCCTTGGCGGTTTCGGGCGCCTTGTCGGGCACTTCGTTCAGATTGGGGTAATCGCTGGAGGCCAGTTGCTTTTTCTTCGCCTCCACCTCCTGATCGGAAAGCGTGGCCGGTTGCGGTGCATCGTCGCTGAACAGATCGTCGTAAATGGCGACCGGATTGGCCCAGTCCGGCACGGAACAGCCGCCAAGCACCGCAACAACACCAGGGAGGATGCATTGACGACACGGCGGAAGGCGGAAGTTCCGGCAGCTTGCGCCGCCATGTCAGCCGAACCGGCCGCTGCCGGTGCCACCGTTGTCGTTTCCCGTCCGTTCTGTTGCGTCATGACGCATCCCCCAGAATAGTCCCGTATGCATTCGCGGCCATATATCTGACCTGGCGCGGCCATATACCCGCCACGGCGCCGAACCGGCACCGGCCGCATAACGCCGCGGATCGAGGCATATTACTAGCATGTTCACCCGGTCAAGACAGCCCCCCTCTTGAAGGATCGGAATTTTTTTCCATGTAATGCGCCGAGGGAACGCTTGTGCCGGCGCGCCCCTTGGTGTTCTATATTTTGTCATAGCCATGCGTGGGCGCAACCGCGTGAACCTGTCACCCGGTGCAGCGCAAACGGCGAATGTGCAGATTACCCGGCATCCGGCCATTTGAGGAAAGCATATGGACAAATCCCCTGAAAACCCGCCGACACCCGATCCGGCCGAATTTTCCAAGAACCTGATGGAAGTCGCGGCCAAAAGCCAGAAGCTGGTCAGCGAATTTCTCGCCGCCCAGGCCGAGGGGAAAACCCAGCCCGTGCCCGACCCGCTCAATGTCGGGCAGGCCTTCATGGAAATGACGGCCAAGCTGATGTCGGACCCGGCCAAACTGATGCAGACGCAGATGGATCTGTGGCAGGGCTATATGAGCCTGTGGCAGAACATGGCCGAACGGATGATGGGCCAGAAGGCCGATGACGTTATCGCACCCGAAAAGGGGGACAAGCGTTTCAAGGATCCGGAATGGCAGGAAAATCAGGTTTTCGATTACATCAAGCAATCTTATTTGCTCACGGCACGCTGGTTGCAGAACATGTCGCGCAATGTCGAGGGGCTGGATCCGAAAACCGCAAAGAAGGTTGAATTCTATACCCGCCAGTTCGTCGATGCGCTGTCGCCGACCAATTTCTGGATGACCAATCCCAAGGTGCTCAGGACCACGATCGAAACCAATGGCGAAAATCTGGTCAAGGGGCTGGAGAACATGCTGGAGGATCTGAAGGCGGGGTCCGGTCAGCTCAAGATCCGCATGACCGATATGGATGCCTTCAAGTTGGGCGTGAATGTGGCGACAACGCCGGGCAAGGTCGTCTATCAGAACGATCTGATGCAGCTTATTCAATACGATCCGGCCACCGAAAAGGTTTATGAACGTCCGCTGCTGATCATCCCGCCATGGATCAACAAGTTCTATATCCTCGACCTGCGCCCGGAAAACTCCTTTATCCGCTGGTGCACGGAACAGGGTTACACGGTTTTCGTCATTTCCTGGGTCAATCCGGATGAAAGGCTCGCGGAAAAAAGCTTCTCCGATTACATGCATGAGGGGCCGCTGGCCGCCCTCGATGCGATGGAGGCAGCAACCGGCGTGAAAGAGGCCAGCGTCATCGGCTATTGCATCGGCGGCACCCTGCTGGCCACCACGCTGGCCTATATGGCCGCCCAGGGCGATAAGCGCTTCAAGGCGGCGACCTTCCTTGCCGCCCAGGTCGATTTCTCCGAACCGGGCGAGCTTTCCGTCTTCATCGACGAGGAACAGATCCGGATGCTCGAAGAGCAGATGGAAAAACAGGGCTATCTGGACGGCAACACCATGGGCACCGCCTTCAACATGCTGCGCGCCAACGATCTGATCTGGTCTTTCGTCATCAACAATTATCTGCTGGGCAAAGAGCCCTTCCCCTTCGACCTGCTGTTCTGGAATGCCGATTCGACCAACATGCCCAAGGAGATGCACAGCTTCTATCTGCGCAATATGTACCAGAAGAATCTGTTGGTGAAACCAGGGGGCATCGTCATCGACGATACGCCGATCGACCTGAGGAAAATCGACATACCGGTCTATCTGCAGGCCAGCAAGGACGATCATATCGCCCCTTACCCGTCCGTTTTCAAGGCGACGCACATCTATTCCGGACCGGTCAAATTCATGCTGGCGGGTTCGGGACACATCGCCGGTGTCATCAACCCGCCGCAGGCCAACAAGTATCAGCACTGGATCAACAACAAGCGCAAAAAATACGCCACTGCCGATGAATGGCTGAAGGATGCGGAGGAAAAACCCGGCTCCTGGTGGCCGGACTGGCATCGCTGGCTGTCGCGCAAGTCAGGCAAGAAGGTTCCGGCCCGTCATCCCGGCGACGGCAAGCTGAAACCGATCGAGGACGCACCCGGTTCATATGTCAAGATGCGTTGAAACCGGCTGAAGCCGCCGGCCCGGCGAACTGCCGAAATCAGGAAAGCCTCCCGGGGATACAGCCGGCGGGATGCAAGCTGGCAGGCAGCCGCGGGGCATGGGCGATTACGCCTGTCCCTGTTCCTGGCGGTAGATCTGCGCCAGTTCCCGGTAGTGCGGGGCGCCATAAGCCAGCATTCTGCGGTCGTCCTCGCTCAGCTCGCGTATCTTGCGCGCCGGGCTTCCCGCCCATAATTCGCCCGCTGCCACCCGTTTGCCCGGGGTCACCAGCGATCCGGCGGCGACGATCGCGCCTGCCTCCACCTCCACCCCGTCCATGAGGGTGGCGCGCATGCCGATCATGGCCCCGTCGCCGACGCGACAGCCATGCAGCAGCACCAGATGACCCACCAGCACATCGTTGCCGATATGGGCGCCGTACTGGCCGTTGGTCACGTGAATGACCGAGCCGTCCTGAATATTGGTGCCGGTGCCGATGGTAATTGCTTCGACATCGCCGCGCAGCACACAGTTGAACCAGATGCTGCTGCCCGCGCCGATGCTCACATCGCCGATGATCCGGCTGCCGGCGGCGATAAACACATCATCGGCGATTTCCGGCATTTTGCCCCGGTAAGGCAGAATGGAATAATCGGTCATGGCGCCACCTTACGGGAATAACGGCGCCTGCAGCAGGGCGGCGGTTTCATCGAATCCGTACATCAGGTTCATGTTCTGCACGGCCTGGCCCGAGGACCCCTTGACCAGATTGTCTATGGCCGCAATGACAATGGCGCGCCCCCTGATGCGGTCATCGAAAACCGAAATATTGCAGTAATTCGACCCGCGCACCTGGCGGGTGGCGGCCACCTCCCCTTCCGGCAGCACCCGCACGAAGGGCTCATCCGCATAGGCCGCATCCAGCGTTGCGCGCAGATCTGCCGCCGTCGCCCCGCCGGTCATGCGCACATAGGCGGTCACCAGCTCGCCCCGGTTCATCGGTATCAGATGCGGGGTGAAATTGACCGTCAGCCCATGGCCCGCCACCTTGGACAGTTCCTGTTCGATTTCCGGGGCATGGCGGTGCGCCGCCACGCCATAGGGATGAATGCCTTCCGCCACCTCGCAGAACAGATTGGCCTGTTTCAGGCCCCGCCCCGCCCCGGAAACGCCGGATTTGGCATCGATGATCAGATCGTCGGCATCAAGCTGCCCTGCCGCCAGAAGCGGCCGCAACGCCAGCAACACCGCCGTGGGATAGCAGCCAGGACATGCGACCAGATCCGCCCTGGCAATCGCATCGCGGTTGTATTCCGGCAGGCCATAGACCGCATGTTTCTGCAATTCCGGCGCATAATGGTCATGACCGTACCAGCGGGCATAGGTTTCCGTATCTTCAAGGCGGAAATCCGCAGACAGATCAATGACTTTCACCCTTGTCTGAAGAGCGGAGATAAGATCTTCGCGGGTTTCCACTATCAGTTCGTCGACGGCGCTGTGGCCGGTGGCATGCAGCAATCCGCGCACGATTTCCTGCGTCGTGCCATGCGGCAGGGCACAGAAGACGCAATCGACATCGACGCCGGGCCATTCGACCTCGTCAATATGCATCAGCACCGGCAGATCATAGCCGGCGAGATGGGGAAAAACCTTGCCAAGGGGCTGGCCGGCATGGCGTTCCGCGGTCAGGAAGGCAATTTCGACATCCGGATGGCGCAGCAGAAGGCGGACCAGCTCCGCCCCCGTATATCCGCTGGCGCCAAGAATGCCGACTTTGATTTTCCTGTCCAGATTTGCCACGTTCATCACCTTAATTTTGCGGGCGGAAATATCCGTCCGGTTACCGATGTCCGCCCAGCGAACGGCAACCGCCGCGATCACGGGCCGATCCGACCGCAGAGCGATCCGATCAAACATTGATCGCCGGGACCGGGGCGCATACCCTGACAGCAGCCTCACCGGAGGAAAGACGTCTTCAGCTTCTACAATAGGGCATCATGAAAATAAACCGCAAATACCCCCTGTTGGTTCTGCTTGCCTGGCTGCTCATGCTGCCGACCCTGGCCCTTGCCGCCGCACCTGCCGATGGCATAGACGACGAGGCCGGGCTGTTCACGCCTGCCCAGCGCGATAGCCTGAGCTCCACCCTGGCGGAGATCGAACGCGATGCCGGCTTCCCCGTTTTCATCGTCACATTGAAGCAGGCCGGCAACAACAGCCTTCAGGAATGGGCGGAACGCCTGCGCCGCGACTGGGGGCTTGCGGACCGCCCGGCCCTGATCATGATTCTGATCGCCGCAAATGAACGCCGCGCCCGCATCGATACCTACGGCGCCGCCCGCCATATCGTCAGCGATGATCAGGCCGATCGGATATTGCAGACGCAGCTTCTGCCCGCCTTTGCCGATAAGGATTATTACGGCGGAATCAGCGATGGCTTGTCGGCCATGGCGGGCATTATCGGTAATGACAGCCTGGGCGGATATTCGGCGGTGATACCGTTTCTCATCCTTGCCGGCTTCGCCCTGTTCTATGTCGTGCAGCGCCGCCGCCACCGCCGCCGCCGCGCGGAAAGGATCGCGCGTCCCGCAACCATGACAGCGGCAGATAGCGAACAACGCGAAAATGCCGAGGCCGATCCGCGCGAGCGGGAAGAGCGTGACGGCAGCGGCGGCGGATCCGGCGGCGCATCCGGAAGCTGGTGACCCGCAACGAAGGATAATTTCAGCGGTGGGTCCAGCCCGCGGGCAGGGCCGCAAGCGGCCGGCCGTCTGCATCCATGGCGCGGATTCCCTTTTCCGCCGTCATTCTGCCGATAACGGTGATCGGTACCCCGGTCTGCCGGGCCAGATCTCTTAACACGCCCTGGCGTGACGGCGGCAGGGTGAAGAGCAGTTCGTAATCGTCGCCGGCAGCGATGAAATCATGCTCACGCAATGCCATGGCCTGCACGCAGCGCCTGAAGGCATCCGAACGCGGCAGGGCGGGCAGGCCGACCTCCGCCCCCAGGCCGGAACCTTCGCAGATATGGCCGAGATCGGCGAACAACCCATCCGAAATATCGGCGCAGGCATGGGCCATGCCACAGAGGCGCTGCCCCAGCTCATTGCGTGGCGAGGGGTCGCGATACCGGCCGATCAGGGAAGCGGCATCCGCATTTCCCGCCCCTTCCCCGCCATGACGAAGCAGATGCAGGCCGAGGGCGGCATCGCCCAAGCAGCCGGAAACGCAGATCAGATCCCCCGCCGCCGCGCCAGCGCGGCGCAGGGCCGCACCGATTGCGACGCTGCCGAAGGCCGTAACCGTCAGCGATAACGGCCCCGGCGCCGATACCGTATCGCCGCCGAACAGGGCAATCTGTCCCGTTTCCTGCTTGCGGCCAAGGCCCGCGGCAAATGCCGCCAGCCAGTCATCGCCCAGATCGGCGGGCAGCGCCAGTGCCAGCGTATAGCCCAGCGGGGCGGCCCCCATCGCCGCCAGATCGGACAGGTTGACGGCCAGTATCTTGGCCCCGATGCTCTCGGGCGGATCGTCGGGCAGAAAATGCACCCCCGCCACCATGCAATCGCTGGTGACCACAAGCTGGCAGCCTTCCGGCGGCGTGAAAACGGCGGCATCGTCACCGAGGCCCAGCCCCGCGGGCGCGGCAAGCGGCGCGAAGAACCGGGCGATCAGATCGAATTCACCGCTGCTCATGGCCGCACCGGAGGGCCGGCTACTTCTTCATCTCGGCATCGCGCAGGCGGTGTGCGGCCTTGTCGAGAACGCCGTTGATGAAACGCGGCTCCGTCCCGGCATAGAAGGCATGGGCGACATCGAGATATTCGTTGATGACAACGGCGGCAGGAACATCGACGCGGGCAAGAAGTTCATAGACCGCACATTGCAGAATGGCCTGAAGAAGCTTCTCCTGGCTGGCAAGAGGACGGTTCTGCGGCATGTAGTCGTTGAGAATCGCGGCGATCTCATCGCCTCTGGCATCGATGCCGCGCAGAATATCGGTGAAAAGCTCCTGATCGGCCTCGCCCAAAACGATGCCGTCCTGTTCCTGACCGATACGGTATTTGAGAAACTCGTCGATCACGCGCGAGGCCGGCGCATCGCCGGCCAGAAGCTGATAAGCCGCCTGAACGGCGTTGAGCCTAGCGTTGCTGCGGGCTTCCCGGCCCGTATGCTGCATCTTTTTTCCCATGATCAGCGCGGAAAATATCCGAAATGGGATTTCACGGAGATCATATCGAGACAGGCGCGTGCCGCGGCGGCGCCTTTGTTCTTCCCGTCCACCCGGGCCCGGGCCCAGGCCTGATCGCGATTTTCCACCGTGAGAATGCCGTTGCCGATCGCCAGGCAGTATTCCAGCGCCAGATGGCTGAGGCCACGGGCGCTTTCCCCGGCGACAATATCGTAATGGCTGGTTTCGCCACGAATGACACAGCCCAAAGCCACATAGCCGTCGAAACGGCGACGGCCGCCAACCAGGTCCATCGCCTTGACCGCAAAACGGATGGCCGCCGGAATTTCCAGACAGCCAGGCACCGCAAGCCGGTCATAGGTGGCACCGGCGGCATCCAGCTCCGCCTCCGCGCCACGGGCCAGTTCGTCGGCGATATCCTCGTAGAAGCGCGCCTCAACGATCAGAATGTTCGGGGTATCCAGATTGGAACCGTTGCTCATGATGTCTTTCACCGCATTGTACTGCTCAAGCCCGGGAACCGGCGACGGCCGGTCCGGACTACAGGGTTTTCAGGGGCCTTTGTCCGACAACAGATAAACCATATCCGTCCAGGCCGATAATGTTTTTCTTGCTGTTGGACAGCAGGATCATGTTGCGCACGCCAAGATCGAGCAGAATCTGCGCCCCGATTCCGTAATCGCGAAGCTGGCCGCCATTGCCGTTTTCATCCTCCAGCGATTTCAGGCGATCGGAAAGGGCCGTCGCCCGCGGTTCGCGGATCAGCACCAGCGCGCCGCGGCCTTCCCTGTCGATCTCGCGCAATGCCGCCTCCAGAATGCCGGCATGGCGTTCGCCCACGCCCAGAACATCCTCCAGCAGATCGAAGGCATGCATGCGCACCAGTACCGGCTCCTCCCCGGAGACATCGCCCTTGGTAATGGCGACATGTTCGGCATATTCGATCTGGTTGACATAGACAGAGATGGTGAAACCGCTGCCGAAACGGGTATGCAGCGGTATTTCGCAGGTTTTCTCGATCAGATTGTCAAAACGGCGGCGGTACTGAATCAGATCGGCGATCTTGGCGATCTTCAGATTATGAAACTGGGCGAACTTCACCAGATCGGGCAGACGGGCCATGCTGCCGTCATCGTTCATGATTTCACAGATCACGCCCGAAGGATGCAGCCCGGCAAGGCGCGAAATATCGACCGCCGCTTCCGTGTGGCCGGCACGGCGCAGCACGCCGCCGTCCTGAGCCATCAGCGGAAAGACATGCCCCGGCGTGACGATATCCTCCGCCCCCTTGGTCGGATCGATCGCCACCTGAATCGTATGGGCGCGATCATGGGCGGAAATGCCGGTCGATACCCCCTCCGCCGCCTCGATCGACACGGTAAAGGCGGTTTCGTGGCGGGCGCGGTTGTGCTTGGCCATCAGCGGCAGACCGAGTTGGCGGATGCGCTCTCCCGTCAGGGTCAGGCAGATCAGCCCCCGGCCGTATTTGGCCATGAAGTTGACGGCCTCCGGCGTCGCCATCTGTGCCGGTATGACCAGATCGCCTTCGTTTTCGCGGTTCTCGTCATCGACCAGAATGAACATGCGCCCGTTACGCGCATCTTCGATGATGTCCTCGATCGAAGACAGATACTGACTGTAGGACATCACTTCTCCATCTGTTGCATCCGCTCGACATAGCGGGCGAGAACGTCGATTTCCAGATTGACCTCATCCCCTTCGGCCAGAGCGCCGAGAGTCGTATGCGCTGCCGTATGCGGAATGATGTTCACGTCAAAGTCGCTATCCCCGGCGCCGTTGACCGTCAGCGACACGCCATCCACGGTGACGGATCCCTTGCGGGCGACATAGCGGGACAACGCCCCGGGCAGGGAGATCGTCAGGCGGATGCTGTCGCCGTCGGGACGGCGCTCCAGCACGGTGCCGACACCGTCGACATGGCCGGTGACGATATGGCCGCCCAATTCGTCGCCCACTTTCAGGGCCCGTTCCAGATTGACCGGGGTGCCGATCTCCCATCCCCCCAGCACGGTGCAGGAAAGGGTTTCGCGCGATACATCGACCGTGAAGAAATCCGCTCCCTTGGCAACGACCGTGAGGCAGACGCCCGAACAGGCGATGGAGGCACCGATCCCGACGCTGTCCATGTCATAGGCGGTCTGAATCGAAAAACGCTTGTCGGCATCCCCCTCGATTGCGCGGATCGTGCCGATATCGGTGATGATTCCGGTAAACATGGCCCCTCTTTTACGCCTTCAGAACATAACTTTCCACAAGATCCTCACCGATCCGGCGAACCCGGAGCGGCGACAGGCGCGCCGCCTGATCGAGAGCATCGATACCATAGGCTTCGACCGCCGAACGGCCGTCACCGCCAATAATCAACGCCGCCCGGTGCCATTCCAGGCGGTCGACAAGGCGGGCACGCAGAAAGGATGCCGCAACATGACCGCCCGCCTCCACCAGCAAGCGTGTCATCCCCTTTTCCGCCAGAACCTTCAGCACCCCGGCAACCGGAACATAGCCTCCTTCACCCGGCGACAGGGGACGGACCTCCACCCCGCAATCCTCCAATGCCTTCCGGCGCAGCTTTTCCGCATCGTCACGGCAGAAAACCAGCAGCGGCCGTTCCCGGGCCGTTCGCACCAGCCGGCTGGTCAGCGGCAGGCGCAGATGGCTGTCGAGCACCACCCGCAAGGGCGAGTGATCCTCCAGCCCGGCGAGGCGACAGCCCAGATCGGGATCGTCCGCCAGCACCGTGCCGATACCGGCAAGGATTGCATCATGCGTGGCGCGCAGCATGTGCACATGGGCCCGCGTCCGTTCCCCCGTGATCCATTTGCTGTGGCCGTTATGCGTGGCAATGCGCCCGTCCAGGCTGGTCGCCAGCTTCAGGGTGACAAGAGGCCGCCCCGCTTCGATGCGCAGCAGAAAACCCGCATTCAGAAAGCGTGCCTCCTCTTCACACAGGCCTGTGGAGACAGCGATCCCCGCCTTCTCGAGCATGATGCGCCCACGCCCGCAGACGCGCGGATCGGGATCGAGGGCGGCAATCGCCACCCGGGCCAGCCCGGAATCGATCAGCGCCCGGGCACAGGGCGGGGTCTGTCCGTGATGGGCGCAGGGTTCCAGCGTTACATAGGCGGTGGCGCCACGGGCCCTGGCCCCGGCCTGCATCAACGCCATGGTTTCCGCATGGGGCCGCCCGCCCCGTTGCGTCCAGCCGCGGCCGACGACAACATCGTCGGCCACGATAACGCAACCGACCGCGGGGTTGGGGGCTACATTGCCGAGCCCACGCCGCGCCAGGCGCAGGGCATGGCGCATATGAACGGCATCGTCATTGCTCATCCGCTTCTTCGCTGCCGCTGACCTCCTTCACGAATTCCTGGAAATCCTGCACCTCGTGAAAATTCTTGTAAACGGAGGCATAGCGGACATATGCCACCGAATCGAGATTGGACAGCGCCTGCATGACGTGTTCGCCGATCATCTGCGAGGGAATATCCGTATCCCCCGTGCTTTCGAGCTGACGGACGATGCCATTGACCATGCGGTCGATGCGTTCGGGATCGACATTGCGCTTGCGGGTCGCGATCTCGATCGAGCGCAGCAGCTTGTCGCGATCGAAGGGAATGCGCTGGCCGTTCTTCTTGATCACCGTCAGTTCCCGGATCTGGACCCGTTCGAAGGTGGTAAACCGCCCGCCGCAACCGGCGCAGTAACGCCGCCTGCGGATGGCCGTATTGTCTTCTGTGGGCCGTGAATCCTTGACCTGGGTATCCTCGTGTCCGCAAAACGGGCAGCGCATTCCTCAATCTCCCCCTGGCAATTTTTCCGCTCAAAGAAGCGGACGCCTCATCCCGGATAAACTACATTCCCGGATAGAGCGGGAATTTGTTGCAAAGCTCCAGCACCTCGGCCCGGGCCTTTTCTTCGACAGCGCCGTTATTGTCGCCATTTTCCGCCAGCCCGTCGAGAACATCGGCAATCAGCCTGCCGACGGTTTCGAATTCGCCAACGCCGAAGCCGCGCGTGGTTGCCGCAGGCGAACCGATGCGGATGCCCGAAGTTACGGTCGGTTTCTCCGGATCGAAGGGCACCCCGTTCTTGTTGCAGGTGATATGCGCCCGCTCCAGCGCTTTCTCGGCAATATTGCCGGTCAGCCCCTTGGGCCGCAGATCGACCAGCACCAGATGGGTATCGGTGCCGCCGGAGACGATATCGTAGCCCCGCTCGCGCACCACCCGGGCCATGGCCTGGGCATTATCAACGACCTGGCGGGCATAGGCGCGGAAGCCGTCGCTCAAAGCCTCGCCGAAGGCGACGGCCTTGGCCGCGATCACATGCATCAGCGGACCGCCCTGCAAGCCGGGGAAAACCGCCGAATTGATCTTTTTGGCCAGATCCTCGCGATTGGTCAGCACCATGCCGCCGCGGGGACCGCGCAGGGTCTTGTGCGTCGTCGTCGTCACCACATCGGCAAAGGGCAGCGGGCTGGGATGCACCCCGGCGGCGACCAGGCCGGCGAAATGGGCCATATCGACCATCAGATAGGCTCCGACGCTATCGGCAATTTCACGGAAACGGGCGAAATCGATGATACGCGGATAGGCCGAACCGCCGGCAATGATCAGCTTAGGCTTGTGTTCATCGGCGAGGCGGGCAACCTCGTCGTAATCGATCTGGGCATCCTCACGGCGAACACCGTATTGAACGGCATTGAACCACTTGCCCGACTGATTCGGCGGCGCCCCATGGGTCAGATGGCCACCGGCGGCCAGCGACAGGCCCAGAATGGTGTCGCCCGGCTTGACCATGGCCATGAAGGCCGCCTGATTGGCCTGGGCGCCGGAATGGGGCTGAACATTGGCGAAGGCGCAGTCGAACAGCTTGCAGGCCCTCTCGATCGCAAGGCTCTCGGCCACGTCGACCTCGGCGCAACCGCCGTAATAGCGGCGGCCCGGATAGCCTTCGGCATATTTGTTGGTCAGCACCGTGCCCATGGCCTGCATCACGGCCGGGCTGACGACGTTTTCAGAGGCGATCAGCTCGATTTCCTCGCGCTGGCGGCGCAGCTCGGCCCGGATCGTCCTGTAGATATCGGCATCTTCTTCCGGCAAATTGCGGGAAAAGAAATCGGCGCCGGACAATATGCTGCTCGTCGTTACAGAATTCATTCTTCTACTCCTGTTGGGATTCGCCCCCGTCAATCAAGCTTGGCGATGCGCCTGGCATGGCGGCCGCCTTCGAAGGCGGTGGCAAGAAAAACATCGACGCAGGAAAAAGCCGTCGCCTCATCGATAATCCGCCCGCCAAGCGCAAGAATATTCGCATCGTTATGCTGGCGCGCCAAAGCCGCCATTTCAGGCGTGCAGCACAAGGCGGCACGAATGCCCCTGTGGCGGTTGGCCGCGATGCTGATGCCGATCCCGCTGCCGCATACGATGATGCCGCCATCGGCCAGCCCCTCCAGCACCGCGCGGGCCGCCGCATGGCCGAAATCCGGATAATCGACCGATTCCGTCCCATTGGTGCCGCAATCGACGATTTCCAGCCCCGCACCGGTCAGCCGGCGGTGAATGGCCTGCTTCAGCGGAAACCCTGCGTGATCGCATGCCAAAGCCAGTTTTCTGAAAATGGGCTGATGGTGCATCGGTATATCCTGCATATGGAAACGGTCGGTCAATCTACGCTGCGCTGTTTATCACATGCCGCGGCCTTACCACAAGGCAAGCCGCGCCATCAGTACAACCGCAACAGGCTATACGAAAAAACACAATCCATGGCTGCTTGTGGTGTGAATTTATTCTCGAAGAAAGGTCAGTAATCCCGATTAATTCGTTCTCATGTTGCCAATTCATCGCTTATTCAATAAAATATTGTCCATTGACAAAATCGAATTAATTGGCATTTTTCTATAAAACATAAAAAACGGCATCCAATAGTAAAATAGGAACAAGAATGGCAGAACAAAACGAGCCGGAAGTGGCATCCGATGACTTGCTGCGCATGACAACGCAGATCGCATCCGCATTCGTCAGCAGCCAACCAGTGGATAATTCCGAACTGAAGCCATTAATCGAATCCATCCACAGCACTCTGGCGGCCCTGGCCAACGGCAAGCAGGACAAAAAACAGAACAACCTGAAACCCGCCGTGCCGATCAAGCGATCGATCACGCCCGATTACCTGATCTGCCTGGAAGACGGCAAGAAGCTGAAAATGCTCAAGCGCTATCTGCGCTCCAATTACGGCATGACGCCGGAAGAATACCGGGCGAAATGGAATCTGCCGCCGGATTATCCGATGGTTGCCCCGAACTACGCCGCCCAGCGTTCGAAATTCGCCAAACAGATCGGTCTTGGCAAACAGGCACGGCGGGGCTGACCGCACCGCCCGGACAACCGCGGACATCCTTCCGCGCAGGCGCCATACGAACCCCGTCTCTTCGGCGGGGTTCTTTTTTGCCGGTTTGCGGAACGCCCGCGCGGCAAAAGCCGCTGCATAAATGATCGATATATATATATATATGCGACACTACTTAACCGGTCACACACTGAACGCACATTGAAAAGGGCCCGGATCGCCGATCCGGGCCCTTTCCTGTTATTCCCTCAGCGAGGGGTTTTTTCTGGCATTACCTGGAAGTATTGACCTTCACCGGCGCATAGTCGTAGGTGCCGTCTTTCCATTCATACCACAGGTAGCCCGGCGCCGTCACATCGCCCTTTTCATCGAAGCCGATTTCGCCCAGCACCGTCTTGAACTTGTTGCTGCGCAGGGACGCAATCATCTTGTCCAGATCGAGCGAGCCGGCCGCCTTGGCCGCTTCGGCCCAGGCCTGGATGGCGCCATAAGTGTACAGGGTATAGCCTTCCGGCTCATAGCCGACAGCCTTGAATTCGGCCACAACCGGCGCCGCTTCCGGATTCTTGCGCGGATCGGGGCTGAAGGTCATCAGCGTGCCCTCACCAGCCTTGCCGGTGATCTTCCAGTATTCATCCGTGACCAGCGCGTCGCCGGAGACCAGCTGGACATTGTAGCCCTGCTGACGGGCCTGGCGGATCATCAGCCCGGCCTCGGTGTGGTAGCCGCCGATATACATGACATCGATACCCGCCGCCTTCATCTTGGAAATGAGGGCGGAATAATCCTTTTCACCGGCGGTATAGGCTTCGTACATCGCCGGCTCGATGCCGCGCTTCTTCAGCTGGGCCAGGGTTTCGTCGGCCAGGCCTTTGCCATAGGCCGTTTTGTCGTGAAGAATGGCGATTTTCTTGCCGCCCCAGTAATCGGCCAGATAGTTGCCGGCAACGATGCCCTGCTGGTCGTCACGGCCGCAGACGCGGAAGACGTTGTCGCCGCCTTCTTCGGTCAGCTTCGGATTGGTCGAGGCAGGCGAAATCATCAGCACGCCTTCTTCCTCATACACCTTGGAAGCCGGAATGGACGAACCGGAGCAGAAATGCCCGGCCACGAATACCACACCTTCGGCAACCAGCTTGTTGGCAACGGCCACCGCCTGTTTCGGGTCGCAGGCGTCGTCACCGACGATCAGCTTGACTTTTTCACCCAGAACGCCGCCTGCGGCATTGATGTCCTTGACCGCCATTTCGGCGCCACGCTTGAGCTGTTCGCCGAAGGAAGCATACTGGCCGGTGATCGGGCCGACGGTGGCGATCTTGATTTCCGCCTTGGCCACACCGCCGGCAAGCGCCATCAGCGCCACTGCGGCTACGGTCGTTTTAAGGTTAAACATATTTCTCTCCCTGTTGGTCCAAAATAACTGGTCCATGGTGGTTTTCGCCGTCCCGAAGCCTGCGCCCCGAAAACAGCGACCCTCCGCAAACGGAAGCCGCCAGCGGCTTCCCGCCACGGTCAGAAACCGTGGCAACACGCCTGAAGCGTGATCCTGAAGGCAGTTTAGCACGCCCCCCCGCCTGAGCAAGAAAATCACGGCCAACCGCCTGAAACATGACAGTTTTTAAACCTGCGTCCGCCTCTCCTTCAGGCCGAAAAGGCCACTGCGCTCATACAGCCAGGGATACTGGGACAGCATCTTGGCATTGCGGTTGAATTTATAGGATGCCAGCCCGATCAGCATCAGGACCGCCGTATCGACGATATAGGCCGGTAGCGACAGCAGCGGCGCCTCGAACAGGGCAAAGGTCAGAAACCGGTCCCCGATACCGAGCAGCAGCACATAAAAGACGAGATGGCTTACGGGCTTCCATGTCGTACCCAGGGCCTTGCCCGTCGAATAGGCAGCGAAACCGAACAGAACCAGGGTCATCCCGATGAATACGGGGACGGAACTTCCGATTATGTTTTCCATCATCCGTTCTCCTCAATGCCCGCCTTCAAGATAGGCTGCGCGGATTTCATCATTGGCCAGCAGCTCATCGCCCGTACCCGAAAGCTGGATTTCGCCATTGACCATGACATAGGCGCGATGAGCCAGCTTCAGGGCGTGATAGGCATTCTGCTCGACCAGGAAAACCGTCATGCCCTGCTTTTCATTGATCTCCTTGATGGTCTGGAAAATCTGCCGCACCACCAGGGGCGCCAGCCCCAGCGAAGGTTCGTCCAGCAACAGCATGCGCGGGCGCGACATCAGGGCCCGGGCGATCGCCAGCATCTGCTGTTCGCCGCCCGAAAGGGTACCACCGCGCTGATCCTGCCGTTCCTTCAGAATGGGGAAAAGCGCAAAGGCCTTCTCCAGGTCTTCCTCGAAATGGGCGGGGTCCGAAACGATCGCCCCCATCTGGAGGTTTTCCATCACCGTCATGCGCGGAAAGATCCGCCGGCCCTCGGGCGACTGGGCGATACCGAGGCGCACGATCTCATGGGTCGCCGCATTGGTGATATCCCTGCCTTCGAAGGTTATCTTGCCCTTGGATGCCCGTGGATTGCCGCAGGTGGTCATCAGCAGGGTCGTCTTGCCGGCACCGTTGGAACCGATCAGCGTGACGATTTCCCCCTTCCGTACCTCGATATCAACGCCCTTCAGCGCCTCGATATGTCCGTAATGGGTATGCACCCCGGAAAATGACAGCATCACCTCGCTCATCAGCCTTCTCCTCCCGTCATCGCCGCGGTTTCCTCTTCATCCTCCTCGCCCAGATAGGCACGGATGACAGTGGGATCGTTGCGGACGAATTCAGGCGTTCCGTCGGATATCTTTTTGCCGTAATCCAGCACGACGATGTGATCGGAAATGCCCATGACCACGCTCATATCGTGTTCGATCAGCAGTACGCCGATATTGTGTTCGTCGCGGATGAACTTCAGCAGATCGTTCAGGTCGGCCGATTCCCTGGGGTTGAGCCCGGCTGCCGGCTCGTCGAGACACAGAACCACCGGATCGATGCACATGGCCCGGGCGATTTCAAGGCGGCGCTGGTCGCCATAGGGCAGGCTGCCCGCCTCGTCATCGGCCTTTTCC
The DNA here is from genome assembly GCA_026992315.1 of Sneathiellales bacterium. GTDB lineage: Bacteria > Pseudomonadota > Alphaproteobacteria > Minwuiales > Minwuiaceae > JALXAG01. The sequence goes on along the minus strand of JALXAG010000032.1, from coordinate 10,511 downwards.
AGCAGGCCGATCTTCTCCAGCCAGTAACGGGCCCGGTCCACGGCCGCTTTTTCGGCAATCTTGTATGAAGAAAAGCCGAACAGGCCGAGAACCGTAAAGCCGGAAGCGCGCATCAGCGGATTGTGCTGGGCAATCATCAGGTTTTCCAGCACCGTCATATGCGGAAACAGGCGAATGTTCTGAAAGGTCCTGGCCACGCCGCCCTTGGCGGCGATGCGGAACCCTTCCATCTGCTCCAGATACATTTCCCCGTCTTCGCGGTGCAGGGTGATGCGCCCGACCGTGGGTTTGTAGAAACCGGTCAGACAGTTGAACACGGTGGTCTTGCCCGCGCCGTTGGGGCCGATAATCGCCGTGATTTCCCGGTCAAAAGCCGTAAAGGAAACATCGTCCACGGCCACCAGACCGCCGAAGCGCATCGTCAGATGTTCCACGGTCAGAAGCGGCCTGTTCGCCGAGCGGTATTCCTGTGCGCCACTCATGAGTGCACCTCCGCTTTCTTGCCGATTTTATCTCTTCCCCATAGGCGGATGCTCGGTTCCCTGTGCGCCAGCAGCCCTGCCGGACGCCAGATCATGATCAGCACCATCGCCGCGCCGAAGGCCAGCATGCGGTATTGCTGCAGATCGCGGAAGATTTCCGGCAGGCCGATCAGCAGGATGGAAGCGAAGACAACGCCAAGCTGGCTGCCCATGCCGCCAAGCACCACGATGGCCAGGATGACCGCCGATTCGATGAAGGTGAAGCTTTCGGGGCTGATGAAACCCTGACGCGTGGCGAAGAAGGATCCGGCAAATCCGCCGAACATCGCCCCGATGCCAAACGCCGTCAGCTTGGTGTTGGTGGGATTGATGCCGAGAGAACGACAGGCGATCTCATCCTCGCGCAGTGCTTCCCAGGCCCGTCCGATCGGCAGCTTGCGAATACGCAGCGTGAACAGATTGGTGATCATCGCCAGGGCCAGGATCAGGTAGTAGAGGAAGACGACCCGGTGCAGCGATGAATAGTCCAGGCCAAAGAACGTCGCGAAACTGTCGCCGCCTTCCGGCACCCTGCGGGTGAAGGGCAGGCCGAAGAAGCTTGGCCGCGGAATACCGGACAAACCGTCGGGGCCGCCGGTGAACTGATACCAGTTCAGCAGAATGATGCGGATCATTTCCCCGAAGCCAAGGGTGACGATCGCCAGATAATCGCCGCGCAGGCGCAGCACCGGAAAGCCCAGCGTCACCCCGGCCGCGGCCGCCATGATCCCGGCAAAGGGCAGCGCCAGCCAGAAACTGGCATCGAAATACTGTGCCAGCAGGGCATAGGAATAGGCGCCAACGGCATAAAAGGCCACATAACCCAGATCCAGCAGCCCCGCCAGGCCGACCACGATGTTCAGCCCCCAGCCGAGCATGACATAGGTCAGCACCAGCGTACCGATATCGACGATGCGGCGGTCGGCAAAAGGCATGAACGGCAGCGCAATGGCGAAGACCAGCGCCAGAGGTCCCAGGAACAGGGAAATTTTCTGCACCCGGGCCGCGACCTTGTCCATTTCCCGGTCGCGTTCCTCCATGGTCATCTCATGGACGGAATGGGTCATGACCTGATAGCCGCGCACGGCCAGCACCACCAGAACGATCAGCATGACCGAACTGAGCACCACATTACCGAATGGCAGAACGGCCCGCGCCGTGGCCACGATGGCCTGGGGCAGGCTGTCGGGGGTCATGGAAGCAAGGATCGACAGCAGCAGCACCGCCGCCAGTACGGCAGATGAGATAAGCACGGCACGGCCCCGCCCCCGTCGCAGCAGGAACAGCAGCACCCGCCCGATAAAGGCGATCGCCGTGACAACGGCAACATCGCCGAAACGTGTTATCAGCTGCAGCCCGCCCGAAGCATCCTTGATCTGAAACCCGACCAGGGAAATCGACAACGCGAAGGCTACAAAGGCTGTCAGCCCGGCATCCTTCAGCAGGGCACCCATATCCAGTGCCCGTGCCTTTTCGGCATTGATCGACAAATCAGCCATGGGTCACACCTTCTCCACATCCGGCTTGCCGAGCAGCCCGGTCGGCCGGAAGATCAACACAAGAACCAGAATTGAAAAAGCCGCGACATCCTTGTACTCGACGGTAAAATAACCGGACCAGAAGGCTTCGATCAGACCGATGAGCATGCCGCCGAGCATGGCACCGGGAAGCGAACCGATGCCACCGAGAACCGCGGCGGTAAACGCCTTCACCCCGGCAAGAAAGCCGATGTAAAAGTCGATCACGCCGTAATTGATCAGGAAGATCACACCGGCGACAGAGGCCAGGGCCGAGCCCATGACGAAGGTCAGCGAAATCGTCCTGTCGACATCGACACCGAGCAAGGAGGCCATCTTCTGATCCTGCTCGCAGGCGCGCTGCTGCCGTCCGAGAGAGGTCTTGGCGATGATCAGCGAGAAAACCGCCATGAGAACGATCGTCAGCAGGATGATGAACATCTGCAGATAGCTGAGGGAAACCACGTAGTCGCCCTGACGCATCAGTTCGATGCCGCCCCGGATGATCGGCTGCATCGGCTTGTTGCGCGCCCCCTGCAGAAGCTGCACGTAATTCTGCAGAAAGATCGACATGCCGATTGCCGTGATCAGGGCCGCCAGGCGGGGTGAATTTCGTAAAGGCCTGTAGGCGATGCGCTCCAGCGTCCAGCCATAGACCGAGGTCAGAAGCATGGCCACGATCAGCACGATGAGAATGGCCAGCGGAACCCAGGTGATCCCCACAATGCCCAGGATCATGAATGTGATCAGGGCAATGAAGGAGCCGATCATGAAGATTTCACCATGGGCGAAATTGATCATGCCGATGATGCCATACACCATGGTATAGCCGATGGCGATCAACCCATAAACGGAACCCAGCGTGACCCCGTTGATGAGCTGTTCCAGAAAATATTCGAACGTGCTTTCCATGTGCAGCCTCTAATCTTTGCGAAGGCATCCTGTCCGGGCATTCCTGTTGGCCGGACAGGGAAGAATGCCTTCCCGAGCCATTGGGATGCATATGCGCCACGACACCCTGCAGGCGCATCCCTGCGTGGAGTACCCTCGATCGCATGATTTGATTTCGAGCGAAACCGCCCCCTACTGTCTGCCGATCGAAGGTGCCCGCCGGCCACCTTGCGGCAGCCCCCCTGTTTTCCCGTTTCTTTATTTTCTGCCTGTAATTACCAGCGGAATTTCCGCCCCCGTGGCCTGTCTCATTGACCGCAGATGAGCCATCCGCTTTTCATTGGTTGAAAAATTCTTACGCAAAGGAAAGAAGCGCGGCAAGCGCTTTTTGGATTCAGGCCAGGATGCCCCTGCGGCGGCCGCGACGGGAAGCCGGCGTATTTTCATCTTTTGCTAGCAGGAATTGCAGCTTCCGCCGGGCGATGATCTTCAGCTGTTCGCGACTGGTCAGCGGGCCCGTGACCGTTGCCTCCGTATTGCTGAGCGGATCGATCGCGCTCACCCTCAGGCTGTTACCCGAGCGCGTGATCTCGTAGAGCACCTCATCAAGATTGCCGGCCATCTCCGCCATCTCCGCCATCGCTACACGGATCGCCAGTATCGCACAGACTGTTCCCCGGGCAAACCTTCGCCTGTCGCGGCGGATGCGCCTGTTTCAATGCCCGGGGAAAAGATAAGTTTGCAGCCTGAATTAGTTTATATATAAAAGAACCCATGGAACTGCTGAACCCAAGTGACTGGACCCCGCCGGTCGGCTACAGCAACGGCGTTGCCGCCAAGGGCCGGTTCGTCTTCGTGGCCGGGCAGATCGGCTGGAATGCGCGGCAGGAATTCGAAAGCGACGATTTCGCCGCCCAGGTGGAACAGGCGCTGAACAATACCGTCGCCGTGCTGCGCGAAGCCGGCGGCGAACCGGGCCATATCACCCGCATGACCTGGTATGTGCGCGATTGTGCCGAATATCGTGCGGCAACACGGGAAATCGGGCGGATTTACAAGCGCATCATCGGCAAGCATTATCCGGCCATGACCCTGGTACAGGTTTCTGCCCTTCTGGAGCCGCGCGCCCGCGTCGAGATCGAGACAACGGCCGTCATACCCGACTGAACCGCAACCGTCCCGGCCTGCGGGTTCAGGTGCCGGGACAACTGCGAGCACCAGCATACGGAAGCACAACACTTAACGGAGGGACAATGGCTGCCTATCTCATCGCCCGTATTACCGTGACCGATCCGGAACGTTACGAGGATTACAAAAAGCTGTCGCCTGCCGCGATCGAGGCTTTTGGCGGACGTTTTCTCTGCCGCGGCGGCGAGGTAACGACCCTGGAAGGCGAGGAGGAAAGTTCCCGCATCGTTCTGCTGGAATTCCCCGACAAGGAATCAGCGGTCAAATTCTACCATTCCGAGCAATACGCAGAAGCCAGAAAGATCCGCCAACAGGCCTCCACGGGACAGTTCATCGTCCTGAACGCCCCTGAGTGATATCCGAATCACTTTTCGAAGTGATAGTAAAATCACCTGGGCCATTCCACCGTATGGCAAACGGCGCAAAAGCATCAAAAAGGCGCCCCGCCGGGCTGGCGGGGCGCCTTTCCGCAAACACGGGTGAAATCAGCTTTCGCGGATCAGTTTGACGATGGCCGAGAAATCGAGGCCGTCGCGCCCCTGTTCTTCCATCTCCGTATACAGGCGGGCGGCCTCCGCCCCCAGATGCGTCCGCGCGCCGGCGGATTTCGATGCATCCTGAGCCAGGCGAAGATCCTTGAGCATGTTGGCGGCGGTGAACCCGGGCTTGTAATCGCGGTTCGCTGGCGAAGTCGGCACCGGCCCCGGCACCGGGCAATAAGAGGTCAGCGCCCAGCACTGGCCCGATGAGGTCGATGAAATATCGAACAGGGTCTGTGCATCCAGCCCCAGCTTTTCCGCCAGGACGAAAGCTTCCGATACCGCGATCATGGTGATGCCCAGCACCATGTTGTTGCAGATCTTGGCCGCCTGGCCGTTGCCCGATCCGCCGGCATGAATGATATTCTTGCCCATGGCCTCGAGATAGGGTTTGGCCGCGGCGAAATCCTCGTCGCTGCCGCCGCACATGAAGGTCAGGGTGCCGGCTTCCGCCCCCGGCACGCCGCCGGAAACCGGGGCATCGATCATCCGCAGGCCGCGTGCCTTGGCGGCCGCGGCCACTTCGCGGGCCGTATCGACATCGATGGTCGAGGAATCGATCAGCAGTGCCCCTTCCCTGGCATTGGCGATGACGCCGTCATCGCCCAGATAGACGCTTTTCACATGCTTGCCCGCCGGCAACATGGTGATGACGACATCCACGTCACGGGCGGCATCGGTTGCGGTTTCCGCAGCCTCCGCCCCCTGTTCCACCAATTTGGCAACCGCATCGGCCGACAGATCGAACACTTTCAGTTCGTGCCCGGCCTTGATCAGATTGGCAGCCATCGGCCCGCCCATATTGCCGACGCCGATAAATCCTATTTTAGCCATGTCTTCCTCCCTTTAATTCCGTATCGAATACCGTGCAGTCCAGATCACAGGCGCAGTTCGCCGATCTGCGGCGTTTGGAAATAGCGGTCGATTTCCGCATCATCCACTTCTTCCAGGCTGGCCGGGCACCATTTCGGCGCATTGTCGCGATCGATGACCACGGCCCGCGTTCCTTCGTAAAAATCATGCCCGCGCATGACGTGGCAGACCATGCGCCATTCCATGCGCATGCAATCGTCAAAATCCAGCCCCGCCCCTTCGCGGATCTGACGGAAGGTCAGCTTCAGGCTGGTCGGCGATTTGCTCAGGATAATCTCTGCCTGCTTCTGCGCCCAGTCATTCCCTGCCTGCAGGGCTTCGATGATCCCTTCGACGCTGCCAAGAGAGAAACAGTCCTCGATCACCTTTTCATGATCGGCTATCGGCGCTTTTGCCCCCTCGCGGGCGAAGGAGGCCACAATCGCGCTGACCGCATGGCCCGATTGCAGCGGATTGGCGGCCAGGGCATCGATCAGTTCATCGAAACGTTCGGCGGGAACGATGGCATCCGCCAGCCCGGCATGGAGGCAGTCATCCGCCCCGAAACGCGCCCCGGTCAGGCCGAGATACATGCCCAGCCGATGGGGAAGCCGGGGCAGGAAATAGGATCCGCCGACATCGGGAAACAGGCCGATGCCGGTTTCCGGCATGGCGAATTTGACGTTTTCGCCGACGACACGGTGACTGCCATGCACGGAAACGCCGACACCCCCGCCCATGACGAAACCGTCGATCAATGCAATATACGGCTTCGGAAAATGGTAAATGGCGGCATTCAGCCGGTATTCGTCGCCATAGAAGCGCGCCGGATAATCGCTGCCGGCGCGGCCTTCTTCATAAAGCTTGCGGATATCGCCACCGGCGCAGAAGGCCTTCTCGCCGGCCCCGCGGATGACGACCGCATGAACGGCCGCATCCATGGCCCATGCATCCAGGCGCGCCTTCAGGGCAACGCACATGCCATGGGTCAGGGCATTCAGGGCCTTGGGCCGGTTCAGGGTAACGATGGCGATATTACCGCGGCGTTCGAAGAGGATTTCCTCAGCATCAGACATGATCTGCCCCTCCTTATCCTATGGCGTCACGTCCTGAGACAGAAACCGCCGGGCCACGATCACCCGCATGATCTCGTTCGTGCCTTCCAGAATCTGATGGACACGGGCATCGCGCAGGAAACGTTCGATCGGATAATCCTTCAGATAGCCGTAACCGCCATGCAGCTGCAGCGCCTTGTTGCAGATATCGAAACCGGCATCGGTGGCGAAACGCTTGGCCATGGCGCAGAAACTGGTCGCCTCCGGATCCTGGGCATCCAGCTTGGCCGCCGCCTGGCGAATCATCAGCCGCGCGGCGATCAGATCGGTGAACATGTCGGCAAGGGTGAACTGGGTCGCCTGAAAAGCCGCGATGGCCCGGCCGAACTGCTTGCGTTCCTGGGTGTACTGGCGGGCAATTTCAAGACAGGCCCGCGCCGCGCCGAGCGAACAGGCGCCGATATTGATCCGTCCGCCGTCCAGCCCCTTCATCGCGATCTTGAAGCCGTCGCCTTCCTCGCCGACGAGATTGCTTGCCGGCACGCGACAGTCATCGAAATTGACCATGGCGGTCGGCTGGGAATTCCAGCCCAGCTTGCGCTCCTGAGCGCCGAAGCTGAGACCGGGCGTATCCTTGTCGATGACGATGCAGCTGATGCCCTGTGCCCCGTCGCCGCCGGTGCGCACCATCGTGACATAGACATCAGAACGCCCGCCGCCGCTGATAAAGGCCTTGTTGCCATTGATCACGTAATGATCGCCGTCGCGCACCGCGCGGGTACGCAATGCGGCGGCATCGGAGCCGGCGCCCGGCTCGGTCAGGCAATAGGAGGCGAACTTGTTCATGCTGGTCAGATCGGGCAGATAGCGCCGGCGCAGATCGTCGCTGCCGAAACGGTCGATCATCCAGGAGGCCATGTTGTGAATGGAGATATAGGCCGCCGTCGACGGGCAGGCCGCGGCCAGCTCCTCGAAAATGATGGCCGCATCGAGGCGCGACAGCGCCGAGCCGCCGACATCCTCGCTGACATATATGCCGGCAAAGCCGAGTGCCGCCGCCTGGCGCAGCACCTCCTCGGGGAAGATTTTCTCCTCATCCCATTTTGCCGCATGGGGGGCCATTTCGCCATTGGCGAATTCCCGCGCCGCTTCCTGAAATGCCCGTTGTTCCTCGGTCAGTTCGAAATCCATGGTTCTCTCCGCGCTTACCGTCCTGACAAGGGCTTGCAGCCCTTCTTCTGCCGGAAAACCGCACCCGGATGCCCCAGCCAGGCTGACGCTACGGCAATTCCGCTACCGGCGGGTGTAGAAGAGTGCCGGGATCAAGTCAATCGACGCACCCGCGACATGATGGCGCGTCAGCCCTTTGACACACGTCATGGCATCCCGATACGATCCGGCCGGACAGTATCCGCCGTGTCGGGGCGGAAGCGGGATTCCGCCAATTCCCGCTTGGCCCGCGGGCCAGGTTTGGCTATCGTCCCATTCTTCCGCTGTGCTGGTTCTTCCGCCGTATTGGCGCCTGTCCGCACGGACGGCCCGGCATGAAGCGGACAAGCATGACGAACAGGAGCATATCGATCATGGCGGCACCAACCGAACCCGGACGTTTCCCGGCGATCCGCATGCGACGCAACCGTGCCACCGGCTGGAGCCGGCGCCTGGTGGCGGAAAACACCCTGTGCGTCGACGATCTGATCTGGCCGGTTTTCGTGCATGACGGCGACGGCACCATTCCCGTATCCTCCATGCCCGGGGTCGAACGGTTTTCCATCGATCTGCTGACGGAAAACGCAGCCCGGGCACGGGATCTCGGCATTCCGGCCATTGCCCTGTTTCCGGTCATCGATCAGGCCCTGAAAAGCGAGGACGGCGCCGAAGCCGCCAACCCCGAAAATCTGGTCTGCCGGGCCGTGCGCGCCCTCAAGGCGGCGGTGCCGGATATCGGCATCATCTGCGATGTCGCCCTCGATCCCTTCACCAGTCACGGGCAGGACGGCATCCTGGAGGATGGCTATGTCGTCAACGACCGCACCATCGACATGCTGATCAAACAGGCCCTGGTGCAGGCGGAAGCCGGGTGCGATATCCTCGCCCCTTCGGACATGATGGACGGGCGCATCGGCGCCATTCGCGCAGCGCTCGAGGAACGCGGCATGGTCAATACGCAGATCATGTCCTATGCGGCGAAATATGCATCGGCCTTTTACGGCCCCTTCCGCGATGCGGTACAGTCGTCCGGCAATCTGGGCAGGACCGATAAGAAAAATTATCAGATGGATCCCGCCAACAGCGAGGAAGCCCTGCGCGAAGTCGCCCTCGACCTGGCCGAAGGCGCCGATATGGTGATCGTGAAACCGGGCATGCCCTATCTCGATATCTGCCGGCGGGTGAAGGAGCGCTTCGGCGTTCCCCTTTATGCCTATCAGGTTTCCGGCGAATATGCGATGCTGCAGGCAGCGGGGCGAAACGGCTGGCTGGATCTCGATGCCGTCATGGCAGAAAGCCTGCTGGCCTTCAAGCGCGCCGGTTGCGACGGCATCCTGACCTATTTCGCCCCGGCGATGGCGGAAAAGCTGAAAAAGGGATAAAGACCAAATCCTTATCCCTTTTTCATCATCTTGTTTATCGCCTTTTATTTATCGCCTTTTATTTATCGCCTTTCCCGCGATACGGGGCATCGAGCTGGCGCAGCCGCCGGATCAGGCTGGATGTATCCCAGCGGCCGCCGCCCATGGCCTGCACATCGGCATAATACTGATCGACCATGGCCGTCAGCGGCAGGCTGGCGCCGATATCGTTGCCGGTGTCCAGGCATATGCCCAGATCCTTGCGCATCCAATCGACGGCGAAGCCGAAGTCGAACTCGTCGCGGGTCATGGTTTCAGAGCGGTTTTCCATCTGCCAGGACTGGGCCGCACCGCCGGAAATGACATTGACCACCTTCATGGCATCCAGCCCGGCCTTGTCGGCGAAATGCAGCCCTTCGGCCAGCCCCTGCAGCACCCCGGCGATGCAGATCTGGTTGACCATCTTGGCAAGCTGCCCCGATCCGACACCGCCCAGCAGATCCATGCGGCGGCCATAGGCCTCCATCACCGGGCAGGCGGCCTTGTAATCGGCCTCCTCGCCGCCGCACATGATGGTCAGAATGCCCTTTTCCGCCCCGACCTGACCGCCGGAGATCGGCGCATCGACGAACCCCTTGCCCTGTTCGCGGGCGACCGCCGCCAGTTCGCGCGCCACCGCGGCCGATGCGGTGGTGTGATCGACGAGGATCGCCCCTTCCTTCATCCCGGCAAGCGCCCCCTCGTCTCCCAGAACGACAGAGCGCAGATCGTCGTCGTTCCCGACGCAGGTCATGACGAAATCCGCATCTTCCGCCGCCGCGGCCGGGGTTGCGGCCATGCGTCCCTTATGTTCCTTCGCCCATTGTTCCGCCTTTGCCGCGGTGCGGTTGTAGACGCAGACTTCATGCCCCTTCGCCGCCAGGTGCCCGGCCATCGGATAGCCCATCACCCCCAGGCCGAGAAATGCCACTTTCGCCATTATCCGTTCTCCTCATTATTGCCGGCGGTCGCCAAAACAGTGACCCGGCGCCAAACTTCCCTTATTTACGCGTTCGCACTGGCCCACGGCAAGACATGACGCTAATCTTGCCGCAATCAGATTTCTAGGGGGATGGTCCGATGAAATGGTTCCTGCGCATTCTGGGGCTTCTGGTGGCGGTGCTGGCCGTCGCCCTCGGCGGCGGATATTTATGGCTCAGGCAGTCGCTGCCGGATTATGAGGGCGAAGTGGCCCTGCAGGGGCTGAAGGCCCCGGTGCGCATCGTGACCGACCGCTATGGCGTCGCCCATATCTATGCCAGCAATGAAACCGACGGCGTTTTCGCCATGGGCTATACCCATGCGCAGAACCGCCTCTGGCAGATGGAGATGAACCGCC